>JACRII010000018.1 GCA_016235875.1 Planctomycetota bacterium
AAGTGGCTTTACCGGGAATCCGAACAAGCCGGCAAGGATCAGCAAAAGAAGTATTCCGGCCGTACGACCCGACGGATAAAGCTGCTGCGGGCACACGGTCTAATCCGCAAAGTTCCGAGGGCCAACCGCTATGTTTTGACGTAGAAAGGCCAGAAGTTCTCTTGTTCGCTGATGACAGCTTCAGCCCTTGATATTAAAGCGCTTACGGAAATGGCGGCATGAAAAACACGCAGAAAAAACAAGAAGTTGATGGATTGTAGTACGGATTAACAGGATATAAAAATTGAAAAATAATCTGTGCGTATCTGCTCTGTGGAAATCCGTATTCTAATTGAACGTATACGTACTGGAATTTCAAAGTTTGAGATTCTTCGGTCGTTTCACTCCCTCAGAATGACACCGTTTGTCATTCTGAGCGAAGCGAAGAATCTAATTGAAAATCAAGGAGAAAATTATTTATGGTAATGGTTCCAAAAATTAAAGTAAATATCGACGGTAAAACCGTAGAGGTAGATAAAGGCAAAACAATCTTGCAAGCAGCCAATTCAACCGGTATTCGCATCCCAACGCTCTGTCATGACCCACGCCTCGAACCCTTTGCGGCATGCCGCGTTTGTATGGTAGAGATCGAGAGGGGTAAATCAAATGCGCTTATTACGTCCTGTAATACAGAGGCTACCGATGGTATGGTGATCCGCACTGATTCTGAAAAAGTATTAAAAACCAGAAAGATGGTTTTAGAACTAATTCTTTCAGATCATCCCAGAGATTGTATGACCTGTGAGAAATGTGGTTCCTGTAAGCTGCAAGACCTTGCTTATCAGTACGGCGTGAGGGAAAGTCGATTTTTTGAAGAGCCTGACGGCGGTATCATTGAGGATGAAAATCCTGTCATTCAGCATGATACCAGCAAATGCATCCTGTGCGGCCGCTGTGTTCGTATTTGCGCCGAAGTACAGCAGGATTACGCAATTGATTTTAAGAACAGGGGATTTGAAACAGAGACGGGGACGCCGTTCGGGAAACCCCGGCGCGATACAACGTGTGTATTGTGCGGCCAGTGTGTGTCTACCTGTCCAGTTGGTTCGTTGGTAGAAAAGCAGGCAGTTGGAATAGGACGGGAGTGGGAATTTAAACAGGTCAAAACCACCTGTGCCTATTGCGGTGTAGGCTGTACGATGTATTTAAACATTAAAGGGAATCGGGTCGTCAAGGTGACTTCGAAAGTAGGGTCTATTCCCAACGACGGCAATTTGTGTGTGAAGGGACGTTTTGGATATGATTTTATCCATCATCCCGATCGATTAAAACATCCACTCATAAAGAGGAATGGAAAATTTGAAGAGGCAACATGGGACGAGGCGCTTAGTCTGGTTGCCGGCAAACTAAGTGAAATAAAAACCAAATACGGAGCAGATAACATTGGGGTGTTTAGCTCTTCGCGATGCACCAATGAAGAAAATTATCTGGCGATGAAATTTGGGCGGGCTACGATTGGCACTAACAACGTAGACCAGTGTGCCCGGACTTGACACGCTCCTACCGTCGCCGGTCTGGCGATGTCATTCGGTAGCGGTTCGATGACCAATTCCATTAGTGAAATCAAGGATTGCAAGCTCATCTTTCTGATTGGGGGGAATCCAACAGAAGCGCATCCTATTGTGGGATTGGAGATGAAGAAGGCGTTGAGGAAGGGATGCACGTTCATCGTGGCAGACCCAAGGAAAATCTGGTTTGCCCAGCATGCCAAGCTGTATCTCTCAGTAAGGCCGGGTTCGGATAACTGGTTATTGAATGCGATAGCCCATGTCATCATTGCCGAAGGCCTTGAAAATAAAGAATTCATAAAGACTCGGACCGAAGGTTTTGAAGAGTTAAAGGCATTTGTGAAGGATGTTACTCCGGAAAAGGCCTCGGAATATACCGGTATTCCTGCAGAAGATATTCGTCAGGCTGCCCGATTGTACGCCAAGTCTGAGAAATCAGCCATATTTTATACCCTGGGTATTACCGAGCATACCTGCGGTACTGATAACGTGCGAACCATTGCGAACCTTGCCTTGTTGACCGGCCATATTGGGAAATCTAGCACGGGCGTCAATCCCATCCGAGGACAGAATAACGTACAGGGCGCCACCGATATGGGTGCTTTGCCTGACAGGATGCACGGTTACCAGTATCTTTCAGATCCGGAGGTTGTTGAAAAGTTTGAAAAGGCATGGGGTGTTAAATTACCAAGAACGCAAGGGGCTACCTCGCCAACCATGTTTGAACGCATGAACAAGGGTCAATTTAAGGCACTTTACGTAATAGGTGAAGACCCAGTCATGAGCGAACCCAACCAGGATTACACCATTCGTGGGTTAAAAAACCTAGAATTTCTTGTCGTGCAGGACATCTTTATGTCGGAGACGGCCAAATATGCGGACGTCGTCCTGCCAGCTACCAGTTTTGCAGAAAAGGACGGTACCTTTACCAACACGGAACGTCGTGTACAGCGTGTGCGCAAGGCTATTAACCCTATCGGAAATACAAAACCTGACTGGCAGATTATCTGTGAGTTGTCCAACCTCATGGGTTATAAAATGGATTATCCGTCTCCCAAAGAGGTCTGGGACGAGATTGCCAGCCTGGCGCCTATATTTGCAGGCATTAATTATGCAAGGATCGAGCATAATGGAATTCAATGGCCATGTCCTGACACAAAACATTCCGGCACTAAATTTTTGCATGAAGGTAAATTTACGCGAGGTCTTGGCAAGTTTTTTGTGCTGCCTTACCGTGCGCCAGCCGAGAGTCCCGACAAGCAATATCCATTACTGCTAACCACCGGGCGTACCCTCTATCATTATAATGCAGGGACAATGACACGGAGATCAGCGGGCATCATCCATAAGACCAATGATTGCTTTGTCGAAATACATCAGTCCGATGCCTGTGAATTAGGTGTCTTTGATGGTGAGATAGTAAGGATCTGTACTCGCCGTGGATGTATAACTGCGCGTGCCGAAGTTTCCGATAAGGTGAAGAAAGGCATTATCTGGATACCGATGCACTTTGTGGAGGCCGCCGTGAACAAGCTGACAAAGGATGCATACGACAATATCACCCAAACGGCAGAGTACAAGGTCTGCGGGGCCAAAATCGAAAAATTAAATTAATCTATGATTCACTCAGCGGGATAAAGGGTGGCGCCTTAAATTTGATGACTTAAAATATTTATATCGTTTCCTATGGGTGACTTTTTGCAGCAGTTTTTTATAGGAGGTTTTTAAACTCTTCAGGACTTCTATGCTCATCGGAAAAACGTTAAATTTTTTTGTTGCAAATGACGGACACGCTTTGCTATATTAATAACGTAATTTACACAACAAACGTGATAATTAATAGTTACACAAGAATTAATTAGAGTTTTGAATAATTTATTTTATGTAAGGAATCGAAGTAAATGATCAATAAAGAAGTGAAACAGCGAATTATCAATGACCTCAGAGTCCATGAAAGCGACACGGGTTCTCCGGAGGTGCAGGTGGCTTTGCTAACAGAACGAATTAATCATTTGAGCGGCCATCTGAAGGAACATTCAAAGGACCATACTTCCCGTAGGGGACTGCTTCAAATGGTTGGGCGCAGGTCGGCATTGCTTAAATATTTATCAAGCAGGGACAATGACAGATATAAAAAGCTTATCAATAAACTTGGTATACGGAAGTAAATCAAAGTATTTAGGAGGAAGTTATAGACCTATCCCAAAAATGCATAAAAAAATTCAAATCATTCATCCCTTTTGCTGGTCAAGGCAAATAATAAATAAGTTTGGAGGTATAAATGGCGTACTGTAAAGTAGAAAGGTTGATCGGCAAAAGAACCCTCAGTATAGAAGTAGGTAAAATTGCAAAACAAGCTGATGGTGCAGCTATCGTTCGATACGGAGATACGATGGTCTTGGCCACAGCAGTGTCAGCACCAGAAGAAAAAGAAGAAGCTGATTTTTTCCCTCTAACCGTAGATTACAGGGAAAAAATGTATGCTGCCGGAAAGTTTCCAGGCGGTTTTTTTAAGAGAGAGGGAAGACCTACCTTAAAAGAAACATTAACCATGCGGTTAATAGATCGTCCCATCAGGCCACTCTTTCCAGAAACATACCTCCGCGAAGTCCAAGTCATGTCCATGGTTTTTTCCGCAGATAAAGAAAATGACCCTGATATCCTTGCTATGATTGGTGCGTCTGCTGCTTTATCTGTTTCAAGTATTCCTTTTTGCGGACCAACAGGTTCTGTAAGAGTAGGCCAAATCAATGGAGAATTTGTTATCAATCCAACCCATTCTGAACTGGCGCTGAGCAGCATTGACCTTGTCGTGTCAGGAACGGAAGAAGCGGTAATGATGGTCGAGGCATCCGGCAAAGAAATCCCTGAAGAACAGATGGTCAATGCTATTATGTTTGGGCATACCTTTATCAGGGAAATCGTACAACTCCAGAGGGAACTGTTGGTTAAGTGCGGAAAAGAAAAACAACCTATTCCACCATTAAAAATTGATATGATCCTCACGGAGGAAATTAAAAAGAAATACTACTCAAAAATATTAGAAAGGAATCATACGCCAGGAAAAGACGCACGAAAGCTGGCATTAAACGAAATACTAAAGGAAATTATAAATAAATATTGTACCGATCAAGAAGGTGCACCGACAAAAAAGACAATTAAGGCAATCTTCGAAAGAATAGAAACAATGATAGTTCGCGACCAAATCATAAAAGAAGGAAAGAGACCAGATGGGCGCGGATTAACGAATATTCGCCCTATTTCCTGTGAAGTAGGCATTTTACCCAGAACTCACGGATCAGCATTATTTACAAGGGGTGAAACGCAGGCTATTGTGGTAACAACGCTGGGAACAACCATGGACGAACAAAGAGTAGATACCATTGAAGATGAATATTCGAAAAAATTCATGCTGGACTACAATTTTCCTCCTTTCTGCGTCGGCGAGGTAAAACCATTGCGTGGGCCAGGCAGACGTGAAATCGGACACGGAGCACTGGCAGAACGGGCATTGGAGGTTGTGTTACCTCCACCAAGCAAGTTCCCTTACACGATTCGAATCGTTTCTGATATTATGGAATCTAACGGTTCGTCTTCGATGGCCTCAGTTTGCGGCGGAACCATTTCCATGATGGACGCCGGCGTTCCCATACATGCGCCAGTTGCAGGTATAGCCATGGGTTTGATTAAAGAAGGGAACAACGTATGTATATTATCGGATATCTTGGGGACTGAAGACCACTTGGGCGACATGGATTTTAAAGTTGCCGGAACTGAAAAAGGCGTTACTGCCCTGCAAATGGACATCAAAATCGCCGGAATCACAGAAAAAATAATGCGGGATGCCCTAACACAAGCGAAAGAAGGCCGACTTCATATCCTTCAGGAACTTGCAAAGGTTATTGAAAATCCAAGACCAGAGATCTCTGTATATGCGCCAAAAGTGATTCATATTAAAATTAATCCTGAAAAAATTGGTCTGATTATTGGCCCTGGCGGTAAAAATATCAAGAAAATACAGGAAGAAACTACTGCAAAGATAGAGATCGAAGATGACGGTACTGTCATTATTTCCGCAGCGCTTACCGAATCAGCGCAAAAAGCCAAAACATGGATTGAGCGTATGACAGAGGAAGTCCTGGTTGGTAAAACCTACACGGGAAAAGTGCTTTCTTTAAAAGAATACGGGGCTTTTGTGGAAATAATTCCAGGTCATGATGGACTGGTACATATTTCTGAACTGTCTGACAGCTATATTGAAAGAGTCGAGGACGTTGTCAAGGTAGGCCAGGAAATTATGATAAAAGTAATTGGAATTGACGATCAAAAAAGAGTTAAGTTGAGCAGAAAGGCCGCCCTCAAAGAGAAAGAGCAGCTCAACCCTTCAAGTGTTTAAAGACATTACACTTTACTTGACTATTTAAAAGTAGTATCAGTTAGTTTTAGTGAATCATGTAAAGATATTTAGTAAAAGGAGGAGTGGTAGAAAAAAAATTATAAGTTTTATCCATTATTTATATCTTTTGGTCTTTTTAGGAGGAGAGAGAAGGCATAAAGGATAGAACATAAGTTGATGTGGATGTACATGTTTGAACTGTTTTAAGTTGTATTTATTCAATTAGGAGAGCAATAGTTATGGCAATCGGTAAAGTTAAGTGGTTTGATGCAAAAAAGGGTTTTGGTTTTATTGAGCAAGAAGGCGGTGGCGATGTTTTCGTTCACTATTCAAATATTGGCGGCGATGGATTTAAAACACTGGAAGACGGAGAAAAGGTAGAGTTTGAAATCGTTGAAGGGGCAAAAGGATTACAAGCTCAAAAAGTAACTCGCGTCGCCTCCTAAAAACTAATATATCAACAACATCTGAGAGCCAGGAAGAAAGCAACCAAGCCCGTCTTCCTGGCTCAATTTTTTTATTAGAAAAATGTGATCCCGTATTTAATCGGTGCGGCAGCATCCATTATTATTTTTATTCCGATGGCCTTTTTCTATGTACGAAAGGCTATTGATAAGACCAGAAATCTTGAGAAAAGAGCAATAAACTCCGAAAGATTAGCTTTTATCGGCACGCTGGCAGGGGGACTTGCCCACGAAATTAAAAATCCGCTGAGTACGCTCAATATCAACCTTCAGCTTCTTAAAGAAGAGCTGGAAAGTATGACGGGAGAAAACAGCAAAAGAGTGTACATGAAGACACAGGTCTTACAAAAAGAAGTACAACGCCTGGATGAAATCCTGAATGATTTTTTAAGATTTGCGAGGGGACAAAAACTAGAACTGAAAGACCATGATATTAATGAGATTTTGGACGAGGTGGTCGATTTTGTTACGCCTGAAATCAAACAAAAAAAGATATTGATCCTAAAAAGCTACGATGCCAATCTCCCTCTGTGTCGCATAGATAGCAATCTGGTAAAACAGGCGATTCTGAACATCATTATCAATGCCAAACAAGCAATGGAAAATGGCGGAGAACTTATGGTTCGTACATCCCTGGATAAAAAATACATACAAATAGACATAACGGATACCGGCTCAGGTATTCCCAAAGATATTATCGATAAAATATTTCAAGCCTATTTCTCCACCAAAAAGACGGGAACTGGTCTGGGTCTTCCCACAGCGAAGCGTATTATCGAAGACCATAAAGGAACGATTTCGGTTCAGAGTGAAGAGGGGAAAGGAACCAACTTTTCTATAAAATTACCCATACATTTAACAATTCATTAACACCTATCAATGAACCAAACTGTTATTCTTGTTATTGATGATAATGAAGAGCATGCAATTGCTACAGCAGAGGCATTGCAGAAGGTGGGATGTAAATGCCGTATTGCTACGAGCGGTAAAGAAGGATTGGAAATCATTGAAGCCGGGGGAATCGATATTGTAATTACCGACTTAATTATGCATGACATCGATGGCTTACAAATACTCAAAACAACAAAAGAAAGATTACCTGAAGCCGAAGTAATCCTGATCACTGGTTATGGTACGGTTGAAACTGCCGTAGATGCCATGCAAAAAGGCGCGGCTACCTATCTTTTGAAACCCATCAACATTAATCACCTCCGCGCAGAAGTTGGCAAGCTCGTCGAGAAGCAAAATCTTATAAGAAGTAACAGGGAGTTGCACAAACAGCTTGACGAAAAATTTGGACTGTCCGGCATTATTGGGAATAGTCAAAAGATGCAAAAGGTGTTAAACGTTGTCAATCAAATTTCAGGAACTACGGCTACGGTACTGATAACGGGTGAAAGTGGGACAGGGAAAGAACTCATTTCAAAGATTATCCATAATAACAGCCCCAGGAAGAATAACCCCCTGGTAATCTTAAATGCTGCCGCTATCCCTGAAAATCTCCTTGAGAGCGAACTTTTCGGACATGAGAAAGGCTCTTTTACAGGGGCCATGTACCAGCGGAAAGGAAAATTTGAGTATGCCAATCACGGCACGTTATTTTTAGATGAAATTGGAGATATGCCACTTTCCACACAGGTCAAGCTATTACGGGTGATCGAGGATGGCGTAGTCACGCGTGTTGGCAGCAATGAGTCCATCAAGGTCGATGTTCGCCTGATCGCCGCGACAAATCAGGATCTTGAGAAACTTATAAAGGAGGGGAAATTTAGAGAAGACCTGTATTTTAGACTGAACGTCGTTTCTATCAAATTACCTCCTCTCAGAGAGAGACTCGATGACATTCCACTGCTCATGGATGCATTTCTCCGTGAATTTTCACAGATACACAATAAAAAAGTCTCGGTTATTTTTCCTGAGGCACGAAAGATTCTGTATAAATATTCCTGGCCTGGAAACGTGCGGGAATTAAAAAATTGCATCGAAAGTATGGTTGTGGTAAGCAGGAAAGACACCATAGACAGAGAAGACATACCGGATCATATATTACAGCGCAGCAGCGAAATATCCACAACACCCAGTCTGGCAGCTGGAATTACCATTGAAGAAGCCGAAAGGGAACTCATCAAAAGCACCTTAGCCACGGTGGGCGGAAATAGGGAAGAAGCGGCAAAGATGCTTGGCATTGGCGAACGCACCCTTTATAGGAAACTGGATCGCTACGGACTTAAATAAAGACTTGTACAGTAGACGGGTTTGGTATAATATCGCTTTGTGCATGCTAAAACCAATTTATAATACAGCAAAAATATTATGCTAGAAATCAAATTATGCGCCAATTGTAAAAGAAGTCTTTCCAGAAAAGACATCGACTCCGGACATGCCGTATATCAAGAAGATGGAAAACTCATTTGCCGGGAATGCCTTACCCTTAAAAGTAAGAAAGAAAAAGGGTATGAGGAAAAAGATTTTCTCGTGGAATCACTATTAAACGAAGTAAAAAACATTAACCGAACGTTGACTTATGAACCCGCATCGTGGTTCATTATTCTTGCATCCGTTATCCAATGCTTTGTTTTCGGCTCACTCGTCTTCGCTTACCTCCATCGCAATAGCGATGTCCATGCTTATCTATTACTTGCTTTAGTATTTCAGGTAATGGCGTTAACCTTTTTTGTCATAAAAAAATAAAATCAAAAATATCTTGACATCGTCTAAAATATTTTTATAATAAGTTTGTATTGTTATTTAACAATAATTACAATTTGAATAAAGGAGGTTTAGGATGAGTATAAAGATTGGTCAAAATGCGCCTGAGTTTACCATGCAGGGTGTTGTTGGAGACAAATTTAAAGATGTATGTTTGGACGAATATAAGGGGAAATGGGTTGTGCTTTTCTTCTATCCTCTCGATTTTACCTTTATATGCCCTACGGAAATCACTGAATTTTCAAAGCGGGATAGCGAGTTTAAGTCAATGAATGCGCAAGTATTGGGGGTGAGTATCGACAGTGTTTTTTCCCATAAGGCATGGCTGAAAGAACTTGGAAGTCTCAACTATCCTTTGCTCAGCGATATTACCAAAGAGGTTTCCAGAAAGTATGGTGTACTGCTCGAAGACAAGGGTATTGCATTAAGGGGTACATTTATTATTGATCTGGAAGGAAAATTACGATACCAATTGGTCCACGATCTGGGTATCGGTCGTAGTGTAGAAGAAATACTGAGGGTATTAAGAGCATTACAGACAGGAGAACTGTGCCCGGTTGAATGGAAACCAGGCAAAAAGACCTTAGGCAAGGCATAAGTAAAAGATCGTTCAAAATAATCAAGGATATGATTAATTACAACTTGTAGAGGCGGACGGTTGTTCGCCTCTACTTATCTTCTTTCTCAACCCGGCACAACAATCCCCTTAGCTGATATGAACCAAATGCCGGATCATAGGGCGGCGCATTATTGGTAAGCATGTTAGCGTTTGACTCCCAAACCCCGTAATCGGGCGCAGATTTCTCAGGAAACCACCAGGCGTGCTCAACATTTATCACTCTGGGATGAATATCCCCTGTAACTAAAGCCTTCATTCGTATACTACCTCTTGGAGAAGTCACAATAACCCAATCTCCGTGTTTGATTCCTTGTAAGGCAGCAACTTCAGGATGCATTTCTACCTGAGGATACGGTCTTCGTTTTCTTAATGACGGTATCTGCCTGTGTTCGCTCTGAAAAAACTCCTTCCTCCGACTGCCCGTTGTAAGCACATAGGGAAACTCCCTGGCCAGTTCAGGGGTCGTTACAGGACTTTCAGGGGGTTCCTTATAAGTAGGCAGAGGATCATACCCCATCCTTTCCAACGTTCTGCAATACAGTTCAAGCTTTTTAGAAGGAGTCCTAAAACCATTCCTTTCAAATTTCCTGTACTCATGCGGCGGATGTATGAAGACTTGCTCTTTAAGTTTTTGGTAGGTTATACCCAACGGCTCCAACTGATAGTTCATGACGTCCTCCAAACTTTCCTCACTGCCAGGCAAGCCAAGCCTTCTGGACATTTCATCTATTATCCATTCGTCTTGCCTGCACTCGCCAAACTGCGTAATCTTCTGCTGCGCCATGACCATGTTTTCTACCACCAAAGGATAACCAATAACCTGTTCGACTTCTGGCCATAAGGCCGCCGGAAGGACGTAATCGGCTATTGCAGCAGTAGGCGTCATAAAAAGGTCGGTAACTACTAATAAATCTAATTTTTGTAAACTTTCATACACTTCCTTAGCATTTGCCACAGTAGTCAACGGATTGCCGCCAAATATTAAAAGCGCCCTGACCCGGTAAGGTTCGCCCGTTCGCATGGCTCTGAAAAGAGTTGGAATATGGGCTGATGGCATAAAGGCGCGCCATCCCCCTAGGAGTTTGAAATTCTCGGCGCCGAGACGTTTTTTCAACATCCCTTCCGGCAGCTTATCTTTTAGAGTCGGGTAACTGCGAACTACGTTCATTCCAAGAATATCGCCGCCGGGGACGTCTACATTTCCAGTCAACCCTCGCAGAATAGCAACCGCCCTCACCGTCTGTAAAGAATTGGGGTTCTGCTCGATGCCAAGCCCCCACTCAAGCACAGCGGGTTTATTCAACGCATACGTTTTTGCAGCTTTTATAATATCCGATGAAGGTACCCAGGTGATGGCTTCAGCCCATGCCGGAGTAAAAGGTTCAACGTGTTTTTTCAGTTCATCAAAACCCGTAGTCCACTTTGCTACAAACTCAGCATCGTAGATATTTTCTTTGATAACAACATGTATCATCGCCAGGGCAAGAGCGGCGTCTGTCCCCGGTCTTATCGGCAGCCATTGCTGGCAATATTTTCCAGTTTCCGACCTCCTGGGATCTACGGCAATGCCCAAAGCGCCTTTATCCAGCGCCCTTTTCACAGAGATAGACAGTTCTCCGTCCGGTCCAGAGACTAAAGGATTATGTCCCCAAAACAGGATACATTTCGGAGAAATTTCTCCGTAATAGTCCCCAACCACAAAACCACCATACGTGAGATTGCTTACCGTAATCCTGGGGATGAAACATTGTGCGAGACCCGGTTCATACCAGTTCGGCGTTCCAAGGGCATTTGCAAACCTCACCACATGCATATAATGATGCCGTCCGGTTCCCTGTCCGATGGCAATGGATTCGGGACCGAATTCTTTGCGGAATTTATCCAGTTGAGAGGTAATTTCCCCCAAAATTTCATCCCAGGAGATACTTTCCCATTGTCCGCTACCCCTCTTGCCCTTTCGACGCAGCGGCTTGCGAAGACGGTCGGGATGGTTTGCTATCTCAGGTGTCATAACACCCTTAACGCACATCCAGCCCTTATTCATAGGTGAAGCCGGATCTCCTTTGACTCTCACAACCTTGTCGTCTTTAACATAAACCAGGACGCCGCATCCGCCATGACAAATCCTGCAAACACTCCTGAAAACCTCCTCGCCATTTCGCAGTTTCACCAGTGCATAACTCCTGTAAGGTCTATTTAAATTTTGGTTATTAATACTTATATTATAAGTATATGGTATTTCAAACCACTAAATCAACTGTTTTGGGAAGGAGATGAATATGATATGGGCAAAAGATTTTGTGTGGATACTGAGTTGCGGGTAAAAGCTATAAGTCAATAGTCTGGAGATGGGAATATGTTACTGTTTGTATTTTTCCTAAAGATAAATATTTATCCAGACCTCTCTCTGAGATAAGGCATAGTGGCAGGATGTTTTCAAGTTAAACCGTTGCCTGCGATACGGGCTGCTGCAGAGACGCCTGTGCGGCTGCGAGGCGGGCAATGGGCACCCTAAACGGTGAGCAACTCACGTAGTTCATACCGACCTTATGGCAGAAGGCGACGGTTTGCGGATTTCCACCGTGTTCACCGCAGATACCGACCTTTAGCTCAGGACGAGTGCTTCGCCCTCTCTTGATCCCGATTTCCACCAGTTGCCCGACGCCTTCCTGATCCAATATCTGAAATGGATCTTTTTCAAGAATGCCTTTTTCTATGTAGTCAGGCACAAAGGAACCCACGTCATCACGGCTAAAGCCAAAGGTCATCTGGGTTAGGTCATTGGTTCCGAAGGAAAAGAATTCGGCGTGTTTTGCAATCTTGTCGGCAATAAGCGCCGCTCGTGGCAGTTCAATCATGGTACCCACCATATATTCAACCTTCAAACCCTTTTTCTGCATTACTTCTTTTGCAATTCTGTGGACGTCGTCTTTTAATATATCAAACTCCTGCTCGGTGCTAATAATGGGTAACATGATTTCAGGATATACCGTAACGCCTTTTTTCTTCACATTGCAGGCAGCTTCGACGATTGCCTGTACCTGCATGTCGTAAATTTCAGGATACGTAACACCAAGGCGGCATCCACGATGTCCCAGCATGGGGTTCAATTCGTGAAGCGCGGACACCTTGTCCTGCACCTCTTTAAGGCTGATCTTCATTTGTTTTGCCATTTCTTTCTGATTGTATTCTTCCTGAGGCAAAAATTCATGAAGAGGCGGATCGAGGAGTCGTATCGTAACGGGGAGTCCATCCATGGTTGTAAATATCTGCTCGAAATCATGGCGCTGCATGGGGAGTAATTTCTTGAGGGCTGAAATGTACAGACTCAGAGGCTCTTTAAGTTCCTTCTTAGCCCGCGTGAGTTCCTTTTTAATGCCATTCGTTTTGTTATTTGTTGCTTTTGCAAGTTCTTTCTCAATACCGGCGATCTTGGCTTTCAAGTTTTTTACGTCCGGCGAGGAAAGAATCATCTGGCGGACAGAGTCAATCCTGTTTTCTCCAAAGAACATGTGTTCCGTCCTGCAAAGCCCGATACCCTCTGCGCCTAATTCTCGCGCCTTTTTTGCATCCGCCGGGGTATCGGCATTCGTTCTTACTTTAAGCTTACGAATTCCGTCAGCCCATTCCATAAGCACGGCAAAGTCTCCGCTGAGTCTTGGGTCAATGGTAGTAACCTGACCTAACATTACTTCGCCGGTACTGCCATCTATTGAGATATAATCTCCCTTTTTTACTACCTTGCTGCCCACCATAAAGGTTTGACTTTTATAATCCACATGTAACGCACCGCACCCTGCAACACAGCACTTACCCATTCCCCTTGCTACTACAGCCGCGTGAGAGGTCATACCTCCGCGAGTTGTTAAGATACCCTTGGATACGTGCATCCCGCCAATATCTTCAGGTGAGGTTTCCTTTCTCACCAGAATTACCTTTTCTTTCTTTTCCGCTA
Organism: Planctomycetota bacterium; assembly: GCA_016235875.1. GTDB lineage: Bacteria > Planctomycetota > Brocadiia > Brocadiales > Brocadiaceae > Wunengus. The sequence continues at coordinate 13,691 of JACRII010000018.1, forward strand.
ACTTTTCTGCATCCTCGGCGCTGAAAACCACCTTCCCTGTAGCCGCGCCTGGTGAGGCCGGAAGCCCCACGGCGACAACATCCTTCTTCGCCTTCGGGTCAAAAGTTGGGTGTAACAACTGGTCAAGTTCATTGGGATTAATACGGGAAATCGCGGTCTTTTTGTCAATCAATCTTTCCTTAACCATATCCACCGCAATCTTTACAGCCGCTTGGGTGGTACGTTTCCCGTTTCTGGTTTGCAGCATGAACAACCGGTTTTCCTGAATGGTGAATTCGATGTCCTGTACATCTCTGAAATGTTTCTCCAGGGTATTTTTATATTTGACAAGCAGAGCATAGACATCGGGCATTTCCCTCTCCAGATTTACAATCGGTTCGGGAGTGCGGATACCGGCAACGACGTCCTCACCCTGGGCATTAGTAAGGAATTCTCCGTAAAATTTGTTCTCGCCCGTCGAGGGATTCCTGGTAAAACATACACCGGTAGCGGAGTGATTTCCCATGTTTCCGAAGACCATGGCCTGGACATTTACCGCCGTTCCAAGAAGCCCTTTTATTTCATAGAGTTGCCGATACTTTACGGCGCGCGGGTTATTCCAGGAGGAAAATACGGCATCTATTGCCTTCTGGAGTTGTACTTTTGGGTCGTTTGGAAAGTTTTCCCGTGTTTCTTTCTTATAAACAGCCTTAAACTCTTCGACAATTCTTTTCAATTGGTCAGTCGTCAGTTCTGTATCATTTTTTACCCGTGCCTTCTTTTTGTATTTATCAAGAATCTCTTCAAAATAGTGTCGTTCCACACCCATAACCACGTCGCCAAACATGGTGATAAACCGCCGGTACGCATCCCACACAAAACGCTCGTTGCCTGTTTTCTTAATAAGCCCATTAACGGCATCAGGAGTTAATCCAAGGTTTAAAACCGTATCCATCATACCAGGCATGGATGCTGCGGCGCCACTTCGAACAGAAACCAGTAAAGGATTGTTCGGATCACCCAGTTTCTCCCCCATAAGTTTCTCCAAACGGGAAAGATTCTGTCCCATCTCTTCGGCAAGACTTTTTGGGTATCGTTGATTATTCTTATAATATGCATCGCAAACCTCTGTTGTTATCGTAAATCCTGGAGGAACGGGAATACCCAGATTGGTCATTTCTGCAAGATTTGCTCCCTTACCACCGAGCAGGTGTTTCATATCTGCTCTACCATCTGCAGAACCATTGCCAAAGAAATAAACATACTTAGGCGACATCCAAACAACTCCTTTCCATATCAATAATTTTGAGACGCTGCTAGCAACATACAACTTGAAACACGGTTAAAATGGTCTTTTATGTTATCAAAAACAAATTTATCTGGCAAGACAATTTCATGGTAAATTTCATTTACAAATAGACTCTGTTTGATATATTGGTATGAATCCTCGTGTATGCCTGTTGCAGGTACAGAGGATGTAAAATACATCGCCCTCCCATGCTCCCTCTCATCAAGGAAAGGAAAGCTCCCTCGCCCCTTGTGGGTGAGTGTTAGGGTGAGGGGTTTTCTGATTAAGAACATGAAAAACACGGTCAAAATAACTGAAGTCCTCAGAAATCATAACTTTTCCAAGCTTTGGATCGGACAGATTGTATCTGCCCTGGGCGACAGGTTCCATCAAATGGCGCTGCTGGGATTAATCATGAAAAAAGGGGGAAACGTCGGTGAAGAGTTATCTAAAATCACCTTCTGGAGTGTCCTCCCCTTTTTTTTGTTCAGTCTCTTTTCAGGCGTGCTTTCAGATCGCTGGTCGCGAAAGAGTATATTGATAGGCTCGGACCTGGCGCGTGTTCTTCTGGTATGCGCTATCCCATGGATTATCCGTGATTCCACCTACATTACACCAGCCTATCCCGTAATCTTCGTCATAGGCATCTTTACCTGTCTCTTTTCTCCTGCAAAGTTTTCGATTATACCCAATATTGTTGAAGAACGGCATCTCCTTGCCGGGAATTCTCTCATTTCTTCTTCGGCATTGTTGAGTGTTTTGGCCGGCACTGCCATTGGCTGTGTTGTGTTTGATTCGATAGGGTTCAAACCATCCATGTACTTTGACGCCTTTACCTATCTTTTTTCCGCGGGCACTATATGGAAGCTAACAGTAAAGGAAAAAGAACGCTCAGAAATTAAAGGTATCACCGTTGTTTTATCTGATATCAAAGAGGGTATGAAGTACATGTATCACGACGCAAGGCTCATGATACTTATTTCCTTTGGCGCAATCTTCTGGCTTGTCGGTATCAGCTTTTATGTGGCAATCTCCGACTTCGCTGGTAAAATTTGGGGTTTTACTTCGCTTACTCCTCTGGGGCTGATTTTCACATTGCTCGGCGGCGGTCTACTGGTCGGAGCTGTTATGGTAGGTAAGTATGGCGATTGGGTGAAAAGAAATATCCTTTATACGGCTAGTATTTGGATTATGGCATTTGGAATTATGGCCTTTTCTCAGGTACAATCGTATGCGATAGCCTCAAGCATCATCTTCTTTATTGGGATTGCCGGAGGCGCATTCCTTGCGCCGATCAATGCGGATATCCAAAAGATCGTCCCGGACGAATTACGGGGAAGAACCTTTGCATGCAAGGATATCTTTGTAAACGCCGCTATGGTAACACCCGTGTTGCTCATCGGCAAATTAACGACTTTTATTTCAGTCAGGGAATTGATGTTGTATCTGGGCGTGGGAATTTTTCTGATCGGCATTCTGGTAGCATGGAAAAGTATTAAGCTCAATACCATAGGGCCACAACCAAATAACGAAAAAAATAAAGACCTGTGACGAGTGACAAGTGACGGGTGGCGATTTCTGCATCACTCGTCATTCGCCACTCGTCACTATTTCTAAAAACTTACAAAAATGCATAATCCCATGACCTATCAAAACAAGTTCAGTATCCTTGGTTTCCTGAACAATTGTTTTTTCTTTGTGCTCAAGGCGATAGGTGTTTTCATATTAAAGATGCTTTTTCACACCCAGGTTGAACTGAGAGAGAAGATACCAGCCAGAGGGCCTCTTATTGTGGCTGCGAATCATTTCAGTTATATGGACCCAATAGTGCTTCAATCCATGTTTCCAAGGCGTGTTTCTTTCATGATGACCGAATTGTATTATGAAGGACGCGGAAAATGGCTTTTTAAATTACTACGTTGTATCTGTGTAAAAGAGGAGGGTTCCAACATATCTGCGTTGAAAGGCGGTATGGAGGTGCTTAAAAAAAACGGAGTTTTAGGCATCTTCCCTGAAGGAGGGGTAAGCGAGGAAGGCCGCCTTCAGGAGGGGAATCCGGGCATCGGTTTCCTTGCCATAAAGAGCGGAGTGCCCGTCATTCCCGCATTTATCTCAGGCACATACGAGGCGTTGCCAAAAGGCGCAAAGATACCAAAAATTTCCAGGATCAAGATAATCTTCGGCAAACCCATGACATTCAAGACTATGAACGAGAAGACAACCAAAAAAGGAATTGTTGAGGTTACAAGGCAGATTATGGAACAAATCGAAGCGTTGTCTTTTTCTGGCAAAAGATGAATCAGCTTTTCGTAAGGCAGAAATGCTATCAACAGGACTAGAAACATGGGGTGAGAATGGAAAATAATCCTTATATGGCTGCCAACGGCAACCTAATTTATCCAATGAATTGTTATTTCTTTTTCCAATGATTTAAATTCTTTATCGCCGGTAACCAACGCGGCTTTCCGTAGTTTTGTCAGCGCAGCCGCATAGGCATCGGCATACGAGATTCTGTGAAATGCCTTATATCGGGCGGCCTGGAGTGTTAATTCCTTGTTTGCCTCAATAATGGTTATCGGATATTTTACAAGGGTCGACCTGTAAAGTTCCGCCTCGTCATCCCCGCCTTCTCGCAGGGCAATGTAATACATTTCTCCCCAATTTACCACACAGAGGAATACTTCTGCTTTATCTGCAAGGGCGTCTTTAAAGATACCAGCAACAGTTTCTGCGCCTTCTTCTCCCTCAAAATAAGCTATAAGGGCGTAGCTATCTAAAACATATCGTTTCACAGCTCACGCTCCCTTTTTTTCTCCTCCTGGAGGGCACGCATAAGTTTCCCCTTTGTCCCAAGAAGACCAATATTCTTGTCAATAAGCTCGGGTGTAACGGGAACAAGTCGTATTTCCCCGTTTACTTCATAAAAATGAACTCGCGTTCCATTCTTGATACCGTATTTGTGTCGTAGTTTGGAAGGTATAACAACCTGTCCCTTTGATGTAACTACTGATGTTTCCATGTTCCATACTCCTTATAATATTTATTACAATATGCGGTAGTGTATACATGTATTTAAAGTAAGTCAAATATATTTTGTAATACATAGCGCGGCGTAGCCGCAACCAAAATAGAATGTCTAAACAGCAAAACCCGTAAAGTCCTAAATCCGAATATCGAAATCCGAAACAAATTCTAATATCAAATGAAAGAAAAGGATTGTGAGCTTAACCTTTAATTTCTTTATGAAATGGTAAACAATTTTCTTTTTATCCTTTACAAAGTATAATAATGCCATGTCCGATAATTCGATGCTCTACGATTTGACGAAATACAGGGAGGAATTTACCCTGGGTCATGGTCATGCGGCGTGTCTGCTCGTGCATGGACTGGGCTGCGGGCCAATCCAGATGCGGGAACTTGCGGAAGACTTGCGTGAGTGGGGCTTTACTGCCAGGGGTATCCTTCTGCCCGGTCATTGCGGAGATACCGACGGTCTTGCTCTAAGCACACTTCACGATTGGATGGAAAAGGTGGAGGCTGAGTATCTTCAGTTAAAAAATGAATATAAAGAGGTCGTGGTCATTGGATTTTCCCTGGGTGCATTGTTGACCTTGCAATTGGCCTTGCATTACCCGATAGAAAGAATTGTTTTAATGGGAACTCCTCTGTTTTTTATCCGGGAATACCTGCCAATTAATGCCTTAATCGGGTTCTGCAAAATTTTTTTGAAAAAGGTAAAAACATGGAAAAAGAGGTGCTATATCGAATCAGAGGCGCACACGGGTTATTTACACCAGCCCATAAATAGTCATTATCCATTACAGACACTCCATGAGATCAAGCAAATAATCAGAGACATTAAACCGGGACTGAAAGACATAAGATCAGCGACACTCGTTATTCATTCCAAAAAGGACATGGTTGCCGCCCCAGCAAGCGCACGGTACGTTATAAAACATCTTGGCTCTACCAACAAACGGCTGGTGTGGCTTGAACGGAGTCATCACCTGATAATGTACGATGACGAAAAGGACGTGGTTTTCGAGGCGATAAAAGAATTCCTGAAATGAGAAATCTTCAAATCATCCTTAATGACACCTTCCGGCTTGCCTTTAGGGATACAAATAGCTGATCCCGTCAATATCATCCTGATCCAAAGTCCTCTTTTTCGTATCGCCCTTATTCTCTTTCCAATACATGGTTTTTTCTTCATGGGTCTGCTTGTAAAGTTCATTCAAAGTCAGTGAATGCCCGAGTTCATGGGTGAGTACACTTTGAATGTCATAGCTATCTTCCGGGCACTTATCGGCAGCGCTCAATTTATGGGCTGTATTAAATACAATATCACTATCATAGAGTTCGCCGGATTCTTTATTCCACTGGACATAGTTTCGAGCAACCCTTGCCTTATTTCTTATTTTTCCAAAATATATTATATTGATGCCGTCATCCGGGTTGCGTACCGTACTTGTTGTGGGGCCGCCATAGACAAAATGAAAAGAGGATGAGGGAACGTCTGTCCACGTCTTCATTGCCGCTTGAATAGCCGCAAGACTGTCAGGCGGTCCTCCCGAAGTGTTGACATAATAAGTGACCGTATTCGTGTTCCATTTTATTATTTTCCCATTTTTTATCTTCTTGACTTTATATGCAAATGCACTTGAACACCAAAAACTTGATATAAAAATAACAAGAAGAGAAACTATAAATGGGTTTCTTTTCATAGTTATTTTATCGAAAAGAGCCTGAGATAAGGTGCTCTATTAATCGGTGTCCATCCTTTATGTGGAGTCCTGATGCATGGGCATTCGCTTCGGTGTAAGGAAGCCCAATCCCTTTTTCTATGCCCGTACCAAAAGCCGCAAAAGGGACTGATTCCGGGGTGTGAGTCCGTTTTGCAATAGGAGTGTAATGGTCTGGGAGCACCAAAATGCGAAGGTCTCTGAATTTGTTTTTTGCTGCAAGGATAGTCCCTATTATCTTGCTGTCTATCTGTTCAATAGCCAACACCTTTTCATGAACGTTACCCTCGTGTCCAGCCTCATCAGGGGCCTCAATGTGTATCAATACAATATCGTGAGTTTCTAACGCCTTAAGGGCATATTGGCTCTTGTTGGCGTAGTTAGTATCAAGGTAGCCAGTAGCGCCAGGTACATCTATAATGTCCCAGCCAAGATAGCAGGCAATGCCCTTAATCAAATCCACAGCGGTAATAACAGCGCCCGTAAGGTTGAACCGTTCTTTGAACGTGGGCATGTTCGGACGATGTCCCTGACCCCACAGCCAGATCATGTTGGCGGGGTTTTCCTCCAGGTCTACGCGAACTTTGTTTATATCATGATTAGAGAGAAATTCCCGGGAACGCCCCATAAGGTCAACAAGGATTTCGCTTCCGTTTCCTTTGGGAAGGTGTTTTTTGATTGATTGTCCCATGATGTCGTGAGGTGGAAAACATTTGGCATTCATCTTCTGTGTACCTCTGTATACCATGATATGCCGATAACTTTTGCCTGCGTAAAATCGAATGGTATCATTTCCCAGTTTTTCATTGAGGAGTTTAATAAGGACGCCCGCTTCGTCAGTCTTTATATGGCCTGCACAAAAATCTTCCAGGGTATCTTCGTCTGCAGTGATAAGATTGCATCGAAAAGCCCAATCGTCCTTTTCAAGCCGGATACCAATGCTTGCGGCTTCTAAAGGCGCGCGGCCGGAATAGTATTCTTTAGGGCTATAACCCACTATGGTTAGATTGGCCACGTCGCTGCCGGGTGGAAACCCGCCGGGGATGGTTCGGGCAACGCCAAGCTGCCCGTTTTGAGCGAGAAAATCCAGGTTTGGAGTTCTCGCCGTTTCAACAGCCGTCCTGCCGCCGAGTTTTTCTATGGGATAATCTGCCATTCCATCAGGAATAATGATGCAGTATTTCATGGTGCCTCCTATTTTTGTAAGATTCACCCCCACCCTTGCCCTCCCCCATCGAGGGGGAGGATATGTATGAATTTAATAAAAAATATTTCCCCTCCCCTTGTGGGAGGGGTTAGGGGCGGGAGCTAAACCATTACCTATTCTTCCACACGGAGAAATTTTGTATTGTCTTTTATTACGTCTAATCGTTTAATCTCTGCGAGCGCTTTTTGTAAATTGCCTTCCTCTGCAAGATGGGTCATCATTACAAGGGGGACGTTGCCGTTTTCCCTGGCCTTGTGCTGGATAACCGAGGCGATGCTGATGTCATAGTTTCCCAGGATACCTGATATCTTTGCGAGTACCCCGGGTTTATCGACAACGGAAAACCGGAGATAATAGCGTGTTTTGATCTTTAAAATATCGGCGATAGGAATATTCTCACGTCCTCCGGAAAAGGTCTTCATAGCGTGAAACGTTATGCCTGCCCGGCCAAGCGCAACATCCACAAGGTCTGCAACCACAGCGCTGGCAGTGGGCATCTG
>JACRII010000139.1 GCA_016235875.1 Planctomycetota bacterium
CTAAATCAGACTGCCATCAGCGACTTCTTAGCCACAGAGGTCGCAGAGATTACAGAAAAAAGGGGAATATTCCTAGGCGTATAGGAATTTCAACGTTGTAGGGGCAATTCATGAATTGCCCCTACCTGTAAACAAAAAAATCACCGAAGGCCTAACTTAAGCATCCTCTGTGAATCATTTTCATTCGTGCTTATTTGTGCAAATTCGTGGCTTATTATTTGGGGGCAGCACTTTCCAGGATGGCATCTACTAAGCCGGGAATGGTATATTCCTTGGCTTTAATATCGACACGGAGTCCCATTTCTTCGGCAGTTTGTGTGGTAATCGGGCCGATACTGGCAAACTGGACGTGGCCATTGAATGCCGAGGTGTTTTTCTCGCCAACGATTTGTAAAAAATTTCTCACGGTAGATGAACTTGTGAATGTGACAATATGGATCTCACCATTCTTAATTTTATCAACAAGATTAATGTCTCTGGGTTGCGCCATGACAGTCTTGTAAGCCACCAGATCGGTAACCTTTCCCCCCAATTTTTGAAGTTCTTCGGGGAGAAAACTTCTGGCAATATCAGCCCTTGGCAATAAGAATTTTTCACCCTTTATGGCCGTTACCTTCTTTAGCTCTTCTACGACAGACTCTGCAACAAACTTGGGCGGCCTGCAATCAACCTTTATGTAATACTTTTTTATTCCTTCTTCCGTTGCGGGTCCAATAGCGCATACCTTGATGCCTTTAAGTTCCCGGATATCTTTTCCCAACTCGAACAGCCGTTGGAAGAATGCGTCAACCCCGTTAATGCTGGTAAAGACAAGCCAGTTAAAGGTTTGAATATTTTTTATGGCTTCATCCAGGGGCTGAATGGAATCTGGTTTTGCAATTTCAATAGTGGGGAATTCGATGACATGCGCTCCGTATTCATATAATTTATCGGCAAATTCACTGGCCTGCTCTCTCGAACGCGTCACGACGATCGTCTTCCCAAACAACGGTTTGGTCTCAAACCAGTTGAGTTGATCACGGAGTTTCACGACCTCACCGACTATGGTAATTGCCGGGGGTTTTATATCTTTGGCCTTTTGGACAATCGTACACAGCGTCCCCACCACGGTTTTCTGTTGAGAAGTGGTTCCCCAGCGGATTACGGCAACAGGGGTATCTTTGGAACGTCCGTGTTTCATGAGCTGTTCGGTAATATACGGAAGGTTTTTAATTCCCATATAAAAAGCAAGAGTTCCAATTCCGGTACTGATCTTTGACCAATCGATGGAGCTTTCGTCTTTCGTGGGGTCTTCATGTCCGGTAATCAGCCCAAAGGTGGAGGTGCAGTCACGATGGGTGACGGGAATGCCCGCATAGTTGGGAGTAGCAATAGCTGCGGTAATGCCGGGAACTACCTCAAACGGTATGCGGTTTTCACGGAGCACCAATGCCTCTTCTCCGCCGCGCCCGAAGACGTATGGATCGCCGCCCTTGAGTCGGGTTACTATTTTATCTTCCAATGCCTTTTTTACAATGAGTTCATTAATCTCTTCCTGTTCAAGGGTGTGTGCGCCTCCCTGTTTACCCACATAGATAAATTCTACATCGGGTCTGGCATTTTTGAGGAGGTTGACATTTACCAGATAATCATAAATGATAATATCGGCCTTTTTAATGCATTCTAAGCCTTTTACGGTGATAAGGCCTGGGTCGCCCGGACCTGCGCCTACAAGATATACCATACTTCGTTTCATTAAAATAGAACCTTTCGTCAGTATTTTTAATTTAAATTAAAATACTATAATATTGAAATTTTACCTATCAATCAACTATGTTTTATTACCTTGCAAAAATTTCTTTTCTCCATTCCCCGCTTTTGCGAGGACAAGTTTCATGAGGACAAGGTTTGGCAAGTTTCATTATACCCCCCTGTGTCCCCCCTTGCGAAGGAGGGGAAGTGGGTGGTTATTTTGGTTGCAGACGCTGCGCTATGGTTTTCGTACGGACTCTTTAAAGTAAGCCATTCGTTCTTTGTTTGCCAGGATTTTTTGACCAGCCTCAACCGCATTTTCCCTGATATCGATATTTTCATTATTCACCAGGGACTGAAGTTCAGACAGAGCCGCCGGACTGCCGATCCTGCCTAATGCCCATGCCGCAGCGCTTACGACAGAAGGTTCTTCATCCTTCAATGCCCAGAGTAATGAGTTAACAGCCCTTTCGTCTCCAATCCAACCAAGGGTCTGCGCCACACGTTCCCTCGTAAATTTATTAATTTCGCGCAGTGAACTTATTAACAACTTTACTGACGGGTTACCGATTTTTATCAGCGCCCATCCCGCCCTGCGCCTCGTTGATTCTTCATTATCCCTTAAGGCATTTGTCAAAAGGGGAATGGATTTCTCGCCGATTGCGGCTAACGCCCATGCAGCCTTTGTGCGCGCCCATGCAGCGTCTTCTCCTGCATCGGTAATCAGGATATTGAAAAGAATGCTCATGGCCTTATCGCTCCCGATACGCCCCAATGCCTCAATGCAGGCGCTTTTGACATACCAGTTTTTCTCTTTCATAAGCGCATTAATCAGCGCATAAACCGCACTCTGGTTTCCGGGCATTCCCAATGCCCTTGCAATATCATATTTAACCCCCTGATCTTTTTCGGTTCTTAATGTTTCAATCAGGATGGGAACTGATTGTGTTGCTCCCAGCCTTTTTAGAGCAAGCACTGTTTCCCTCCGTACCTCAACATTTTTATCATTCAGGAGTGAGTGTAGGTATGCCGCCGTGCTTTCATCGCCGCAAAATCCGAGCGTCCAGACGGCATTTTGTTTTACCTGCGGATGCTTATTTTTAAGAAGTTTTAAGAGAGGTAACACGGTGTATCTCTGCGGCAGTACCATCATCGCCGAAGCGGCATTCCTTGCCTTATCGGAGTCATCGTCTGCCATTGTCTTCACTAAGGTTTTTACTTTTTCTTGAACAAAGGAATCATTGTCTGCTTCTAACTGTGGACGATTAATCTCCCTGTTTTTGAATGGTTTTTTACCGCTCACTATTTGTCGGTGGATATTCAAGATGTCCATGGCGACGCATGGATAATCTACCAGGATGACATCCACTCCCATCCTAACCCATTTTTTTAACGTCTTTCTGTCATCGTTATTGAGTAAGGACGTGAATACGTATTTCTTTTCCTCGTGGATTTGGTCAAACTTTTCTTCAGTAATCTCTTCCGGAGATACATAAACGAGTTCTTTTCCAAAGAGTTCGGCATCTTCAGGGTTGAAATTTCTCAGAGTTCCCCATAAATATACTTGTGGGGACATTTCGTTTGCCTTTACCAGGTCGAGCACCTGTTTTTCCAGGCAGGTCTGTTTGACATTCAAAATCAATTTGAGGTTATTCATTTTACAAAATTTCAGCACGTCAGAAAGGAGCGGTACCGGCTCGTTCTTAAACTCAGCGCCGCGCCATGAACCGGCATCGTATTGTTGTATCTCAGCATATAACAACCGGTCAACACGTCCTTTCCCATCAGTTGTTCTATCGATCGTTTCATCGCACATCAATATGAGCTGATTATCCTTTGTTTGCCGAATGTCGATTTCAATTCCGTCGACACCTAATTCAACGGCCCTCCTTAATGCGGCAAAGGTATTTTCAGGAACGTCCTCTAATACGCCATGGTGGGTAATGATTTCAGGCCGTTTTGTGTCTTCGGCAAAAACGGAGGTTATCGGAAAGAACATCAAAAATAAAATGGCGGAGAGAAAATATCGCATGTTTTTATTCATTTATTTTTTTCTTGGTTGATGAGCTGCCAGTGTGGTCTGCCTTCCCAGCTGACCTTGTTTCCTGCTATATCGAAATAGACTTTTTCAGAAAAAGTCCTTGATCCTTCCTTGCGTAATTCTGCCTTTGGATTACCTGTTAGCAGGGCTACATTTTGAATCAAATCCCAGGTGAGGAGTGATCCTAATCCTTCACTGCCAGCCAAACCCTTACTATAAAAATAAACATTGCCAGTGGAAATGATTTTATTTATTTTCTTGTCATTGTTCATGTAGGCATCAATCTGGTCACCATTCAACTTTTGTCCACCTCGCGTAGCCTGCGCCTCACCGTAAAAACTGGCTTTTTTCAGCGTATCATTATAGAGCATTTTCTTAGACCAATTGACCTTTATATCGGTTTCTTCACTACCTTCTTTGGAAAGGGTTTCATCGCCTTTTTCGTATAAACTCCCGTTGCCTTCACAGAGCACACTATTTCCGTCTTCATAAAACAACACACGCGGGGCGAGAATTTGCCTTTTATTTCCTTCTCTCAGTATGGCAAAAGGCTGCCCTCGCAGGACGGTAAGTTTATTTTTTGCATCCCAGGTAGCCTGGTCTCCCACGGCCTCGCTGAACAAGGTGTCTCTTTTATCTATGATGTGGATTTTTTCGGTGGCATTCAAAGTCTGCAGATTATAATCATGATCGTTAAATGTTACATTCAGATTATCGCAGAGCAGGGTGGAATCTTCCCTCTTGACCTCGATGCCCTTTTCAAAACTGGCTTCTCGCTTCTCGTCCTGGAAATTCATTTTTCCTTCCCATTTTACGCTGATATTGTTTTCGGCTTTTTCTTTAGCAGCCGAGGGCTTCTTTTTATCTGGTTTTTCTTTAATCTTTACGTTTAAGTTGCCGGAACTCGGAACGTCTATTTTGTTTGCATCTTTATAGAATATCATTTTCAGGGCATCAATATTCAGGTCGTCTTTGACGAATTCCGCCTTATGAGTGTCTTCCAGGATGGCACTCTGAGTATTAACGTCCCAGGTGAGAAAACTCCCTTTGGCGATTTTTGTTCCTTGAGAGGCAAGCACATTTCCACTGGCAATGGCCTGCTTTGTTTGTTTCGTTTCCGGGTCGAGATAAACGACCAGCTTGTCAGAAAAAACGGTCGAACTGCCCTTCTTGACCTCGACGTTGTCGTTAAAGGTCATGATATTTGTATCAGTATTCCTATCAAATATAAGTTGACCGCTTGACCGGATGAAGGTCTTTTCGAGAGGTATTTCTGTCGTACCGGTTTCTCCAGAAAGTATTGTGTCTTCTGAAGAAGTTTGAGCATCGTTTTGTGAAGCACTGTCTTTGGACAGGAAAAAGAGGTCGTTTTTGATGCCGTCCATCTCCATCTCCGCATCTTTCTTAATCCACATCTTTTTATTGATAAGGTCAATCTCGCAGCCCTGTCCGACAATTTTTACGCCTTTGCCGTTGATGGTAACGGGATCGTCTGTATACACATACTTTTTTTCGGGTAAATACCTCAGATAGTCCGTATTGAGCTGGGTTTCAGGATCGAGATGAACAACCACATTATCCGAAAGATAACCTTCATTCGAGGTATTGTTCATCTCCCCGCTGTCGGACGTGATCAACACTGACTGCGTGCCGGTTTCAGCATTTGCGGAATCCATGACCTCAATTTCCGGCTCGATGATTTTGTAACTATCATTACTCAGCAGGAAGGTGCTTTTGCCCCGCATCACCAATACCTCTTTTCCCTTTTCATCGTAACTGGGAACGGAGAGATTCTGGACTGTTTGGGTGATTGAATCTTTATTGCTTATACCGTGCGCCTCCGCCGGTATTTGAGGACTTTCCTTTGCGGTGGGATTTCCCTTTTGATTTTTTGTGTACTTTCGCGGCTGGGATATTACCAGTGACACAATGATGGCGAGTACGCATGCTGCCGGAATGCCGATAAGTATGTATCTTCGTTTGGTCATATTGTTATGAAAATAAAGATGTGTTTCTTTCCTAAAAATAACATTCTTAAATATTGAAAATTTATAACATTTGTTTATGTACTGTAAAAATGAGGCTTTAATTGTTCTTCCGGGATGTAACGTGATGCCTGTCTAATTTATTACATGTAGGGTGCCTAAATCCAATTCGTCATGGATTGGTACAGTTAACGTTTGTTTTGCTCCTGCAGCGCTAATGCGCCTGAGTTTTACATGTGAGCCTTTTTGTGAATGGAATATAAATCCAAATTTGTTTAAAATCGAAATAACATCCTTTCCCGATAGCCTTTTCAATTTAGGCGACATTGGCTGTGGTTTCCAATTCCATAGTTACCAGCAGAGTCGGATTCGGCGCCAAACCAAATTCAGACAAATCTTCGTTCTCTAAATGGAGCGCTACCGCTTCTTTGAGATTAGTAATTGTTTCATCAAGAGTTTTTCCCTGGGTAACAACGGCTATTTCCAGACACTCGGCCACATAATAATCTTCACCTTTTCTGACAAAAGCTTTAATGGTATGCTGAAAACTTTCTGGATTTCTATTACTCATATTTTTAACTCCTTTCCTTATTCTCTGCGCTCTTGATACCGTTCCATAATGAGATGCCACTTGTCCTGGTATTTGAGTATTTTTTCTGCAACTTCTCGTACCGCCCCGCATCCCCCTCTTGCCTTTGTAACATAGGCTGAGTGCTGTTTAGCAAGAGGAGTGGCGTTGGCAACTGCTACAGGAAACCCGACACGATACAGTATGGGCAGATCTATAAGGTCATCACCGATATAACATATTTCTTCATCCCGGAGCGCGTACTTCTTTAGTATCTCTTTGTAAGCATCTAATTTGTTTTTAGCCCCCTGGTATACATCCTCAATACCCAGTTCGCTTGCCCGATGGATTACCGCCTTGCATGTCCTGCCGCTGATAATGGCAGTCTTGATGCCAACACGATGGAGGTATGCGATGCCTGTGCCGTCCAATACATGAAATGCCTTTATTTCACGCCCCTCGGAACCAATATAAATGGCGCCATCCGTTAAAACACCATCAACATCTATGATAACCAGTTTTATATTTTTCATTAAGTCGGGAAGCAGATTTTCGTTGTCTAGGGGTTTAAAATTTTAAACCCCTACATTTGAAAAAATCCGTGTTTATCTGCGTTTATCAGCGTCCAATAAGGAAAATTTAGAATCCAACCTCCAGCAAATCCTGCACGTCTATAATGCCAATGGGCGTATTGGAATCGTCAACCACGGGGATTTGATCGATTTTATGGTCTTTCAATATCTTGTAAGCCTCGGCTACCAGACAACGGGAGTTGATGACCTTTGGTGACCGCGTCATGACCTCTTTCACGCTGCCGTGCAAAAATGATATGCCGTTTTCCAAATGCCTTCTCAGGTCGCCGTCAGTAAAAAATCCCACCAGTTTATTCTGTTTATCAACGATACTCACAGCACCGGGCTTGCCCGCTGTTTCCGTCATAATAGTTATAACGTCCAGCAAGGGTGTATCTTCGCTGGCCACGGGGTTTGCTTCATTCTTGCGCATGACCATTTCCACCGTGAGTAATTTCCTGCCAAGTTCTCCGCCCGGATGGTAGAACGCATAGTCCTCTTTACTGAGATTCCGCTTTTTGAATATCGTAAGGGCTAAAGCGTCGCCCAGAGCGAGCATGGCCGTTGAACTTGCCGATGGGGCAAGACCTAACGGACACGGTTCTTCAATCTTTCCGATGTCAAGCACAACGTCACTGTGCTGCGCCAGAGAAGACTTACTATTTCCTGTAATCGCAATTACCTTTGCCCCCATCTGTTTTACAAAAGGCAGGAGTGTAACAACCTCTGTTTCGCCGCTGTTGGAAAGCGCCAGGACGACGTCCTCCGCAACGACCCTTCCCAGGTCGCCGTGTCTTGCTTCCGATGAGTGAATCCAATAGGAAGGCGTCCCCGTGCTGGCCAGTGTTGCAGAAATTTTCTGGCCAATTATTCCCGCCTTTCCAATGCCCGTAACTACCACCCGGCCTTTACAGTTAAAGATTAAATCGATGGCCTTCTGAAAATTATGATCCAGACGGTCGATCAGATTTTTAATTGCCTCCGATTCGAGTAATAGTACGTCTTTTGCAAAGGCAATATCGGCCAAAAATTTTTCTTGTGTCGGTTTTTTTTGCATGCAATAAATTACGTATCTTTGAAATGGAATTGTTAAATTTTCATGCGTTGTTTGATTGATTATAGTGGGCATCTCTTTTATATTCAAGAGAAAAGAAGGGTATCATCAGCGGTAAAGATTTAATTAAGTGTTCTGGACTTGACAACTTATTTCCGTTGTGTTAAGATGCCCGCAATTAAATATAGAAAGGGAGAACTTACGTATTTTGTGAACTTAAATAATCTGATCATCTCAATTCCCGCAATACTCTATGCACTGACCATTCATGAATATTTCCATGGTTGGACGGCCAATAAATTTGGCGACCCCACTGCACGGCTGCAAGGCCGTTTGACGTTGAATCCTCTTGCCCATATTGACATTATTGGGGCATTATGTTTTGTCTTTGCTCATTTTGGATGGGGAAAACCTGTTCCGGTAAATCCTTATAATTTTAGAAATCCACGACGGGATAACGTGATTGTATCTTTTGCCGGCCCTGCCTCAAACTTTGTTTCTGCATTTCTGTTCGGCGTACTCTTTCAGCTATTGAGGAATACATCGTTTATCCCTGTAAACATATCTGCCTTTGTGTTTAATTTATTACTCACGGGGGTCATAATGAATCTATCGCTGGCATTTTTTAATATGATTCCTTTATTCCCTCTGGATGGCTCTCATATCCTGGAGGGATTGTTACCCTATCGGATGGCGGTGAAATATAAAGGAATCGAACGCTACAGTCCGTTTATTTTGCTGGGGCTGATTATTCTGGGAAATTATGCGGGTATTTCGATTTTAAGCATAATACTCGGCCCACCCATTCATTACTTTCTCAAGTTATTTACGGGTTTGCGACTTTAAGCGAAGATAGATAATATTCCGTCTTGTAACGACCTTTGAGTCGATATATAGTACTATAGTTCTTCGGGGACTAAAAGTTCATACAGAATAAGAAAAATTTATTTTGGGGGAAAAGTAATGACAGGCGAATATAAAGTAGACCTGGACATTTATAACGGACCCATTGACTTACTCCTTTATCTGATTCGAAAAGAAGAAGTAAATATCTACGATATTCCTATTGCACGGATTACGGATCAATATTTACAGTATGTGGAGGCGCTGCAAACCCTGGATATGAATATTGTGGGGGATTTCCTGGTGATGGCGGCTACGCTCATGTACATCAAATCGTATATGCTTCTTCCCCGCACAGAGGCGCAGGGTATTGAAGAAGAGGAGGGAGACCCGCGGTTGTCCCTGGTGAAACAATTGCTGGAATACAAGCGGTACAAGGAAAGCACCCTGGTCCTGGCTGTCAGGGCTGCCGAGTGGGAAAAAAGGTGTTTTCGCTTACACAAGGAAATTTCCCTTGAAACAGAAGATAAAGACCAGGAACTTCCCCTGGAAGGTGTGAATATATGGGACCTTTTACAGAGGTTTTCGCACCTCATGAAACAAACTCTGATGAGTGTGCCCACAAAAGTAACTTATGACGATACGCCCATACAGGAATACATGAACGGAGTTTTACAAAAGGTACATCTCCATACTTCAATATCCTTTACAGATCTTTTTATGGGAATATGCGAAAGGAATCGGATTATTGGATTCTTTTTAGCCTTGTTGGAACTGGTTCGTTTGAATAGGATAAAGATTGAGCAACCTATTAACTACGCGGATATTCAGATATCACTCAATAATGTGGCATCGTTAGACAGGGTTTGAAATTGTCGATGAAGTAATTTTGATTTGAAATTGTTGCGATAGTTTGTTAACATTTTTCACTTCTGGATTATTCTGTGGAGCGCTCAACCAGGGCACAGGAATTTCAGACTTGAGATTTGCGGCTTTCTGCATGATCGTATTGTCCTCTATCTGGAGGAAGTTGTTATGATTTCTAAAGAATTGTTAGACATTCTTGCTTGCCCGCTCTGTAAGATGGATGTCAGGCTGGAAAATGATCGGATTGTCTGTACACAATGTGGCCGAAGATATCCGATAAAAGATGAAATACCCGTTATGCTTATTGATGAGGCAGAATTACCCGTGGAACATAAAAAGGAAAATTAATGGATAGAAAAGCGCTTATAGCAATTATCATTTGCGGGGTAGTCATGTTATTGTATTACCCCTTTATATTACCAATGTTTTCTCCAAAAAAGACGAAACCCGCCGAAGAAATAAAAGAGGAGGTTGTTTCGGAGAAACATGCAGACATGAAGGCTGAAGCAGAACAACAGCCATTGTTAAAACCGTCAACTCAAACCATACCGCCTCAGATAGAGCTTCCAATACAGGAAGTCACTATCGAAAATGAACTCTTGAAAATGGTATGGTCGAATGAGGGTGCGGCGCTCAATTCCATTATACTCAAGCATTTTAAAGATGCGGAGGCAAAGGACATTCTGGAATTATTAAAGGATACTTATACGGAATATCATCCGCTCGCCATTGATACCTTTGCTCAAAAAACGAGCTTTCAGAGGCAGCGATATACTATTCTTGAACACAGCGCCAACAAGATTGTATTCACCACGAAATTAGAGGAGGGAATCAATATTATCAAAACGGTCGATTTGCCTTCAGATAAATACAATATAGATATGGATATTGCCATAGAAAATACTACCGATACGGAGGTTTCACTTTCATATAACATCATTGCATCTTCCCTGATTACTCACGAAGGTGTGCCTTCCACTGACATGGCAGCCGTAGCCGGTATAGATTTGGGAAACAAAAGGACTAAATTGGCGCTCACTGCACCCAAAGCATTTCCTTTCAAGAATGAATCTGTCGGCATCGCTTGGGCCGGGTCAACGAACAAGTATTTCGCCACGATTTTAAAACCTGTATCGAGTGATTCGGTGGCATCCATGAATGCACAGGCATTTGATGCAATGGGGGCTCTCTCCAATGAAAAGGCAGATACGGGCGATTTTATGGTTTCTCTCCAAACAAACAAGTTTCGGATTCCGCCGCATCAGTCTGTAAAACACAGTTATCTCTATTTTACGGGACCAAAAAAAGAGGAAGTTCTGGAACACTACGACACCTTAGACGCCCTTCTCAGTTACGGCTGGCTTACCTCTATAAGCAAGGTGCTTCTGGCTTTTTTAAATGGCGTACACAAGGTGATTCCTAATTATGGTATCTCCATTATTGTATTAACCATCATCATCAAGGCTATCCTATTCCCACTGACAAGGAAGAGTCAGGTCTCCATGTTCAGAATGCAGCAATTGCAGCCTATGATTAATCAACTCAAGGAAAAATATAAACACGACAAACAGAGGATGGGAAAAGAGCAGATGTTATTATTTAAGAAACACGGAGCTAATCCCATGAGCGGTTGTTTACCGATGTTGTTACAGCTTCCGGTATTTTTTGCGCTCTTCCGCACCTTACAGCTTTCCTTTGAAATGAGGCAGGCTCCTTTCATGTTCTGGATTAACGATCTTTCAAGGCCGGATACCTTATTGCTCCTTCCGTTCACCATTCCTTTCATCGGGAATGCCCTCAATATATTGCCTTTGATTATGACCGGGGCTTCTTTTGCGCAGATGAAGCTAACGCCCAAGGCTCCTGCAGCAGACCCACAGGCGCAGGCACAACAAAAGATGATGTCATTCATGCCCATTATGTTTGCCTTTATATTATATCATATGCCTTCAGGACTCACCGTTTATTGGACTACGAGCACTATATTCAGCATTATAGAGGGTCTGGTGATTCGAAGATCCATAAAAAAGGTAAAAATCAAATAGTCAGGTATTACGCCACAGAGGAAATAGAAACGATTGGCGTTTCTTTATAACTCTGTGGCAAATTATTTATTTTTCACTCATGTCCCCCGAAATTCAGGACACAATTGTTGCAGTTTCCTCTCCGTCTGGCAGGTCGCTTCAATCTATCATTAAAATCAGCGGTCATGAAGCTATCCAGTGCATAAAAGATTTTTTTATACCCACCGCACATTTTGATTTAGGAGAAATCCCCACATATACATCCACTGCGGGGAATATTCACATCAAGGAAGAAGGGGTTAATATCCCTGCAGTTTTGTATATCATGAAACAACCGTATTCTTATACAAAAGAGGACGTGGTGGAAATCCATACCCTGGGCTCTCCGATAATCATGGAAATGCTCTTGTCTTCTATTTTATCAAAAGGGATTCAGGTAAAGAGAAATATCCGGCTTTCACAACCCGGCGAATTTACAAAACGCGCCTTCCTGCATGGCCGGATAGACCTTACTCAGGCCGAAGCCGCCATGCGCATCATACGAGCACAAACAGATGCTGAACTGAAGGTTGCGGTTGCACAATTAACAGGAAGTGTTTCGCGGCAGATCAAGCGCATCCAGGACGATGCGGTCTCCCTTTGTTCATATATCGAAGCAGCGATTGATTTTTCTGATCAGGATATCGAGCTCATTTCCGCAAGAGAAATCATGGATAAACTGGAGGTAATCAAAAATGGTATTTCTCAACTCCTGATTCAGCCGGAAACAGGCCATGTTTCTCAAGAAGGGATTGACACCGTTTTGTATGGTAAACCCAATGTTGGAAAATCAAGTCTGATCAATGCCTTACTGGGGAAAAAGAGGACGCTTGTTAGCGAAATACCGGGAACGACACGTGATGTTGTTACAGACATTTTAGAAATCAGGGGCATTCGTTTTAAACTGATGGATACTGCAGGAATGGATGATTCAGAAGAAGTCGTTTTATCCAGAGCGATGAAAAAGACGCTATCTACCCTGAAAAAGTCCCAGGTAATATTACTTGTCTTTGATGGCAACTTTACTATAGACGAACAATTGAGGGCAATGAAACTGGATGATTTGACCGGCAATGCGATTATTGTAATCAACAAATGTGATTTGCTAAAAAGCAGTCCTTCCCCGGAATTACCAGCAGAGTTAAAGAAATATCCCTTGGTACATACGTCCGCCCTGACAGGTGAAGGTCTTGAAAGACTGAAGGAAACCTTGTTGGAAGGTGTCCTGGGGGGGCGGGTAAATCTTTCGGGCGGCGCTCCGATTTTTAATGTGCGTCAAAGAGAGGTACTACAGCGTTCACTTCAATCGATTCAACAAACTATAGAATCGGTAAATAACAATGAAAGCTATGAATTCATTGCATTAGACCTGCGTGCTGCAATAGACGCCCTCGGTGAAATTGTGGGAGAGGTTACCACAGAAGATATTTTATCTAAAATATTTTCAGAGTTTTGCATTGGAAAATAAGATGTTGTTTCCTAAGGTTTGATTCCTTTCATACCACAGTCACGGAACTCGCCTGCGGTCCTTTTTCTCCCATTTCTTCAGCAAAGCGCACCTCTATTCCGATCTCCAATTGTTTAAACTTACGGTTCAGTATGCTGTGCTCGTGGAAATATATCTCTCGTCCGTCCGGTGTGGTGAGGAAGCCGTAACCCTTATCCGGAAACAGTGCGCTTATACGCGCATGGGTTGGCGCCTCATGGTGTTTTACATCACCGCGCTGTCTCCTTGCGAAGTCTTCCAGCTTGCGGCGCGCATCATGAAAGGCGTCTCTTATTGACACATAGAGGTCTGTGTTCGGATCGAGTTTCACTACCAGTTCCGTACCAGGGACGGTTATATCGATATGCACGTTGTACAACGACCTTTTGGGAATGGCCTCTACTGTAACCCTGCAGCTCATAATCCTGTCGTAATATTTGTCTAACTTCTCAGCATGATCACGAATGTCCGCTCTAATCGCTTCGGTGAGTTCCAGATTGCGGGACGTAATTTGCAATGGCAGTATCATCGTATCTCCTCCATATAATCAGTTATCCTATCAATGAAATTTATTTAGGGCTATTGTAGCAATGAATCGATGCCGTGTCAACGCAAAGGAAATTGAACCCCCGCAACAAATATAGGAAGGCGCCACACAACAGAGCGGTGAGTCACACCGTTGTCGTGTGACCCTCTATAATATAGGGCCGTCTGTAAAATGGGTTACAAATTAACCAGTATTCAGTTTGAGATGACGGGTCTCAATTGTTGAATATTTGGCTAATTGTATTGTCCATTTTACAAACGAACGCCAACCTGTACTAACTGAGCGACAAATTCGCCCATGATAAAACTCCTTTCTGCTAAATAAGCAAAAAAGGTTTTTAATACAGGGAAGCGCACGCCTCCCATTTAAATATTTTTCTTTTGCTTGCACACTGCCCACTTAGACTCATAATTCGAAATAAATTATAATAAAGCAACTTCGGGTTTAATAAGCCTTGATTTCGGCGGTTTTAAACCCTTTACTTTGACATACACAACTTTCTGTCCGGGTTCTCTCTGTTTATTTGCTAATTGTATACTCCAACTGTTATACTCATCGTCACCATAAACTTGCAAAATAATTTGGGCATTCTTTGGAATTTTTTTCGAGAATTCAGGGTGCTCAACAATGTAGCGGTCAAACTCTGCAACCAATATAGCATGTTTTTTTTCTAAAATTTCCGTATTTAGCATCTATTTACCCTCCAAAAAACGCTTTTGGTAGACTTTCCAATTTTCTTTTATGTCTTCATCTGCAAAAGTTAAGGATTCTGGGAGGCTTAAATGGAGTTCCTTTTTAATCTTTCTACTTTCGAGCTTGTATTGATCAATATGAGTAAAACCATGAGATGAATCATAACGAATTACCACTTGCCACACATCATTAACAAAAACTTCCAACTGCACACTAAAGCTAATAATCTTTCCTTTATCAGCTTCGTGGTAATGCCTTTTACGAGCATTTTCACCTAAAGGGACAACATATTCGGTAACATTCAATTATTGATCCCCTTTTATAAAAAATGCTTATTTTATATCTAGTTAATTTTACTTCGTTTTTACCGGAGTCCCCTTGATTATATAGGTTGGAGCGGGCGAAGGGAATCGAACCCTCATACCCAGCTTGGGAAGCTGGTATTCTACCACTGAATTACGCCCGCTTTATATTTCTACGGTATGCAATTTCGACTTTTCTGAGCCCTGTTCCTGTCTGTTTTGAACAGGAAAAAGAGTCGAATGGCTATTAGTGATTTTTTTTGACTCGCTACAGAGCAAACCCTGATACGTGCCTCTTCGTTCCAATTCCTTTGTTATCCCCGCTGTAATTCCGGCCTTGCTGGCCTTCCATATCGGCGATATAAGGAAATTGCCATGCGTGTCGCCGACGAGTCTTTGTACCGTAATATTTGGCGGAATACGCTCTAAAAAATCAGCGGCAAGCCGGATGTAGGCATTCATATCCATTGTCTGTACCCTGCCTTTAAAATACTCATCGGCCAGCGCCGTATTTTTCGCTACATACAAATGATGGAGTTTGATACCCTGTATCCCCAATCCTGCCACGGCCTCCGCCGTTTCCATTATATCCTCTCTCGTCTCGCCAGGCAGACCTAAGATAACATGAACACATATACGGATGCAAGTTTTTTTTGTGCGATTTATGGCATCCAAAAATATCTTGTAATCGTGCCCTCTATTGATGCGCTTAAGGGTTTCATCATGAATGGATTGTAGCCCATATTCGATCCAGACATGACATTTTTTCGTATAGCTGTCGATAAGGCTTAAAATATCGTCCGTCACGCAATCAGGTCGCGTACCGATAGAGATGCCTACGACATCTTTATCCTCCAGTGCCTCTTCATAACACGCTCTTAGCGTTTCAGTATCTGCATACGTATTCGTAAAGGACTGGAAATATGCAATAAATTTTTCTGCGCCGCATCTCTTTTTATGAAATGCCTTACCCTTCTCGATTTGTTCTTTTATGGTAATATGTGTTTCCTTAACATTCGGGCTAAAGCTTTCGTTGATACAATAAGTACATCCGCCCACCCCGACACGCCCATCACGATTGGGACAGGTAAAACCAGCGTGAAGTGGGATTTTGTGCACTTTATAAGGGAATTGTTCTTTTAGATATTCACTAAAAGGGAAAAACCGGTACTTTACAAGATATGGCTTTTGTTGAAATGGCAATACACTCTTCATGAAATTAATTTAACACGAATAGAGAGATTTATCAAATACAAAACAAGTCAAAGGTTGAAATAGAGCGTATAGTTTTGATATTATGAAAACATTAATACCTATTTCTTCCCTTAATTTTTGCTAAAATTACGATTTACGATTTGCGACTTACAATTTAAACCACAAATCCAAAATCGTAAATTGTAAATCAAAATTACCCTCGTTCTACTTGTCTATGTTGAGTTTAGCCTATGCTTGATTATATCAATAAATATCTTTCGCATATCGAGCACGACAGAAATTTTTCTCAGCAGACTTTACGGGCTTATCGAAATGACTTACACCAATATCTTTCATTCCTGAATGCTGAGGGATGCAGTGGTTTTGGAGATGTCACCCGTTTATTATTGAGAAAATTTCTTGCCTTTCAAAAAAAACAGGCTTATTCTAAAACCACAATTGCCAGAAAATTCGTATCGATCCGGTCCTTCTACAAATTTCTGTGTCGTGAGGGCGTTTTGGAATTCAATCCCGTAGAGAGTATTCGAACTCCTAAACTGAACAGAAATCTACCCGAATTTATGAGTATCAATGACACAGAAACATTATTAAATATACCTGATTTAAACACCTTGTTAGGCATCCGGGATAGCGCCATGATGGAAACCCTGTACAGTACGGGCATGCGGGTAAGTGAGTTGGCAGGGCTTGACTTCTCAGACGTTGATTTCTCCGGTGGTGTCGTGAAAGTAAAGGGAAAGGGTAAAAAGGAACGGTTGCTCCCTATCGGGAATCACGCATTAAATGCCATACACGCTTATATGGACAAAAGGAATTTGGACTCGTCCCTGCGCGTCATCGGCAGGAATAGTAAAGCCCTTTTTTTAAACAATCGCGGGGGGCGTCTTACCGAACGCAGTGTTGCAAGGATGCTGGAAAAGTACGTAAAAAAGGCTGGAATGAACACAAAAATTTCACCGCATACCTTCCGGCACAGCTTTGCAACGCACCTGTTAGACCGCGGCGCCGACCTGCGCTCCGTGCAGGAGCTTCTGGGTCATGCCAATCTTTCCACGACTCAAATCTATACCCATATAACTACGGAACGATTGAAAGAGGTTTACAACAAGGCGCATCCCAGGGCATGAAATATAATTTGGCATTCTTTTATATATTAAACTAGTTAAAAGATATAGGGGATCACCCTATAAAAATATTTAATTGACAATCGACTACAATTTGGTAAGTTTTAATATATAAAATTTTATTATTTTTTTTCTTGATATATACCTTTCTTTATGGTAAAGATTTTACGCAATATAAGAAGAAATCTCCATTGTATTGTTTGGGTAAGAAATACACCAAATTTTACTTGAGAAAGGAGGGGAGGGTGAGAGTGAGTTTAACACTATTTTTAAAAGAGAGAATAAAAGAACTTATTATAGAAAAATATTCTGTTCCAAAAGATAGTATTACAGACGATCTTTTAGAAGAAAAAATAGAGATGATTAAGAAAGAACACAATGCTTTAGGTTGGGATAAAACTAGCGAGTATGGGGGATCGTTAGACGAATATCTTGAATATCCAACTGAAGATGAAATTGAGAAATTGAGAAGCACCGTCGATGGATTTTTGTCTAAATTTAAATAGTGAATGAACAATTTTGGCATTTTCGATAACCTCTCCACTGAAAATAAGGATATACTACAAAGAATATTTTATCTAATAAAGGATAAGTATCCAGATGTAGAACGCGCAAATATTCTATGTGAGGAGAGGTCTGGTTCTAAGTCAGCACAAGCATTAAACAATATAAGAGATACCATTTCTCACCTTCGTACTGTGTTCGAGAACTGGGATAAACCGCATGAATTTAAGGTAAAACAGTTAGCCACAATTGAAGAACATCTCAGAAGGGCAATAATAGAGCCTTATGAACTTGCTTCGAAAAAGGAAATAAAACTTCTCCAAGATAACTATACAAATTATCAGGATACTGTTCTTCCTATAATTTACAAATTAAATCCCCCTCCTTTAAGTGTAGATGATGTAGAACTTCGAATACAAACAATAAATACTTTAATGCAAGATGGTCGCAGGGCCAAATCCGCAAATGATTGGGTACCACAGTGGGAAGAGGGATGTAAGGCTTTTGATCGAGCTTATGAACAAGCAAAACAATTAAACCGTGAACTTAAAGAAGAAATTATTAGAGCAGATAAAATTGTCCAGGACAAATCCGCTTTTAGAAAAACTATTTATTATACTTCTATTATTTCTATCGTAGTAGGAATAGGATTATTTTTCTTTGGGAAATATTGGGATAAAATGTTCAAATAGAACTTATGCTTCTTTTTAGACGTTATTTTTTTAATTCAATCTTTACTGACTTAGCTTTTAGTTAAAACATCTTACGTAGTCACCCAGTTATTACTATTATCTTCAATTTTGATATTTTATAGCACCTTTAAGACGTATTCTAAGACGCTGTGATTTAACTCCTTTTATGTATTGAAGATTTCTTCGTCAAATAAATATGAGTGTTCTTCTGGCTACTATGATTAAATCATTAGGCATGAAATTGTAAATAAATGTGCCGAATAACTCACATCTTTTAATTAAAACACCCCGTATTTTCCTGCCTGTTCTGGTATCCCTGATTTCATTTCTTGCGTACCTGAACACCCTTCACCATCAATTTGTGTTCGACGATTTCAGGGTCATTACAAACAACCCATACATAAAGGATTGGAAGCATTTTCCGGCACTTTTTAACTGCGATTATTTTGAAATTTCTGGGGAACTCAGTTACCGTCCGCTTGTCACTGCGTCATATTTCACGGATTACGCTCTATGGGGTCTCAACTCATTTGGATTTCACCTGACTAATCTGATACTTCACACGCTCAATACCTTTATCGTGTACCTTTTACTATTTAAAATAACCAGGAGGTTTAATCTTACCGTAATATCATGTTTATTTTTCAGCACACATCCCATACTTACAGAGACCGTGAATTCCGTGGGTTTTCGGGAAGACCTGCTGTGCGCTACTTTTTTTCTGCTCGCCTTATTCTTTTATGTAAAACTCTACACTTCAAAATATAAAAAAATCTGCTATATCATTTCGCTCCTTACCTATTTCCTGTCTCTGTTTTCAAAAGAAATGGCCATTTCACTGCCACTCATTATTTTTGTTTTAGACTGGTTTTTTCTGCAATCAAGGGTCAGAATATCTCACCCCCACCCTAACCCTCCCCCATCAAGGGGGAGGAGGGAGCCAGGCAACTTGCCAATTCATGTTCATCAAGATGATGTGAAACATTTTTGGGGCGGTCAAAAAAGTCTTAAGAACGTACCCTATGTAGGGGCTGAAAATCTTCAGCCCCTACCTGTGAAAACAAGAATTTTAAGGTATTATCCGGGGTTCATATTGATGAGTATCGGTTATATGCTCCTCAGACTGGTATTCTTTAAGAGTACCATCGAACACGTTGCTTATCCGGGGAACAGTCTGGTAACTAATTTCCTTACCATGACAAAAGTCATTGCCTCGTATATAAAGCTCTGGTTCTTCCCGACCGTTCTCAATCCGGATTATCACGTTACTTTTGAAACCACACCCATCAACTCCCCTTTTCTCATATCCCTCGCACTGCTGGTATGTATCGCATTTCTTGTGGTAAGGCTTTATCGCAGGCAAAAGGAAATAACCTTTTCGATTCTCTGGATATTTATCACATTGATACCGGTTATGAATATTATCCCGATCGGCAATATCATGGCAGAAAGGTATCTGTATCTCCCTTCGTTCGGTTTTTGCCTGTTTGCGGGGATACTGATGCTTAAAATTCATGCACGTGTTCCAAAGGCATATCACCCTTTTGTGAATGGTTGTTTTGCCGCCATATTCATCCTCTCCCTTGCTCATACCATAAGGCACAACAGGATTTGGTTTGACCGAACAACCTTATGGTCTTATGCAGTGGGTAACACGTCATGCAGTTTTAATGCTCATAATAATCTGGGAAAGCAATATTTTCTGAATGGAAAGATTGATGAAGCAATGAGAGAGTACAATATTGCTCTATTAAAGGCATCCGAAATTCAGTATAAATATCCAATAACACATCACAATCTTGGTCTTGTTTATGATACCAAAGGGATGTATGATGATGCAATGCGAGAATACCAGAATGCCTTACGTATTGATCCTAAATACAGTGAAAGTCATAATAATTTGGGAATTATATTGTTTAAAAATAAGCAGGTTGACCTGGCCATTGAAGAATTTAACAAGGCAATTTCATTTGACCCAAATAACCCAATATATCACCAAAATCTGGCGAAGTTATATTACGAAATCAATATGCCTGGCGAGGCAAAGATAGAACAAGAACTGGCAAATCGGTTAAGAGATAGTAGTTCAGCCACGAATTTAAACCAATAAACACAAATGATACGTATGAGTAGCTATTCTATTTGTTAATGATGCAGTAAAATTCAAGGATATTTATCCTGAAGTAAATCCTATTTCCTTCGAACAAATCGAATAAAATGTTAACCAAAAAATCTCATTTTTCTATTTGATCTTTAGTCATCAGAAAGTGAAAATTGGAATAGATGAATTTTAAGGAGATAAACAATGAAAGTTGTCAAACTAAACGAAGATTTATATAAAAAAGCTAAAAAAGTATCCAAGGCTCATGGGATGAAAGTTAATGATCTTATCATACAGGCGGTAAATCAAGGACTTGATGTATTAAGTGAAAAAAATGTGCTCGAGCTTTACCGGGAACGCAAGATAACCCTTCAAAAGGCCGCAGAAAAGCTTTCTCTAGACATATGGGAGATGATAGAGAAATTGAGAAAAGCAGATATACATATAGACTACTCAAGAGAGAACCTTGCAGAGGATTTGAAATAAATGCAGGACGTTGTATGCAATGCATCACCCTTAATATTCCTTGCCAAAATCAAACGACTCAATCTTCTCGATACGTGCGTCCTTCATATCCCAGCACAGGTAGAATCTGAAATCCGTAAAGGGTTTCAGAGAAAAAAAGAAGATGCAAAACTGATAATAAACTATCTGAAACAGCACGAATATATTTCTACCAAAGTTGCCCTTCTAAAAGATATGCCTGATTTTCTTGGCGACGGAGAAAAGGCGGTGATAAGTCTTGCGATTAGAGAGAAAATTGAAAAAGTTTTCATAGATGAAGCAAAGGCCAGAACTGTTGCTAAGCTTAACGGGCTTTATCCAAAAGGCACACTTGGCATATTGTGGGATTCATATAAAATGGGTAATATTGATGGAACAACACTCGAAGCCTTATCATTTGAATTGCTCGAAAAAGGATACCGAATAAAAGAAGAAGTGTTTATTGAGTTTCTCAAAAAACTGAAAGGGGCTGATTCGTGAGTAAGATTGGTTAATTAGTGACAAATCAATCGCTGTTATTTTTCTTGAGCACAGTTCCGTAACTAAAAAAATCCCCGAAGAATGAAAACAAAAAAATAAGGTCCCGATAGATGAAAACGCTCCTCATTAACCCACCCATGTATGACCAGCGCAAATACGGCAAGCCCTTCATATTGCCTTACGGTCCCCCACTGGGCATTGCCTATCTGGCCTCTACATTAGAGAAACATGGATTTGACGTGAAGGCAATCGACATGTTCGATTATTCCTGGGAAAAAGTAAGGCAGACACTGGAAAAAGAGCAGCCCAATGTTGTTGGCATTACCTGCCTGACAGAACAACGGGCAAGTCCGTTAGAGGTAGCAAAGCTTTCTAAAACAGTGAACAAAGATTGTACGGTAATTATGGGTGGAATCCATCCTACCATTATGTATGAACAGGTACTCGAACACTGGCCGGTAGACATTATCGTCCTTGGCGAAGGCGAAGAGACAATAAAAGAACTGATGATATGCCTGGAGGGAAAAAGGGCTTGGGAAGATGTCCACGGAATAGCATATAAACATCAGGGCAAAACGATAAAAACACCGCCCAGACAACTGATTCATAACATGGATGATATACCGTTTCCTGCATATAAATATTTCGACTTTAACAGGTATACGGGGGGATATGAAATACTCAAAGGGACATGGAACGGCAAGCAGCTTGAAAACCTGAGATTTGTCCCGATTATTTCCACACGTGGATGTGTGGGGAGTTGCCAGTTTTGTTCAACACCATTTTTCTGGCAAAAATGGAGAACCAGAACTGCAAAAAACGTCGTAGACGAGATGGAGTTCCTGACCAAAAATTTTGGATGTGGTTTCTTTAATTTTGCGGATGATATCTTTACCGTCAATAAGAACCGGGTTATTGAACTCTGCAAAGAAATCATAGATAGGAAATTGGATATCGTCTGGGACTGTGAAACTCGCGTGAATTTCATCTGGGAAGACATGCTTGAATGGATGATTAAGTCGGGGTGTTATTGCATCTCTTTTGGGGTAGAATCCGCCTCAGAAACGGTGCTCAAGGCCATCAAGAAAAAGACCACACCGGAACAAATTGAACACGCCATTAAACTCACAAAGCAAATGGGCATGAAAACCAAGATGCTTCTGATGGTGGGCAATCCGGGCGAAGACGACCATACAGTACGTGATACGACAAGGATGATAGAAACGGTACGTCCTGACTTTGTTTCGGTTTCAGAGGCTATGGTGTTTCCTGGTACGGAGCTTTACGAACTGGCAAAACAAAAGGGATTGGTAACTGACGATTTCTGGCTTACCGACAGACCGGCGCCATACTTCACGATTGAAAATAACCTTGAAAAACTCCTGGAATGGAGTAACATTATCATGTCTGCCAATGCAGGAATTATAGGGAAAACCCTGCGGAGGCTTCGAAATATACTGGAACGAAGCACGGGATTGCGGGTTACAGGCGAAGGTATCGAGTACAGGAAAAACGGATTGGTGAAAAGGCTGGTAACATGGACTTAAACAAGTGCATAGGAGGCGAAATTCTTATACGCGAAGTAAAGGACGTCTGTTCCCCCTTGGAAGCTTTTTGCCGTTTTATTCCTCAAAAAAATTTGTTTTTTCTCGACAGCGCCTTGCCCATAAGAGGGATTTCGAGATATTCTTTTCTGGGTTTTCAGCCCTTCTTAACAATGAAAACGAAACACCGCAAAATCACCCTAACCGATAAAGATGGCGTCCTTGAAATCGAAGGGAATCCCTTTGAACATCTTCGGGAATTATTAAAGCAGTTTTCTTTAAAAAACACAAACGATTCAATTCCCTTTCAATGCGGTGTGGTAGGATATTTTGGTTATGATTTGTGCCATTTTATTGAAAGATTACCAAGCAATGCCATTGATGATATTGGACTCCCGGATATGTATATGGGGTTTTATGACACCGTCATTTCTTACGATAATCTTCTGGAAAAGTGTCATGTAATCGGGGTAGATTTCGGTTTAGACAGCGCCCTGGAAGACAGGATGAAACAGGCAGTTGAGGTACTGTGCAGAAAATCCGATAGTGTATATGAAACGACGTATCATACGCCCAATCCGAAGACAACTGAAACCACGCTGCGGTTTAATTTCACAAAAGAACACTATTTGAACGCAATCAGGCATATCAAGGACTATATCTCGGCAGGCGATGTATATCAGGTCAATCTTTCTCACCGAATGGAAACGCATCTTGATATACCTCCTTATGAACTCTATAGAATATTGCGTTCGGTAAATCCGGCGCCTTTTTCATGTTACTTGAACTTTGACGATGTTGCCATTATCAGTTCCTCACCGGAACGATTTCTCAATGTGCATGCAAAACATGTCCAGACTCGCCCAATCAAAGGTACGCGGCCGCGTGGCAAGGATGCGAAGACAGACGAGATTATGAAACAGGAATTGCTCTCCAGTCCAAAGGACGATGCAGAACTCACCATGATTATCGACCTGGAACGAAATGATCTCGGACGTGTGTGCGATTATGGTTCCGTAAAGGTCACAGAAAGAAAGGTTTTAGAAACCTACCCAACCGTATATCACCTGGTTTCTACCATTGAAGGGGATATCCACGAACGGTATGATTTAATCGACTTACTCAAGGCCACATTCCCTGGCGGCTCAATTACGGGGGCGCCAAAGATTCGCGCCATGCAGATCATCGATGAACTCGAACCCACCCAGAGAAGCGTTTATACGGGCGCTATAGGGTATATCGGATTTAATGGCGATGCAGACCTGAATATCGCTATACGCACCTTCATTACAAAGGATAAAACGGTATACTTCCAGGTTGGAAGCGGCATTGTGGCCGACTCCAATGAAGAAGATGAATACGAAGAGACGATGCACAAGGCCAAGGCCCTTATTGATTCACTAAAACCATGCCCAATCTCATCTTCTTAAATCATAAAATCGTCAAAGATACGGAAGGGCTCTTAAGCACCCTGGATCGAGGCTTTCTGTATGGGGATGGATTATTTGAAACTCTGAGAACATACGGTAAAACCCCTTTCCGGCTTGAAGACCATGTTGCCCGTATCTCAAATTCCGCGCACTATTTTGACATTCCTTTTCGTTATACATCTCAACAAATACGACAGATTATTGAACAACTCCTTGCCGCGAATAATTTACAAGATGCCTATATCCGTATGACATTGTCTCGAGGACTTGGAGTTAATGGACTCATTTCAACGGGTACATGTATTCCCACCTTTGTTATCCATGCAAAACCGCTTGCCGCCTATCCAGCATCACTGTATAAAACAGGTGTGTCGCTTATCACTTCTCATATTCGCAGGAGCACTACCTGTCCCATCTCATGTCACAAGACACTCAACTTTTTAACCAATTATCTTATTAAAAGAGAGGCGTCTGAAAAGGGCGCTCACGATGCACTCATTCTGAACACAGACAATTATATCGCCGAATGCGCCGTTAGTAATATTTTTGTTGTTGAGAAGAGCGCCGTTATTACCCCCTCTCTGAAGGCCAATGTACTACCGGGTATTACACGGAAGATTGTCCTGGAGTTGTGCAAGGAAAACGGTATTCATGCCTCTGAGGAGCTTTTCGGAGTGGAAAGGATCCTTGGGGCAAACGAAGTTTTCATTACCAACTCCCTTATGGAAATTATGCCCGTTTCAAAGATTGATGGACATGCTGTGGGAGAGCTTATCCCGAACGCGATAACAAAACTTTTACATGATAAATACAAATCATTATAAATTTAAAAACACATTTGCACTATTGCACAAATTTGTTCATAATTTGTTATTAGGTAATTTTGTTTATAGAACAATTTTTAGTTAAAATTACGAGTGTAAACAAGAGTAAGTTTATATGTAAAAGTAAGTTATAAATGAAAATTTAAAATTGATTGCAGAAAAGGATAATTTGCCTAAATTTTCGGAAGGTTTTTTGCTTATCAAATTGAGTTTCACATAAATAGTGAAAATACGGCAATACCTAATCGAGCACTTCCATTAACGTGAGGTGTCAAATACTATGAGAACTATCTTAGTAGTTGATGATGAGTTAAGTATTCTTGAATCGTTTAGAATGATATTAAAAGAAGACTACAGAGTCCTTACTGCTATTGACGGTTTAAAGGCATTAGAAATCCTTCGTAATGAATGTGTTAATCTGGTGATTCTCGATATTATGTTACCGGGAATGTCTGGACTGGAGGTTTTAAGTGAAATAAGAAAAATAAACAACGATGTTGAGGTCATAATGGTTACTGCCATAAAAGCAGTGAAAACAGCTATTGAAGCCATGAAATTAGGCGCCTCTGATTACATTATCAAACCATTTGATGTGGAGGAAATTAAACTTGTCATCGACAAAACCCTCCGCTCGGGAGAACTTGCGCATGAGGTGGCATATCTTCGATCAGAATTAAACAAAAATTTTGAATTCAACAACATTGTCGGACAAAGCCCTGCCATGAGACAGATATTTGATACAATTATCAGAGTGGCGAAAGGAGATTCGCCTGTATTAATTACGGGTGAAAGCGGCACAGGAAAAGAACTTATTGCAAGGGCAATTCATTTACAGAGTCCAAGAAAGAATAAGCCTTTTGTTGCCGTGAGTTGTCCTAATCTTCCTGATAACTTGTTAGAAAGTGAATTATTCGGCCACGAAAAGGGGTCATTTACAAATGCAACTGACAAAAAAATCGGACGTTTCGAACTGGCAAATGGTGGCACTGTATTTTTGGATGAAATCAGTGAAATGAGTTTGTCCAATCAAGCTAAACTTTTGCGGGTTTTGCAGGAATACGAGTTCGTCCGCGTAGGTGGAACTAAAACAATCAGTATTGATGTTCGGCTAATTGCGAGTACCAATATTAACCTTAAAACCGCAATAACTAAAGGGACGTTCCGTGAAGATTTGTATTACAGGATAAATGTCGTTCCGTTAGACGTGCCTGCTCTAAGAAACAGGAGAGAAGATATTCCTTTCCTCGTAAAGCATTATTTTCAAAAGTATAAAGAAGAACTTTACTCTAAAACCAAAAAGATTCAGCCAACCGTAATGAAACTGTTTGAAAACTATTATTGGCCAGGAAATATTAGAGAACTTAAAAACGTACTCGAAAGGATACTTACCCTGTATGGAGATAGCGATACCATTCTCGAAGAACACCTTCCCGTGGAAATCAAAAGTGGGGATAATCATCATACCTCATACAATTCTAACGGCTTACTTGAATTATTGGATGCTGGATCACTTGACGAAATAGTCTCACGCACGGAAAGAGAAGTTATAGAAAAAGCCCTTCAAAAAGCAGATGGCATACAAACCAGAGCCGCGCAGATCCTGAAGACAACGAGACGAATATTAAGATACAAGATGGATAAATTAGGATTGAGTTAAATACCAGTGATTAAATTTGCTTGTGCCTATAAATCATTCAAAATTGAAAGGCTCCACATTTTTATTAGTCTTCTTTGTTGGTATAGATTCTTGGCACACGTTTACTTATATTACAAGTAACCTCATAAGGAATGGTGTTTAGCTGTTTGGCAATAGATTCTATCGGTATTGACTCTTGTGCCTGCCTGCCATACAATACGACTTCATCTCCAACAGAAACATCTTTTATGTTGGTTACGTCTACAAAACATTGATCCATACAAACCCGCCCGATAATAGATGCCTTCTTGCCTCTTATAAGGACTTCTCCTTGATTCGAAAGTAATCGATTATATCCATCATCGTATCCCAAAGGAAGGGTTGCGACACGGGTGGGTTTAGTAATCCTGTATGTCCTGCCGTAGCCTACAACATCTCCCGATTCCATATCTTTAATGTGAATAACCCTCGTCTTAAAGCTCATAACAGGTCTGATGCCTATATCTCTTGAAACATCCTCTGAGGGATATAATCCATACAGCGACAGACCGGGTCTAACCATATTAAAATAAGCTTCAAGATAACCCAGAATTGCCCCGCTATTTGCCATGTGCCTTAATGAAATACACGCCTTTGACGCATCCAGAGCATCAAGTACGTCTCTAAATCTTTTTATCTGTAAATTTGTAAATGCTAAATCCTTCTCATCAGAAGATGAACAGTGTGTGTATATGCCATCAATGAGAAGGTTTTTCAGATTTTTTGCAAATTTTACAAACTCTACGGCCTTGTCATGTTTTACACCAATACTACCCATGCCGGTGTCCACATACACATGAACTTTCATAATCGTATTAAAATAATATGCCCTTTTTGATAATACTTCAGCAAGCTTCAAATCATAAACCGTAGGTGTTAAGCCATATTGGATAACCGTATCAATTTGCTCTTCAAAGATGCCTCCGAGAAGCAATAATGGCGCTTTTATACCTTTATCCCTTAATTGAATTCCTTCTTCAAGGATGGCGATACCGAGCATTTCAACACCATTGTTTAACAAAACCCTGCTAACCTCATAGTCTCCATGGCCATAGGCATCAGCCTTGACAATACCCAGAATTTTTATCTGTGGTCCAACCCATTTCCTTATTGCCAACAAATTATGCCGCAGGGCATTTAAGTCAATTTCAACCCACGTCGGTCTGTGCATAACCTTCCTTAACATGTTTTGCATTTCCATGAGTTAACACCCCAATGTTCTTCAATGTATCTATTAACCTGTTTATATCCTCTTTGCTATGGGTAGCCATTAATGAAATGCGTAATCGGCTTGTACCTAAAGGTACGGTAGGGGGGCGAATTGCAGGGATCAAGATACCATTTTCATAAAGTCGTGTGGATACATTAAGCGCATCTTCCGATGATCCAATAATAATGGGAATGATAGGACTTTCTCCAGAAATATTGCTTATAAATTTTGAAAGTTGAGACCTCAAATATCGTATATTGTCCCATAGCTTATCGATAAGGGTTGTATCTTCCTGGATAAGCGTCAGTCCCGCCAGAGATGCGGCACATGCCGCGGGCGGCAGCGCTGTTGTATAAATAAAAGATCGTGCCTTATTTTTAAAAAAATCTATGAGATCCTTATTCCCGGCAATAAACCCACCGATGCTTCCAATCGCCTTGCTCAATGACCCCATGATAATATCAATCTTTCCTTCAAGTCCATAGTCTTCGATCATGCCTTTCCCATGTTGACCAAATACCCCCATGGCATGGGCATCGTCAACCATGAGTATGGCATCATATTTTTGGGTAATTTCTACAATTTCTGGCAACGGAGCAGTATCACCGTCCATACTAAATACACTATCAGTAACCACCAACCTTCTCCGATGCTTTGAAGATCTCTGTAACAAAGATTCTAATTGACTTACATCATTGTGTGGATAAACACGGAATGTCGCACCTGATTGACGACAGCCATCGATAATGCTTGCATGGTTCAATTTATCTCCAATGACTATGTCTTCCCTCCCGACAAGGGCACATATAGCGCCCACATTGGCCATATAACCAGTAGGAAACAGCAGTGCAGCCTCTGTGCCTTTGAACTCTGCAATCTTCTTTTCAAGTTCCTGGTGAAGTATCATATTCCCGGCAACCAATCGAGATGCGCCTGTGCCCCATCCGTATTGGTTAATGGCTGCAATGGCAGCTTGTTTTATCCTTGGGTGGTCGGCAAGTCCGAGGTAGTTGTTTGAACAGAACGAAAGATAGGATTTACCTTCTATTTGAATGTAGGAACCTTGGGCGCTTTCAATGGTTCTATATTCACGCATCAATGCCTGCTCTCTCAGTAACTTCAATTCGTCTAAAATAAAATCTAGCCCCATCGAATAGACGTTTCCTTGATTTTATATTATATCGTTGTTTATAATGATTTTTTAAAACACATTTTATAAACTACAGCTTATAAAAACTGTTATATGGATACTATTCACAAAACCTCGAGAAGGCGTAAACACAGGAGGAAATTATTTACTGCCAGGAGCATATCAGCATTCACATTTCTTCTGGCGTTATCAGCTTTTACTGCGTTTATTATAAGCAATCCTCTTGCAAATTTTTATACAGCAACTTACACACTGCTGATATATCTTCTTACCATATGTGGATCCCTTTTAATTATTTTCATCGTGTTCTTTGGGTTTATAGTTAAATCTATTCAGTTCATGAGAAAAACATTTCAAAAACGCAAATGATTATTTCTTTATTTCTTCTATAAGGACATTGTATGAAACCTATCTGTCATTTGGCCGCATCAATTATTACGGGTGCAACTGTATTTCTAACAACAAAAACAATTACCCCCAGTATTGCATGTTTCCTGGTTGGGTGGCTGGTGGACGTCGATCATATATGGGATTTTTATAAAAATGTTGGTAAAGGTTTTAACATTAAAAGATTTGTCAATGCATTCGATAATGGGGAAATAAAAAAGGCTTATTTATACCTCCACAGTTATGAGCTTTTATTTGGACTGATATTTTTATGTTTTCTTACACATTTTAATTACCTTTTAGCTTTTACGACCTTGGGGTTTGCGATACATTTGGTTTTTGACCAGATATTTAATCCTGTAAAACCTCTTACCTACTTTATTACCTACAGAATATTAAATAGCTATAATAAAGACATTATTTTCAAAATAAACCCTAAAAAACTATCCTCTTAGGTGCTTACAAAAAATATTTTGACACTTTTAGCAAAAATTTACGATTTACGATTTACGATTTACAATTTTATTAAATCCCAAATCGTAAATCTAAAATCGTAAATTCCCGTTCAAGGACTCTTCCGACTCGTTCGTGTTATGATGTTTGTAGTTCCAAATGGAGGTCCTTTATCATTTCCAAATCATCTTCAATCTTTCTTCCCGTTGTGGTCAGATAATTTCCAATCATCGTGCTATTGGCGCCCGCATAAAACATCCATGATTGCAAATCCCGAAGATTTTTTTCCCGGCCGCCTGCAATCTTAATTTCTTTATCAGGCAAAATAAATCTGAATACAGAAATAATTTTTAATGCTTCCATAGGCGGCAAGGGAATACTGCTTTCCAATGGTGTACCGGAAACAGGATGTAAGAAATTAAGAGGAACGACATCGACATCCAAATTTTTCAAGGTGAATGCAAGGTCAATACGGTCCTCTACCGCTTCCCCAATGCCAAAAATTGCGCCACTGCATATTTCCAATCCAACTTCTTTTGCGACACAAATGGTATTTACCCTATCACGAAACGTATGTGTTGAACAAATATTGGGGAAAAACCTTTCAGATGTTTCCAGGTTATGATTAAGTCTTTTTAGCCCGCATTTTACCAAAGACAAGGCCATTTCTTTTGTCAATATTCCGAACGAGCCGTGCGGATGGATACATGAGCCAGTAACTACTGCTTTTATTGCCCTGCAAATTTTATCGAGATCGGCTGATTTACTTATACTATATCCACTGGTAACAATACCAATGGAATTGGCTCCCGTTTGTTCAGCACATTTAGCAATATCAAGTATCCTGTTTGTATCAATGAGTGGAAACTCCTCAATGCCGGTGTGGTAACGTGAGGATTGAGAACAAAAACTACAGTCTTCCGTGCATCGTCCCTGTTTTGCGCTAACAATGGAACATGCCTTTACATGATGACCAAAATATTTTAAGCGTATTTGATTCGCCCAATAAAACAAATCATAAACTTCGTCTCCATTAATTCGCATAAGAAAGAGGGCATCATCACGGCTGATTGACTGGTTTTGCAAGGATTGGTCTGCAATATTTTTTATTTTCATTCGTGCCTAAAATTATTTATTCTTATATTTCAAATAGACATTGCGAACATTCTGCCAAACAATCTCAGGACGTTCAGACCGGACATACGTCATACAATCTGTCCCTTCAAAGCTCCACGTGGCAATATTCCGAATCCCTGCGTCATAAGCCACATCCACAGCTGTAACAATTTCCGCTTCTCTATTTGCCGGGACCCTATAGCCCTGGATCCAGATTTGAGGTTCTTTATTATATTTTTTAGAAAGTGCAAGGACTTCGTTGGACACATTCCGGACGAATTCCGTCACGTCCTGTTTATAGGCATACCAATAAGGGTCGCTTCCAAAGACATCCATACTCTTAATCATAGCGACCTTTTCCCATTCATAGATACCGTATCTCGGATCGGTAGTTGGAAATAAACATACCGAATTCTTCAGTCCCTTCTTTGTTGCCTCATTTGCAAGGTACTCGAGGAAGTTAACAATCGTCATCTGACGAAATGCCTTCACGTCATCCGTAAAATCAGGAGGCATCTCATAGCCGTATCCCGCTTTGAAAATATCCTTACACACTTCGCAGGTGCATCCCCAGATATCCCTCTTTTTACCTCCAAACAGGGGAGTAAACTCGCCAAAAAACAGATGCGGTTCATCCCAAAAAACACCTTCCGCGCCTGTTTCTGCTGCGAGTTCAATCCATGAGGTCATTTTATCCCGGAAAGTTTTCGAATTCAAACATGCCTTATATACTTTCATCTCACCCTCAGTAAAATTTAATCGCTGTCTGCAATTGGGATACGTCTTTACAAAGGTTGAAAATGATTCCCCGCCAAATACACGCCCCACACCCCACGGATCAAGGAAGACCTCCAGGCCAACATCGCGACTCGCCTTCACAATATCGACCATCGTCCCGGAATGGTATGTAATATCATGTTCACTCATGGTGTGAACGACGAAATTACATCCATCGTCAATCATCTTTTTCATGTCTTCTCGAACATGGCGTAATATTCGATTTGCAAAATAACTTGCTCCGAGTTTCATGTTGGCTATGTTAACCTTATCAATATAGTATGTCAAGAAAATCCATTTCAATACCGTTTTTTTGCTTGCGTAGGAACAAAGAAATTGCTATTATACCCCCACTCTTAATTTAGGCTCTGCCATGCGCGTGTTTCGAGGCATTATTTTTAAGGACCTATAACAACATTTTGGGAACCCGTCTTTGCTAGTAGGCGTACAATTCTCAATGAAGAAAGGTACAAGGCTATCATGGGGTAGACCACCGTGAAATACGGGTCCAAAAGATAGTCTCCCACGGCATTGCGGTGGAGCCTTAATTCTTATCTTTACAAGCACTTCCGTTACTCGCTTATCTATCAGATTTACACAATCAAAAGTTTTCCTCCTTTCATAAACGCTATATTTTGTTGAATTAACATATTCAAATTTATATAATATTTTTAAATAATCAGGAACCTTATTCTCTATTTTATTGTTTCATAAACCAGGAAATTGCTAACGATGAGGGAAGAAAACAACAGAAGGAAAGAATTTGAAGATATTGCTATGGAACATATCAATTCCCTCTATAGCATGGCAATACGACTGGTATTCAATAAGGAAGAGGCTGAAGACCTGGTCCAGGAAACTTACTTAAAGGCATACCGATTTTTTGATACTTTCCAAAAAGGGACAAACATTAAGGCATGGCTCTTTAAAATCCTTCGGAATACCTTTATAAATAAGTATAGGAAAGCGGTTAATTTACCGGGTGAAGTTTTTTACGAAGATGTCGAATCGGTTAATTCAAATTTATCTTATAAACAGGAAAGCGATTCCGGGGAATTAACAGACACTTTAGAAAGTAAATATAACGAACTTGGCAACTTAATGGAAGACGATGTTAAACGCGCAATAGATAGCTTGCCGATTGAATACAAAGAAGCTATCTTGCTATCAGATGTGGAAGAATTATCCTATAGTGATATTGCAGAAATTACAAACGTGCCGATTGGAACAGTAAAATCAAGACTGAACAGGGGCAGAAAGTTGCTCCAAAAAAGTCTATGGGAATATGCAAAAGACAGGGGTTTTATTAAGAGGGGGAAATGATGGTTTGCGTTGAAGCAATTAAACACCTTTACGAGTTCATGGATAAGGAAATTGATAAATCTCAATATCCGATCATCAAAGAGCACCTTGACAACTGTTTTGAATGCCGTCAAAGATACGAATTCGAAAAGGGCGTTCGATCATTAGTAAAGGCATATTGTATTAATACCACAGCTCCTGCATACCTCCATAGTAAGATAGTAGAAAGTCTCCATTCCGTTGATACAGAAATACCGGGAAATAAAGATATTCAAGCCATTTCTGAACAAAAAGTAACACAAACACTATTTTCACCTCGTTTCTATGCAATAGCAGCTTCCCTTCTCCTTTTGATAGCAGGCGGCGTTTTTTATTACGCCAATTATTATAATTATAATAACGATTCCACCTCTATTGTCGATAATGCCGTCAAAAATCACGTTGTAGCAGTAAATGATAATCTGGTATTTAATGAAAAAACCTCGGTTGTGGGCAATATTAATAAATATCTCGGAAATACGATAAATACCAATCTAAGCAATTCATCTCCTGTGCTCAACGCAGAACGAGTCAGTATCGTAGGCGGTATACCGGTAAAATTCTGTGGAACAAGTAGTCCCTGTGTAATTTTCGACAAGGGAGGCAATAAGCTTTCCCTCCAAATTATACGCAATAACAATTTACCCATCAGAAACCTTGAAAGAACGCAATTGGGTCCCAAAGAATTTTACCTGGGAAATTGCCGTGGATTTAATGCCGTAATATGGGAAGAAGACGGTTCAACCTATTGCCTTACCTCAGATATCAGTAAAAACGAAATGCTGCGATTTGCCGCTACACTCACCTCCCGATGACTTCCAGTTTATGCGCTAAAAATGATAACTCTATGTTTATGTAACGCCTGTCAGTTATACGATTCATCCCTTCCGACCATTTGCGAAGTTGTTTCTGAGAAATGAACGTCTACGATGTTACTCTTACCATATCAGATAAACTCATCACATGGCCTTCCGATCCGACGGTATCCATTCGAAAATCACGCTTGATTTCTCAAGGCAATTCCTGTAATGTATCCGAATTAAAATTCGGCTCGCATTGCGGAACTCATATTGATGCTCCCTATCATTTTGAGGAAAACGGTATCAAAATCGATCAAATCCCTTTAGATTGTCTCGTAGGAAGTGCAACGGTATTTGATGTAAAAAACAAAGAAAAGATTGATTTAGAGGATATAAAACCATTAAAATTAAAAAACAGGGAAAGGGTTATTTTTAAGACCATTAACTCTACCTTTTGGAAACTTCCGGAATTTAAAAAAGACTTTGTTTATATTACAAAAGAGGCTGCCCGGCATTTGGTAGACAGCGGTGTAAAGGTTGTAGGAATAGATTATCTTTCCGTTGAAAAATTTGGAAATAAACCTGCCGACACCCATCACATATTTTTGAGAAATGGCGTCGTCCTTATCGAAGGACTCGATTTGAGCAATGTAGAAGCAGGAGACTACGAGCTAGTTGCATTGCCGCTAAAAATAAAGGATTGTGACGGAAGTCCGGCGCGGGTAATTTTGAGAAGTATACCATAACGTATCAGGTTGTAACTAAAAATAAGACAAAATAATAAGTTAAAAATAATTACGCAGATAGGAGGTATGTATCATTGATTGAAATAAGAGTTCATGGACGCGGGGGGCAGGGCTCTGTAACAGCGGCAGAGTTATTGGGATTTGCAGCCCACAGCGACGGGAAATATGCCCAGGCATTTCCATCGTTTGGATCAGAAAGAATGGGCGCGCCTGTTCAGGCATTTGTAAGGATCAGTGATAAACCTATCCGTATACGAAGCCAGGTGTACAAACCTAATTACGTTATTGTACAAGACCCTACTTTATTGGAAGTCATTAATGTATTGGACGGGTTACATGAGGAGGGGTTATTGCTGATTAACTCCAAGAAAAAAGCTGCAGAGCTGGGTATAAATACGAAGATTAGAGTAAAAACTATCCCTGCTATGGAAATCGCCATGGAAGTGATTGGACGACCCATTATGAACACCACCCTGCTCGGTGCGTTTGCTGCAGCCACAGGGGAAATCAGCTTAGATGGTATTAGGAAGGCAATTCAGCATAAGTTTCCGGGTTCGGTCGGAGAAAAAAATATCGCCGCCGTACTAAAGGCGTTTGATTTTATCAAAAAGGAGTCATTATGAGATTAGATTTAGGCGCTATTGCGAAGGCCGGTTCTAGCAAGGCAAATCAAACAGGGAGCTGGAGGAATTATAAACCAATATTTCATCAGGTAAAATGTATTGGCTGTGGCCTTTGTAAAATCTATTGTCCCGAAGGTTGTGTTACCATGATAGAAAAAAAGAAATACACGGTTGATTATACGTACTGTAAAGGTTGCGGGATTTGTGCCGAAGAGTGCTCTTCAAGTGACATCGAAATGATAGTGGAGGAGAAGTAATGAGTACGACATTTATCGAGGGCTCAATCGCAGTAGCCAAAACCGTGGGTGTCTGCAGGCCACACGTGATTTCAGCTTACCCCATCACACCACAGACTCATATCGTAGAACATCTTTCAGAGTTAGTGGCTGATGGAGAAGTCAAAGCAGAATATGTCAATGTAGAAAGCGAACACTCCGCAGCATCCGTAGTTCTCGGATCGAGTGCTACAGGGGCAAGGACATATACGGCCACTACCTCTCAGGGATTTTTGCTCATGATCGAGGTGCTTTTCAATATCGCAGGGATGCGACTTCCCGTGGTCATGACCTGTGTCAACCGCGCCGTATCAGCCCCGATCAATATCTGGAATGACCAGCAGGATTCTATGACAGCACGTGACAGCGGCTGGATTCAACTCTATGCCGAGGATAACCAGGAAGCAAGCGATATGCACTTGCAGGCATTCAAGATTGCTGAAAACAAAGACATCATGCTCCCTGTCATGATATGTATGGATGGATTTGTTCTCACCCATTCATTTGACCCGGTAGAGCTTATTTCCCAGGAACAGGCAGACAAATTTTTGCCGCCGTTTAAGCCAGAATATTACCTAACACCAAAAAATCCACTCACCTTCGGCGCTATGGTAGGCCCAGATGGGTACATGGAAACACGCTATTTTATTGAGAAAACAATGCATGCTTCGTTACAGGTTATTAGCAACGTAGCAACAGATTTCCATAATCAATTCGGCAGATTTCAGGGTGGCCTTATTGACACCTATAAAGTGGAAGATGCCTCACTCGTACTGGTAGCAATGGGTTCGATTATCGGCACAATAAAAGATATTGTGGATGAACTCAGGGCAAAGGGACAAAAAGTCGGCGTCCTCAAGGTCCGTTCATACCGGCCTTTCCCAAAAGATGAAATCTACAAGGCCTTAAGTCATGTGAAAGAGATTGCTGTAGTGGAAAAGGCCGTTTCTCTTGGCTATGGCGGTATTTTAGTAAATGAAATAAAGAGCGTATTCTACGGCAAACCCAAAACCCCAAAGATTAATGGATTCATTCTGGGGCTGGGCGGCCGGGACATCACCGCAGATACAATACATCAGGTCATTAAAGAAACAGCAAAGGCTGCATCTGAA
Source organism: Planctomycetota bacterium (assembly GCA_016235875.1). Lineage (GTDB taxonomy): Bacteria > Planctomycetota > Brocadiia > Brocadiales > Brocadiaceae > Wunengus. The sequence continues at coordinate 36,836 of JACRII010000139.1, forward strand.
GAAAAATTTGTTGGACTCAACGAAGCATTAATTGGAGGTAAGTAAATTCATGTCTACTACAACACTGACTGCCCCGAAGGAACAATCATGTACACTTTTAGCACCAGGGCACACTGCCTGCACCGGATGCGGTGAGGCGCTTGCCGCAAAACTCGTGCTGGGGGCAGCAGGCACCAATATAATCGTAACTGACGCCACGGGATGTCTGGAAGTATTTACTACAAAATTTCCGCAATCCTCATGGGAAGTTCCCTTCATCCACTCTTTGTTTGAGAATTCAGCTGCCGTGGCCGCAGGTGTAGAAGTAGCCTTAAAGGCGCTGGGCAGACAAAACGAGGCAAAGGTTATTGCACAGGGCGGTGATGGCGGAACGGCAGATATCGGTTTACAGGCGCTGAGTGGTATGTTAGAAAGAGGACATGATATCCTTTATGTTTGTTATGACAACGAGGCATACATGAATACCGGCGTTCAGCGCAGCGGCTTGACGCCCTTTGATTGCATGACTACCACCAGCCCTTGCGGTGAACTTTCATGGGGGAATAAGCACAACAAAAAAGACATGCCCTCCATTGCCGCCGCTCACGGTATTCCTTATGTTGCAACGGCCTCCGTAGCGTTCCCAAAAGATATCGAGAATAAAGTAAAGAAGGCGCTGTCAATAACAGGTCCAAAATACATGCAAATCCACTCCCCATGCCCGCTTGGGTGGAGATCAAAGCCACAGCTTACCATTCAAGTCGCTAAATTAGCGGTACAGACAGGACTCTATCCCATTTTCGAAATAGAGAACGGCAAGGTCACGAAAGTGAGAAAAGTAACCACACCTAAAACACCCGTGGAAGAATACCTCAAGATTCAGGGACGTTTCGCCCATCTCTTCAAGTCACCAAAAGGAAAGGAAGAGATACAAAAGATACAGGAGATAGCAGACAGGAATATTGAGAAATACGGGCTGGCATAGGAACTGATATTTTTAGCTCACCGCAAATGCCTGCCCTCATGGAAATGGGGGACGCAAATATATAAAAAACTAATGCCTGTTCTCAGCTTGGCAGGGAAAGCGACAATGGCTGTCTGAGCCATATTTTTATTAATAATTCCCTTTAAATCTTTCTTTGCCTTTTTTATGTCGTTATGGTAAAGTATTTATCCAAACGTGGCAAGTCACTGATTCAACAAGAATTCTCTACACACCAATAAACAGGATAGAGCAAACCATGAAACAATTAACCCGCATTACCCTCGATCCAGAAGTCATGGGTGGAAAACCATGTATTCGCGGTTTACGAGTCACGGTGGGGACTGTTGTAGGGCTATTAGCATCTGGTCATTCCATAACAGACATCCTGAATGCATATCCATATTTAGAAGAAGAAGACATACACCAGGCGCTGGCTTATGCGGCATGGCGAGTTGAAGAACTAGAACTACCATTAAACAGATCATGAGCCTAAAGTTACTCATTGATATGAATTTATCGCCTCAATGGGTATCAGTATTTGAACGTAGTGGATGGGAAGCCAAACATTGGTCAAAAGTTGGCGATCCGCATACAACAGACAGAGCTATTATGGATTAGGCAAAGAAAAATCACTATGTTGTATTCACTCATGACCTGGATTTTGGAACAATATTGGCCGTCACTCATGCCGGAGGACCGAGTGTTATCCAGATTCGCACTCAGGACGTATTGCCCAAACACTTAGAAAGTTTAGTCATTGCGGCATTGCAACAATACGAGACTATGCTTGAGGCAGGCGCGTTGATAGTTATAGATGAGAGTATATCTAGAGCGCGTATTTTACCCCTGAACCGCTAACACTTCTTTCGTTGCAAAGACGCAAAGAACGCAAAGTTTTTAAAAATCAAAGCCTGTTATTAAATTAATCCCCCTTAGAAAAGGGGGTGTTGAGGGGGTTGTCTGCATTACCCTTCATTTTAAAGTCCTTGAGTTGTTAGGAAAGGATAAGAAATACTGGCTATCAATCCTCGTCCCCTTGTCTTTGTTTTTTTTCATTCCATGTTTTATTGCTTTAGGTCTTTCTCCGCGCCCTTTGCGTCTTTGCGGTGAACTATTTTTATACTAAACCATGACAAAGAAAGAGTTTGCTGAAAGAAATATCGGTATGACATTTGATTTTATACGACAAATACTCGAAAATCCCGATATTTTAGAGACAATACCAGAGGGCGCTGAACTCGATTTCATTGATAAAGACATGCCCTTTAAACCTAATGAAATACTCAAAAAGAAAAAGGTTGCGAGATATAAAGTGGCACATATATTTGTACCTATTAAATGATGATATCTATGAATGCCAGGTTTGTAATGGGTTTCGCTCTTGTTCTATCCAACCTCTACCGCTAAATTAGCCGCACAAACAGGGTTTTAACTCACCGCAAAGACGCAAAGAACGCAGAGTTTTAAAAACCAATGCCTGTTATCAAGATAATTAGGCAAGGATGAGAAATACTGGTTATCGATCCTTGTCTCCTTGTCTTTGTTTTTTTCCATTCCATCTTTTATTGCTTTAAGTCTTTGTCTACGCCCTCTGCGTCCCCCATTTCCATGAGGGCAGGCATTTGCGGTGAACTATTCCTTTTATCCCCCATCTTTGCCGAAAAGAAAATCCTTGACAACAAAAATAATATTAGTTACAAGGTAATCAACTTTAGCCCACCATTCTTTAAAAGCGGAATTAGACGAATATGCGCGTCTATCCCGCCAATTTTGGTATAAAAAGCGAACCGATTTTGCTTAGTAATGTGTTATCCGAAAGCCGCCCTCAATGAGAAATATGATGTTATTAGGAAAAGTAGGACGATTCTATGAGACAATACAAAATTATCGTTGAGAAACATTCGGATGGTTATGTTGCTTATCCTTTAGGTTTAAAGGGCGTTGTAGTTGGTCAAGGCGACACATACGAAGAAGCCCTTTCAGATGTAAAATCTGCAATTCGTTTTCATATTGAATCTTTCGGAGAAGATGTTTTTGAAATTGATCCACCAATTCTTGAAGCTTTTGTTGCAGAGGCAGGGGTGTAAGAGGAATGCCAAAATTCCCGGTTGATGCATCAAAACAGAGGGCAGTTAAATCGCTGGAGATTTTAGGATTCAAAATGATTCGTGAAAGAGAGCATATTTCTATGGAACGGATAAACACAGACGGAACTCGGGATTGTCAAGACCATGACACAAACTGACGACATATCAAAAGCTGAATGTAAAAAATTGTCAATTAAAATTCGTGATGACATTTTTAAACCTGTTAACACTTACAAAACGACAATATTTTTGTGCGGTGCTGACCTAACGCAAAAGGACAAAATACGTTACAAAATTGATAAAGTACTAAGAAACTGGTGGTATTCAATTCAATATGACATAATTTATCCAGAAGACATTTTTGAAGAATTGCTGTATAGTTCTCAAACCAAAGATTTGCTTTCACTTGAAAATCTCTTAGCTGAAAGTACTGATGCAGTTGTATTAATTCCCGAAAGCCCAGGTTCATTTACTGAGTTAGGGGCATTTGCAAACGATGAGAAAGTTAGGAATAAGCTCATTTGTATTATTGACGAGAAGTATAAGAAAAACAAAAGTTTTATAAATCAGGGACCCCTTAAATTGGTTAAGAAAGCGAACAAGCATGCTTTGATATTTATTAACCCAAACGAAATTGACAAAGAAGTTGATAAACTAAACACATCTCTCAAAAAGATGAAAAAAAGCAGCAGTAAACGAAAAGATAAAATTACTCTGTTACAGATTCACAATTTTTTATTGCCTAGCATATTTTTATTAGAACCAGTATCCAAAAGGACTTTAATAAATCTTGTGGGAAATGCAACAGAGGAGGATGAAGTAAACTCATTTCAAACAACAACAGCTGCATTGACAATTTTAACCAATAAACGACAAGTTGAATTAACTCCTAATGGATACAAATTAACTCAATTAGGTGTTAAAGACTTTTTGAGTTTTCGTAAGACCAGCAGCCGAATGAAAACTCAAAGAGAAACAGTTGCTATTGACGAATTAAGATTAGAAATATTAAATTTGAAAAACAGGAAAAAGAAATTGAAGGTTTAGGGTAAGTTCTTTTTAGACACTTCGGTAGTGGATGTTGTTTCGGCATCCGAGTTTTAAACAAAACTTTATCATCGCAAATTTATATGTTTCTTTGTTTCCTCAGAAACATATAAATTCACTCAAATGTTTTGAAGTAAAAAGAACTACCCAACCTTCTCTAATAATTTATGAGCAAGACAGATAACATAAAACTGCATATGCTTGGATTACCAGTAATCCAAATGGTTGACAATTTTTCTCAAGTCACACACATTTCAAAATATACAATCTATCAGCTATCTAAACACTCTGACAAATACTATAAGACTTATACAATACCTAAAAAATCTGGTAAACTCAGGGAAATTAGCCAACCGAGTAAAAAATTGAAAGGACTTCAATCTTGGATACTTGCAAATATTTTAAACAAGTTAAAAGTGTCAAATTCTTGTAAAGGTTTTGAAAAGGGAAGTTCAATTGCTGACAATGCTGAACCCCATAAAGATGCAAATACTATTTTGACGCTTGACCTAGAAGATTTTTTCCCAACAGTAAAACGTAATCAAGTTTATAGCATTTTTAAGACTATTGGCTATAATAAAGCAATCTCAACCATACTAACAAACATTTGCACATTTCAAGGAATTTTGCCACAAGGCAGTCCCTGTTCTCCGAAACTTGCAAATCTATCAGCTTCAAAACTCGATGCCCGTATTCAAGGCTACGTTGGCAAAAGAGGAATTAATTACACACGATATGCCGATGACTTATCATTTTCAGGACTTAGTCCAGCAAAAGTTGTGAAGATTATTCCAATGATAAAATCAATTATAGAAAATGAAAACTTTGTCGTTAATCCAGAAAAGACAAGAATTGCAGGTGCAGCAAGAGCAAAAAAAGTTACGGGACTTATTATTTCTAATAACACTTTCGGAATTGGGAAACAGAAATACAAAGATTTGAGAGCCAAAATTCATCATTTAACTTTACCAAGCGAACAGACTAACACAAAACTTTTAAATGAAGTCATCGGTTGGCTTTCGTATTTAAATAGCGTTGACAAGAAAAGACTAAGCAAGGCAAACAAATACATTACTAAACTAACAGACAAACATCCAACGACATTAGTAGCCAAACTGAAACGATGAAAATAGAACTACAGCCCTGACTGTTACCTGCAACCCTAGAAAGAAGAAATGACGGATCTGGCCCTTGTTTTGTTGAGTGTGCTACGCACCATACAACCTGCACTGTGCTATCCCCAAATTTTACTTTTGCCTACTGGATAATTCATCAAGCAACGGTTTTATTTCACTATCAATTCCTGCCTTTTTATATTCCTGCTTGTAAACTATATTCAACATAGGGTCGACAACCAATACCTTACATTTGTTGTCCTCACCCCCGAGTGCCTGTGTTACAGCGCCATCCCAGTCTAAGAGGAAAGGGATTTCTTTTGAGGTTGGGTCCTGTCCTGAAATCTTCCCCTTCAGCACAGATTTTGGAACGAGCGGAGGCCGCTTCCTCAAATCCATGATTGCAATCATCTGCACCTTCTGATTCTCCTGGGCCAAAGATTTTAATTCTGTCTTGCAATCAACCGCAGTCTGAAGGGTAGTCCGGCTTTGTAACACCACAAGGGTTATTTTACCTTCCATATCCAATTGAGAATACTTTTTCTCGTGCGGGTCTTCTAAACTAAAATCTACAAACCTATTAACAACCTCCGATCCAGATACAATAAAAGGAACTAAATATACCACTGTTGCTATCATTAAAAACCATTGTATCTTATTTTTCATGTTCCTAACCTTTCAAAACGGATTGAGGTTTTATTTTTTCCCCAATCCCCTTTCTCTCCATTTCTCCTTATTTACACGTTTCCAACTTTAATGCACGAGATAATTCAATCGCTTAATAGCATCCATCTTTTCACTGTTTCCAACCTTTGCCTGTTTTAATGCCTTTCGTATTATTTCGATGGAACGGTCGTAGGTCTCTTTATCCACGGGATACGGATGGCCATCCTTGCCTCCGTGGGCAAAGCTGTACCTCACGGGATCGTTAAAACTTGGACTCTTACCGTACACAAGCTCCGAAATCAGGGCGAGCGCCCGAATGGTCTTTGGGCCAACTCCTTCAATGCCAAGCAAGGTCTCAAAATCCTTAGGCACGCTCTCGTAGGTTTTTGTGAATATTTTATAAAGCCTATCAGGATGAATGTCATGGACGTCGACGTGGTGATGGGATGGTAGATGCAAGGTCTGCATCTTTTTGATTTCACCCACTAATGTATCAGGTTTAACCTGTGACAGCATGACGGTCGTCTGCCTTGCCTCTTCGCTCTCCACAGCCACCATATTTAAGGTATTTCCCTTAGAATCGCAGCAAATAGCCTGATGCGGCTCTACCACAAAATTTGTAACCTTACTACCCAGCCAGTGGTATCGGCGGGCATATTTATTCGCATCATTCATCCCCTGCTGGACAACCGCCCAGTCCCCGGTCTTCGTGAAGATAAACGAATGGTGGTAGAGTTGATATCCATCCTGGACGGCGCTACTGTCCACTTTAGCGCTCATTCTGCTGGCATAGACAAGTTTTTCGGGATCACACGACAATTGGGCGCCTGCACTTATAATCTCTGAGGGCGTCTTTCGGGAAGTTCCACCCTTTCCTCCTGCAATGAATAGCCCCAGTTCCTTTTCAAGCCCCTTGATGCCTTCCTTCAACGCCCCGCAGGTGGTTGTGGTAACGCCGCTTGAATGCCAGTCAAATCCCAGTACACAGCCCAATGCCTGAAACCAGAATGGATCCGAAAGTTTTCTGGGTATTTCCTGCGGACCGTATTCACTGACAATGGCGATAATAATCTCCCGCGCCAGTCGTTTCATCCTTTGGAAAAGCCATGCTGGCGCTTTGCCGCCGTGAAGAGGAAGATATGTAATGCCCGTTCTCATAGGATATTTTGAAAGTGAAAATTACGAAAAATGTTTGGAACATGCTTTAATATACGGCTGGATTATTTTAGCATACACAGATAAGTTTGTCTACTCCATCCTGAGTGTTACACTTCATTATTGAACTGGCGAAAATTAAAAATGCATTTCTCTGACGAAAATATTCTCAAAAGCTGGGAACTGAGAAAGTTCCGTGACCTGAACAGTGCGGGCAATCCGAGAAGCATCATGTAGCAATTTCTTGTTTAACAACGCTTGCACGGCGCCATCCAAACTTGAATTGCCGACAAAAGAAAACTTTACTTGTGTCAAAGCGGGGAGAATGCCAATACCAAAGAGGCTTTCCTTGCTCAGATGGTATCCAAATGCACCTGCGATAATGACGGTTTTAAGATCATCTGGTTTAAGATTATGTGATGTAAGTAAGATTTCAATGCCTGCCCTGATGGCTGCCTTTGCCAGTTGCACCTGTCTGATATCTTCCTGTGAAATCGAGACGTTTTCGGCTAAGCGAAAGTAACGTCTCCCATCTTTCTCGAAGAGGTATGTCCCGTATTTTCCAGCAATATCACTCCCGATACTCTGTAAACGTCCCCTGGAATTGACAAGCCCAACCCGCACAAGTTCTGAAACAGCCTCCACAAGCCCGCTTCCACAGATACCGCGCGGTTTACCACCGCCGATAACATCAATGAATAATGGTAACCGTTCACCCCCACCCCTAACCCCTCCCACCAGGGGCGGGGAAGATTCATTGTTCCCTTGTATTCCTTCCCATGTCCCCCTCAGTGAGGGGGAGAAAGGGGGAGTGGTGAGGTTTAAGTGGGGGTGAACTGTTGCGAATAATTCTTCTTCAAGCCTTACGTGTTCAATCGCCCCCACACTTGCCCTCATGCCTGAACTTATCGTTACTCCCTCGAAACACGGGCCTGCTGCGGTAGAGGTTGCCACTATCTGATTGTCAAGAAAAAGAACCATTTCACCATTCGTGCCAATATCCAAAAAAAGGGCTGGCAATTCCAACGTCTCATAATGGATGGCAAGAAGCCCGGAAACGATATCTCCGCCCACATACGCAGAAAAACAGGGGAATGTTGTTACTGGCGCATATTCAGCAATTGCAATAGCAAGTTCCTTCGCTGTTGTCGTGAAGGTATCAAGGATTTCGGCTGTATAGGGATACTCGCCTATCCCCCTGATTTCCTTGTTTAAAAATATATGCTGCATGGTGGTATTACCAGCGGCCATAACCTGGTAAATATTTTCAGGTTTTATACCTCTCTCAGACGATAAAAAAGTAATTAAAAAATTAATGGCAGATATAAGCTCCCGGTGCATTCTGAAGAGACCGTCCTTATGGGAAATGGAGTACTTTATCCGCGACATAACATCATGACCATAATACACGAGCGGATTCAGCACGGAAGAATTTTCGAGTATATTGCCATGTTGAAGATCAACCAGTGATGCTACCAGCGTTGTAGTCCCAATATCCAGGGCAATTCCGTACATGCAAGATTGTGTATCACCCTCTTCAGTTGCAATGAGTTTATCATTTGCATATACCCGCGTGGAATAAAGGTCGTTGCCATAATGCACCAGCTCCTTTTTTACCGATGGATTCATGTTGTATTGTTGACTATCTTTTGTGAAGAAGCCGTCGATAATCTTCATGTCATCCTTCCTTTCCTGGGAAGGAAGGGTAACCTCCATATCATTTTCAACAACAGTTTTACAGGCAAGTACCGTATCGAGGGTTTTATTGATCCGTACCTGCACGATATCCTTTCCGCATTTACCCGTACCACCGCATGGACTTTCCACAGAAACACCAAGCTTCCTTGCCGCTTCAAGGATGGTAATCCCTTTTGGCACCTCACCTTCAATTCTTAATGGATAAAAAGTTATCTTTGCGCTCTCTGTCATGTATTTCCCTTCACGACTGCTGTCATGGCCTTTATATGCCCGACGGGTGTTTTTGCGCTCAGGCCGCATGCAGGGGCAAGGATGTCTATACCGCAATTCAACAGGTTTCTTGAGGCATTTTGTATCCTGTCAATTGGACCGTTTTGTAAAAGAATCGTACTTACGTTGCCCATGAGCTTTTTCCCAGAAATGACATTTTTTGCTTCTCGTATATTTACCATAGAATCCACACTTACACATTCAGACACGAGTTCCTTAAGTAGTTCATAGACAGGGCTCACACTGCCGCAGATATGGACTATGACCGGTTTTCCAAGTTCATGCATCCTATTTGCAATCCTGTTCAAATAGGGAAGTACGAATTCTTTGAACAGGCCGGGTCCAAGAATCTCCCCGGTTGCGGAAGGGTCGGATATTACCATAACATCCACGCCATGCCCAATAAGTGCCTCACCGTACCTGATACTATTGTCAGTTAAAAATCTGAGCAAACCATGGACATCTTCAGGCTCTTGTTTGAGCGCTTTAAAAAGCACCGTTGCTTCTACCAGTGAGGTAGCAAGGCTCAACGGACCGACCAGATTCCCTATTATAGGTGTATCGGAGAAGAGACGGCTTAATATCGCAGTACATTCAAGGATTGTGGGAAGACGGCCGTCTTTATGAGGGTTGAGTTCTTTTAAATCCTTCCACTGTTTCACGGATTTTAGCGGATACTGTACCATGTGAGGGCTCGTAATCTCATCACCATCTTCTACTTCCCCTCCAAAAGCCTCAGCTTCTGCCGTCATGCAGAAAGGGATACCGAGATTTTCAAGTCCTGTTTCTATTCGCATAGCAATTGAAAGCTCTGCCATTTTTTGCGCATCACGGTGCACTGCCGGCCATCGGCATCCTGTTTGTATCATGACCTCTCTGCAAGCCATAGTCATCATGCCGCCCGGACAGATAACAGGAGCCCTGTCTACACTTTCACCACGAAGTACTTTAAGGAGTCGCTCTTTTTCTGTCATAATAATTAGAATGAAGTAGGGGCACGGTGCACCGTGCCCCTACAGATTGGTATTTTTCGTAACAAATTGGTGGATTCGCTGCGCTTAATCCACCCTTACTATCTGATTATTCCCCTCTTGGGAGGGGTTGGGGGTGGGTCCCTTTCCCCGTTTTCACGAGGACAAGGGTCGTGAAATTTCAGTGAATATTTCGCGAATTACCGGCTTACCCACCCCTAAATCGTTCGACTGAGCTCACGACGAAGTCCCCTCCCAAGAGGGGACTTTCTAATTTAAATTAATTGGAAGTCGTGCGTATCTCCTCCCTGCTTCAAGAAAGGCAACCATATTTTCATGCGGCGTATGAATGGGTACCTCGCACCCCGTGGCAACGATAAACCCTTTCGGATTGTCAGATGCCTTTGCCACACACTCCTTCACCATATCGTTGATAATTTCCGGGTTCCCCTTGAGCATCCCATCTGCCGGGCTTACATTCCCCATTAAACAGACTTTCACTCCTACCAATTCTTTTGCCTCAAGGAGGTCGATATTGTCAATGCTCAGGATATCCGCACCACTCTCAGCCATGCATTGTATTACCCTTCTCGTTTTTCCGCAGATATGGAGTACGCCAGGGAGATTATACGAATGGATATGCGCATACACTTCCTTGAGATATGGCAAGACGAATTCCCTGAAATGTCTCTCGCTTATCATAGAACCCGTAGCCACAGGCTCAACGGTAACCGGAACACCCCCGGCTTTTACATAGGCGTCGATCAGGTTTTTCACCGATTGGGTAGCAACCTTCATCAGGGTATGGACCAGTTCCGTGTCTGTATAGAGTTCTTTGATAAATATCTCCGTCCCTCTTAAAGCCGCAGATGTGGTAAATGGCGCACCAATGACGGGTACTATAAAGACTTCATTGCCAATTGCATCTACGCAGCGCCTTACTGCCTCAAGGTACACGGGGAGTCTCCCGTCTTTTTCAGGGTTTACGGGTTTAAGCTTTTTGAGGTCTTCACGTGTTCGTATAAATGGAGTTTCTACCTGCGGCGCATCATCTTCGGGAAAGTACATCTTTGTGCCCATTGCCTCCGCAAGGGTCGAGGTGGTAGAGAAGAGGTAAACAATATCATGCCGATATTTTTTAAAACAGGCAATATTGGCATTTCCCATATTCTCACCGTTTGTGCAGAAATCCCTGACAGAGAAATTTAAACTCCGGGATGCAAAATTAAGGATTAACGGGCTCACCAGGAGCCGATCAACCTCTTTTCCTTGCAGGATTGCAAGCATTCGCTCTTTGGGTGTTATTTCATCTTTGGATTTCACCGCACGCCCTCCTGCCCTCTTCTCACGCTTACCAGTTCCGGGGTTTTCAATATCAGCGGGACGTGAATTTCCTGAAACAAACCCTTTGCAACCTTGACCGCCTCGGTGGCATTTTTGGCATATCCATCTGCACCGATATTTTTTGCAAATCCCGGCGATATCGGCCCACCACCAACCATAACCCTGGAAGCGATACCGGCCTTCTTTAAATCTTCGATAATTACCTGCATGCCATCCATGGTTGTGGTCATGAGGGTAGAAAGGCAAACGAGATCGGCTTTCAACTCTCCGGCGATATCAACGAACTTTGCATACGGTACGTTCCTTCCCAAGTCATGCATTTCGAAACCAGCGTTATCCAGCATTATTTTTACCAGATTTTTCCCAATATCATGGGTATCACCTTTCACAACTCCAATGACTACCTTTTTTTTGTTCCATGTCGTTTCCTTTGGCAGGTAAGGCCTAAGCACGTCAATTCCTGCATTCATCGCATCTGCGCAAAGGAGTATTTCCGGCACAAAATATTCTTCGTTTTCAAAAAGTTCATTTACCTTATCCATCCCCTTTGCGAGACCTTCAATAATTGCCTCATAGGGGTCGACATTGTGCTGAATTACTGCAGCCGCTGCTTCGGCAGCACGCGTGGCATCCATATCAATAACAGCCTGAGTTAAACGACAAAAAATATCTGACTTTTCCATGTAAAAGACACCTCCTGACCATTGTTGCATTGAGAAATAGTAACAGTTCAGCTCGCCGCAAAGTTCGCATAACAACCCCTTTTGGTCACCCTTAACAAAGGGGAATTTAGGGGGTTGTCGCTCCGTGTTCTCTGTGGTGAACTATTACGAGAAATAAAATTATCCAATAAACTATTGGAGGGATGACGGTGTCTTTTTCGGATGAGAGAAAAACAGGTATGGATAAAGGTTTGGTTTCAGGTAAACAAGCGGATGAACTGCGTAATA
>JACRII010000143.1 GCA_016235875.1 Planctomycetota bacterium
AAATCTTTCCGCTTCTCACCACTGCATGATAAGGGTCAGGACTGAGGTTTTTCTAAACCAGGTTTTGTAAAGCATTTTCAAATTCTCTGGCATTTTAAGTATATATTAAGTATTATATTCTCTATCGTTTTTTAGAAGGGATTTCCGTATAGTCTGGCGTCAGACGAAATCAGTATACTTACATTCATGAGAATGTAACAAAACAGGAGATTTGAATGAATATTTATGTGGGCAATTTGGCGCGTGAAGTAACCCAGGAGGACTTGGAAGAGGCCTTTAAAGCCTTCGGACAGGTTACATCAGTAACGATTATTAAAGATAAGTTTACTGGCGAACCTAGGGGATTCGGTTTTCTTGAGATGCCTGGAAAGGCTGAAGCCCAGGCGGCAATTGCCGGTATGAACGGCAAGGAGTTGAAGGGGCGTCCGCTGAACGTCAATGAAGCTCAACCGAAAACTGACCGCGGCGGAAGTGGTGGACGTGGCGGTGGACGTGGCGGCAGTGGTGGTCGAGGCGGCGGCGGACGAGGTGGTGGCAGAGGAGAAGGGCGAGGAGGCAGACCGCGTTTCTAGGCTGTGGTATTTATACGAGGCAGAGTTTCCAGGCAATAAACACCTTTGAAAATGCAGGATTCACAGATAAAAAATCCGTGAATCCTGTGTTTTTTGTAGATATGCTTAAAACTGTTTTTTTAATAGGGAATAGATAAAAAGTATAGCGTACTATTCATCCACCTGAATAAAAAACTTCAATAGCAAGATTAAAGACCAGACCCCCTTTGAACCCAAAAGATATTTTATCTAAAATATTTTCAGAATTTTGCATTGGGAAATAAGATGTCTCAAAGGCCATCGTGGGATGAATATTTTTTGCGGATCACCAGGGAAGTAGCCCAGCGATCCACCTGTTTACGGCGTCAGGTAGGGGCAGTGCTGGTGATGGATAAACACATCCTGACGACAGGCTATAACGGAGCGCCGAGCGGACTTCAGCACTGTTTGGATATCGGCTGTTTACGGGAACAGCTCAAAGTGCCTCCGGGGGAACGTCACGAACTCTGCCGCGGGCTCCATGCCGAGATGAATGCACTGCTCCAGGCGTCGCATTATGGGATAAAAATTGCCGGAGCGACCTTATACAGCACCACCTATCCCTGTTCCCTGTGCGCAAAAATGCTTGTAAATGCCGGGATCAAACGTATCGTTACCCTCACCGACTATCCAGACGCCCTCGCCAAAGAGATCCTTGCAATGGCAAATATTAAAGTAGAACTTGTGAAACTGGACAACCATGCAAAGTAACGGCTGATCGCCGGTACCCGAATGCCTCGTTATTTCACCACAACATTCACCAGTTTTTTTGGAATGATAATGATATTGACGACTTTCTTGCCATCCAGAAATGCCTTAATGCGTTCATCGTCCAATACGCGCTTTTTCAATTCATCCTCACTCACATCAACCGGCACAGACAGATGGCTTCTGACTTTGCTGTTGACCTGGATAACGATTTCCACCGTCTCCTCCTGAATGGCATTTTTATCGTATGAAGGCCATGAATGATGAAAAATGCTCGGTTTGTGTCCCATGATTTCCCACAATTCCTCGCTGATATGCGGAATTAATGGAGCCATTAACAAAAGGATAGCTTCCATCGTGTGGCGAAAGACATTAAAATTAAGCTCTTCCGATGCATTGTGGGGTATAACCACATGAAACGAATCTACATTGTTTAGTAACTCCATCACTGAAGCGATGGCGGTATTGAAATGCCAGGAGGTTTCCAAATCTTCCGTGACCTTTTTAATCGTCTGATTTGTCAGGCGGTAAAGGGTCTTTGCCTCAGGCGAAAGTTTCTGGATATCAATCTCCGTCCGTTGTACTCCGGCATACACCTCTTCATAATCGGTAATCTTCTGCCAGAGACGATTCAGAAACCGATGAGCGCCAATCACTCCGCGGTCATTCCACTCGGCGTCCTTCTGGGGAGGACCGATAAAAAGGATGTAGAGACGCTGCGTATCTGCCCCATATTTGTCAATGAGGATATCAGGACTCACCACGTTGCCTCTGGACTTGGACATCTTAGCCCCATCCTTAATAATCATCCCCTGCGTAAAAAGGTGTTTAAAGGGTTCTTTAAAATTAATATAACCAAGGTCGTAAAGCACCCTGGTAATGAAACGTGAATAGAGTAAATGAAGGATGGCATGTTCTACGCCCCCAATGTACTGGTCTACTGGCAGCCACTTATTAACCTTCTCCGTAACGAAAGGTTGATTATCATCCTTTGGTGAAAGATATCGCAGGAAATACCAGCTCGAATCTACAAAGGTATCCATGGTATCCATCTCCCGCCGGGCCATACCGGAACATTTTGGGCAGTTCGTATTGTTAAACGAATCCACTTCTGCCAGAGGACTCATGCCGTGCGGTTTAAATTCCACCTTTTCTGGCAAAATAACAGGGAGCTGCGATTCAGGCGCAGGCAACGTGCCACACTTTTCACAATAAATAATGGGGATTGGCGCTCCCCAGTAACGCTGCCGGGAAATGAGCCAGTCCCTCAAGCGATAAGTCACTGCCTTTGCGCCCAGACCTTTTGATTCAAGATATTCAGTAATCTTCCGTATCGCATCTGTGTTGGGAATGCCGTTAAAAATATCTGAATTGACCTGTATGCCGTCACCGACATACGCCTCCTTCATCGTGTCTGCTTTCAGTTCGGTATCTTTAGGCTGAATAACAACCTGAATCGGCAGCTTGTATTTCCTGGCAAACAGGAAGTCTCGCTGGTCATGAGCGGGTACACCCATAACTGCCCCAGTACCGTATTCCATGAGAACGTAGTTGGCTACCCAGATAGGTACCCTGCTGTTATTGACAGGATTGATAACGTACTTGCCCGTAAATATACCTTCCTTCTCTGTCCCTTCAGCCGTGCGTTCCACCATACCCTGATTACGTGCCCTTTCTACAAAGTCCATCACGGCGTTTTTCTGCGGAGAACCAGAAACCAATTCGCCGATAATCGGATGCTCAGGCGCCAGGGAAACAAAGGTCACCCCATAGAGCGTATCGGGACGTGTGGTAAAACAGGGCAATACCTTGCCTGAATCTTCTAGTTTAAAATTGATGCTGGCGCCCTCACTCCGGCCGATCCAGTTCGCCTGCATGGTTTTCACGCGTTCAGGCCAGCCGTCCAGGAGAACAATATCATCCAGCAGTTTCTGTGCATACTGACTGATACGGAAAAACCACTGCTCAAGGTCTCGCTGACGTACGGGGGTGTCACAGCGTTCACAGCATCCTTCGACAACCTGCTCATTGGCCAGCACGGTAGCACAGGAAGGACACCAATTCACAGCCGCCTTCTTTTTATAGGCCAGGTTATTTTCGTAAAGTTTAAGAAATATCCATTGAGTCCATTTATAATAATCAGGATTACAGGAAGTAAGCTCTCTGTCCCAATCGTATCCAACGCCCCAACGGTGGAGTTGCCGCTTCATGGCCTTAATATTATTCTTTGTCCAGGCGGCAGGATGAGACCCACCTTTGATGGCTGCATTCTCAGCGGGAAGGCCGAATGCGTCCCAACCAATAGGTGACAGCACGTTGTAACCCTTCATAATCTTGTAACGCGAAACGACATCGCCGATGATATAGTTTCTGCCATGACCCACATGCAGGGTACCTGAAGGATACGGAAACATGACCAGGCAGTAGAATTTATCTTTCGTACCGGTTTCGTTGGTATGGAACAACCCGCACCCTTCCCAGAATCCCTGCCATTTACCTTCGATATCAGTAAAGTTATACTCCCTC
>JACRII010000144.1 GCA_016235875.1 Planctomycetota bacterium
AAAAGGATGTGTTTAAGGATCATGTAATATCAGTTCTCTGGAATTTAATGTTCAAGGAATTTCAATGTTACATAATAGTAGCGCGAGATTTATCTCGCCTGAAGCAACTAATAAGGAATATTAGTCGGCATTTCCGGCGACGTTTATTGCCTTGAAATAAAAGGGTGGTACTTTTAGCGAACCGTGCCATTCTGTCTTATCGCCGATTGCCACAATGTTATTAAACACCGCAAAGGCATTTCCCGCAAACATGCAGTCCTTTACCCTGCCGACAATTTCTCCGTTTTCAATCAGATAGCCAAGGTCAATATTTACGGAGAACTCTCCCGCAAGGACGTTGCTCTGACCGCCGCCCAGTACCTGATCTACCAGCAGACCATATCGGACGTCCTTTATCATGGACTCAAAAGACATGTTGCCGGGTTCAACGGTAATGTTTGAATCACCAGGAGACGGTTGAGAGGAAAACCCCCGGTTGCCATTTCCTGTGGACTTCGCCTTCATAATCCCAGCGGTTTGTAAATCGAAGAGATAATTTTTTAAGACACCTTTTTCAAACAATGGGGTACGCTGTGATGGTGTACCCTCACTGTCCCACGGATAACTGGAATCTGCCATGTCGATTGTCGCGTCATCATAAATACTGACCCTTTCATCGATAATCTTTTCACCCAGCCTGTTGGTGAGAGGAGATGCGCCTTTTTGCACCAGTTTTCCGTTGCAGCCGGTTTCGAAGGTTGCAAGTAAATTTCCCATAGCCTTTGCCGTAACTATCACGGGATAAGCCCCCGTTTTTAGTTTCAATTCTTTTTCGGCAAGTTTCAAACCCCGTAATGCCTTATCGACGTGTTTGTTGAGATCAGTCACAAGACTTTTTGAACCTTCTCCTTCACCAATCCAGAGCAGACTTTGTCCTTTAACCTGCAATATTTCGATGCCTATGCCAAATGATGTGGAGGCAATGGAAATATCCAGTCCCTTTGAATTAATAAGTCTTCGCATTCCAGACCCTTTACCAAAACCAACGCCGCATTCATAGCTTGAATTCACCGATAAAGCCTTCTCGATAGCTTCTTTTCCGATGTCTACACATTTGTTGATAGGATAGTCTATGACACGCTGGTCAAGTACTGCAACCTTTGGGAAGTTGTTTTTCGAGGGGAAGTCAAAGGCGGCAACCTGACCGAACTTTGAGCTTTCTATGGCATTGGCAACCAGTTTTTCAGGTTTTCTGAAATCTGTGGTACTGGAAAACCCAATCCGTCCATCCTTAATGACACGGAGTCCGATACCACGGATAGATTTTGTGTTTACACATTTTAGCTTATTATTTTCGAAACTAACCGACCGTGTCTCGCCTTCTTCGTAAAGCACTTCAGCAGAAGGTGTATGTTTTACAGCTTGT
Source organism: Planctomycetota bacterium (assembly GCA_016235875.1). GTDB lineage: Bacteria > Planctomycetota > Brocadiia > Brocadiales > Brocadiaceae > Wunengus. The sequence goes on from JACRII010000144.1 coordinate 1,406, forward strand.
TCTAATATTTTTTCTTCAATTTTATTCATTGATTTAATCCCTTTTCAATTTAAAACTAGCGGTTTTGTCTTCTTTTGTTTTGCCAAGTCCTTCTGTCTTTATACGCAAACGCAGATCGTTGGCGCTGTCGGCATAGGCAATGGCATTTTCATAACTGACCTTGCCTTCCTTATAAAGATTGAATAACGATTGGTCAAAGGTTAACATGCCTTCTTGTGTTCCTTTTGACATCGTATCTTTTAATAAACCAATTTCCTTCTTGATAATAAGGTCTTTGATCCTGGGCGTATCAAGCAGTATTTCAAAGGAAGCAACCCGTTTTTCGTCCTTTGCCGGCACAAGCCTTTGTGAAATGATAGAACGCAGATTCAGTGAGAGTAACAGATATATTTGCTCATGTCGTTCTGATGGGAAAAAGTTTATCACCCGTTCTATTGCCTGATTGGCATTGTTGGCATGGAGGGTTCCCAGGCAAAGATGACCTGTTTCGGCAAAGGTAATTGCCGATTCCATGGTTTCGGTATCGCGGATCTCTCCAACAAGAATGACATCCGGCGCCTGTCGCAGGGTATTTTTAAGCGCATCGCCAAATGACAAAGTATCTATGCCGACCTCTCTTTGGGTAACGACGGATTTTTTGTGTGGGTGCACAAATTCTACCGGGTCTTCTACGGTAATGATATGTCCCGAACTATTGGTATTTCTATAATCGATCATTGCTGCCAGGGTGGTTGATTTCCCCGATCCTGTCGCACCGACTACAAGCACCAACCCACGTTTTGTCATCACGATATCCTTGAAGATTTGAGGAAGATTCAAATCATCAATGGTCTTGATATTAATTTTTATTTGTCGGATGACAAGACCTATATTTCTTCTTTGAAAGTAAATATTGACACGAAATCGCCCCAGTTCCGGATAATATAAGGCCAGGTTCATCTCCATTTTCTCATAAAAATCCTTTCTTTGTTTATCATTCATGGTACTTTCTGCAAGTAGGCGGGTATCTTCGGCAGTCAGGTTATTAGCGCCAAAAGAGGTGTTGATGCCCTCTTTGCGGTAAATAGGGGGGGTGTCCACGGTAATGTAAATATCCGAGGCATCCAGGCGAACCATTTCCTGTAATAGTTTTTTAATTTCCACAGTAAATTATGTTTATAAAATCTGTGATGGTTTTACCACTCTTTTATTTTATACCGCTGAGCGCACTCGGGCTGCTCACCAGCCTTTCAATTGTTTCCCTGGTTACCAGTTCTTTCTGATAGAGTTCGATCAACGCCTGATCCATTGTCTGCATGCCATATTGTTTTCCTGTCTGCAAAGACGACGGGATTTGCGCAATCTTGTTTTCTCTGATCAGATTTCTTACGGCCGGCGTGCCAATCATGATTTCTAATGCAGCAACCCGTCCATTCCCGTCTTTTCGTTTTAAGAGTTGCTGGGTCAACACAGCCTGGATAGATTCCGAGAACATTGTGCGTACCTGTTCCTGTTGTTCCGGTGGAAATACGTCAATTATCCTGTCAACTGTTTTGGGTGCGCTGGATGTATGTAATGTACCGAAGACCAGATGACCGGTCTCGGCCGCTGTAAGGGCCAGGGATATGGTCTCCAGGTCTCTCATTTCGCCTACCAGGATAACATCAGGGTCTTCGCGCAAGGCAGACCGCAGGGCATTGGCAAAGCTATGGGTGTGTGGTCCCAACTCCCGTTGGTTAACGAGACAGCTCTTTGACTGATGCACGAATTCAATGGGGTCCTCGATGGTAAGGATATGACATTTTTCCTCGCGGTTGATAAGGTCAATCATTGCCGCCAGAGTTGTTGATTTACCGCAGCCCGTAGGGCCTGTGACAAGGACGAGTCCCTTTTCTTTTTTTGTCAGGTCACCTGCGATCTTTGGCATATTGAGCTGTTCCAGGGTGGGGATAACCGTAGGTATCGTTCTGAAAACAATGGATTCTCCTCTACTTTGCAAAAAGGCATTTACCCTGAACCGCCCGGTATCGCCCAATGCGATGGCAAAATCCAGCTCATGATGCTCTTCATACGTCTTTCGCTGTTGATCGTTTAAGATGTCATAGAGTATCTTATGTACGTCTTCTTTATTCAACAAGGGGACGTCAATCTTCCTCATATCCCCATGAATGCGTATCATAGGTGGTTCGCCTGAGCTTATATGAATGTCCGAGGCATTCTCTTTTTTGGCGAATGAAAGAAGTTCCAGAATATCCATTTATCTTCCACCAATAACAACATTTCGTATTCGGACGTGTGGCCCGCCATCGCTGACACGCAAGGGTGACTGCCCGCCTTTACCACACCCCCCCAGACCACCGTGTATTTTGAGGTCGTTTCCAATGGCATCGATATTCATAAGGGTTTCAAAGACATTTCCCGTGAGAACAACGTCCCTGACCTTTTCCTGTATTTTTCCGTTTCGTATCATATAAGCTTCTTCGGCGCTGAAGGTAAACATTTCCATATTCGTCTGTCCACCGAGAGCGCCGATGGCATAAACTCCGTTATCAACTTCGGAGAGCATTTTTTCAAAGGTGTAAGTGCGGGATTCCATATAGGTATTGGTCATGCGCACAATGGGCGCATGAGCATAGCTTATGGCGCGTGCGTTGCCTGTGGGTTTTTCATTCATCTTAGCAGCCGTTTCTCTGGAATGGAGGCGATTGGTCAAAGTACCATTTTTAATAAGATAGGTTTTTTGTGTTGGAGTGCCTTCGCTGTCGTATTTATTGTATCCTGCTTCGCCAACCAGAGAGCCGTCGTCTATAATGGAAAGCTCATCGATCCCGAAGCGTTTGCCAATGACCATGATTTCCCGCATCTTTGCGTTTTCATAAATAAAATCGGCCTCGCTGAGATGCCCGAACGCCTCGTGGACGAAGACACCACAAAGCTTGGGGTCGATAATGACGGTATATTTGCCCCCGGTTACGGGTTTTGCTGTGAGCAGGTCGACGGCGCGTTTGGTTACTTCCTCGCATTTTTGCTCCTGATTCCGGACGTTGTTAAAGCCTCTCAGATCACCCACAGAATGATAAGCCTGTTGCACATTCATGCCGTCTCGCGCCATTGCCAGGAGTGAAATACCGCAAAAAATAGTTTCCTGAACAATAAAACTTCCGTTCGTGTTGGCGAAATATAACGTTCCATGAGAATCTACGTACCGTACATTTGAGGTTTGTATTTGCTTTGAGGAGAGGATCGTGTTGTTGTATTTATTACAGATAGCCTGTTTGTCGGTTAACGATATATCCGCAGGGTCTACATCTACCTTTGTTTTCACGTGATCGTTTATCGCCGGTACAGGAGCGAGCTGGCTTTCTTTCGTGCCAACGAATCGTGCCTGCTCGCAGGCCATGTCCACGTATCTTGGGAGATTCTCTATGTCGTTAAAGGCAACAAATCCCCAACCGCCTTTAACCAACGCCCTCACACACCCTCCAAAAGCGGCATTTTCACCGATATTTTCAAGTTCTTTTCCCACGTAAGTAATCCCTGTGCTGACGCCTTCCTGGACTCTTATTTCGACATAGTCTGCTTTTGCCGTTTTCAGGGCATTTTTTATCTGTTTTTCCATTTTGGGTTGATCCTTTACTTAATTTATCAATTTTTCAAAGGTCATTTCATCGAGAATATGAACGTTCAATTCTCTAGCCTTGTCCAGCTTGGAGCCAGGTTCTTCCCCCACGACAAGGTAATCTGTCTTTTTGCTCACACCGGACAGGACGCGTCCACCCAGGCTCTTGATGAGCGTTTCGGCTTCCTTGCGGGAGTACTTTTGTAATGTACCGGTAACAACAAAAGATTTTCCAGAGATTTTTGGGTTCTTTCCTGATTTTTGAGTTGCAAGCTTTTTGGTATTAACGCCGCCTGCTTTCAGTTTTTTAATGATTTCTTGTGTATGTTTGTTTTGAAAAAACCTTAAAATGCTTTTCGCAACGACAGGCCCGATTTCGTAAATTCCTTCCAGTTCTTCTTGTGTTGTATTTGCCAGTTTATCCAGGGTATCAAAGCGCTCGGCCAGTACCTCTGCGGTATGTGAGCCGACATTCAGTATACCGAGGGCGCAGATCAGGCGGTCCAAATCCCGATGTTTGCTTTCTTCGATTGCATGGATCAGGTTTTGTGAAGACTTTTCACCCATGCGTTCTAAGGTTATCAGGTCTTCGTACCTGAGGTAATAAATATCAGCATAATCTTTTACAAAACCTTTGTCAACCAATTGTTCAACGAGCGCAGGTCCCAGTCCTTCTATATCCATTGCGTCCCGTCCAGCAAAATATTGAATGCGTCTTTTCACCTGCGCCTGACAGAATGGATTGTGGCAGCGCAGGTACACCTCCGTGTTGTCTCTGACAACCTTTTCTTTGCATTCGGGGCAGGTGGAAGGCTCTGTAAAAGGTATTTCAGTTCCTTTCCGTTTTTCTTTTAACACGGTTACTACCTGGGGAATAATCTCGCCTGCCTTTTGCAAGATGACGTAGTCTCCTTCCCGTATGTCCTTTCGCCGAATCTCGTCGAAATTGTGTAGGGTGGCGCGACTGACGGTGGTTCCTGCCAGAAGGACGGGGGTAAGGTTGGCTACTGGCGTGAGCGTGCCTGTCTTCCCTACCTGTACAACAATCTCTTCTATTTTTGTAACAGCCTGTTCCGGCTGAAATTTAAAGGAGATTACCCAGCGAGGCGCCTTGCTCGTAGCGCCTAATTGGTCATGAAGGTCGAGAGAATTGACCTTGATGACCATTCCATCAACCATGTAATCCAGTTCTCCCCGTCGTTTGTCCCATTCATTGCAATAACGAATAACCTCTTCAATATTTTTGCATAATTGAGTATAAGGATTTACCGGGAGGCCAAATCCACGGATGAATTCCAAACACTGAATATGTGTCTTCAGTTCAAGCCCTTCGGAATATCCAATTGCATAAGCAAAGAGGCGCAGTCGCCTTTGTGCTGTAATGCGAGGGTCGAGTAGTTTCAGCGAACCTGCGGCGGCATTCCTGGGATTGGCAAATTGAGGTTCGCCTTCTTCTTCTCTTTGTTCGTTCAGTCTCTGAAATTCCTTATTTGGCAGGTAGATTTCGCCCCTGATTTCAATACTGGACGGGACTTTCGGCTTTTTGTCTATAGGTTCTAGCTTGAGCGGAATCTGCCGGATAGTTTTAAGATTCGCGGACACGTCATCTCCTTTAAAGCCGTCACCCCGTGTAGCCCCTCGTGCAAAGAGACCGTTTTCATACCAGAGGGTAATTGCCACACCGTCAATCTTCAACTCAACGACGTACTCAATATCCTGATGAGTTTCGATTTCCACCATGCGTTTTATACGCTGGTCAAATTCTCTCAACTCTTCGTCAGAGTATGTATTGTCGATGCTCAACATAGGGATTCTGTGTTCTATGGTAGGGAATTGAGCAAGGGGTTCGCCGCTAACTCGCTGGGTGGGGGAGTCGGGTGTGACAAATTCAGGGTGTAATTTTTCGAGCTGCTGTAATTCTTTTAAAAGCTGGTCATACTCATAGTCGGTAATTTCCGGGTTATTTTCTACATAATACTTTCGGTCGTGGTATCTGATTGTATCACGAAGTTGTTTAATCTTTTCTTTAATCGTTGATGGCATATCTCAATGCGATTGAAACTAATTAAAATGAATAGTACCTTACAAAAAATATTTTGATAGTTTTAGCAAGAAATTACGATTTACGAATTACGATTTGGGATTTAAAAAAATCGTAATTTGTAAATCTAAAATCGTAAGTCTACATCAAAGAACTCTTCCGACTCGTTCGGGTTAGGACTTAGTATATCACAATTTGTACGAGTGTCAACGTATTCTGCTTTAAGGATATTAATCACTTGACTTTATGTTTCATTTATTATAAACTCAGTCGAAAAGGATGCTTGGCACAACTCCCAATATTGAAAATTCTTATGAATTTAACAAAAACATCCTAAAAATGGAGTGAAAAAGTTATGACAAAAGGAAGTGATTCGAGGGAGTTTTTCGAGATATTCAAACAGACAGAGAAGACGGAGGATGTTGAAAAAAAGGAGATTAAACCCCAGGATGTCCGCCCGCAGACGCCAACCGCATCCGTACCGGAAAGCAAACCCGTTACCAGTCCAGGCGGTCAGAGCGTAGACCCATTGGGCTGGATAAAGAATACAACACGAGCGGAAGAACAAACGTTTAAAGGGAAAGTAGAAACACCAGTAACGTCGCAACCCGTTTCTGCTCCGCCTGCTAAACAGGAACGGACTCCGCGTAAAGACGAAGTAACATTACGGCAGGAGACACTGATTATAGGCGCAATTGCGGCAACATTTCTATCCATTGCATGCTTTTTTGTTGGGTACAAAGTTGGTTATAACAAGGGCACAATGAATCAGGCAGAAGAATGGTTGGAGACGATAGAGCCGCGGGACGCGAAAAAGTCTACCTTTGGGCAAAAGACTGAGGAGCCGCCTCTAGCGCCTCAAAAGGCTCCAAGCAAAAGCGAACAGCCATTGATCATTGCGAAGGAGAAACAAACTGAGCAGCACAAGCCGATTATCAGAGACAAGTGGACATTACGCGTAGTTTCTTATAAAAATACCAAAGAAAATCTTGAGAAGGCAAAAGAGTTGGCCAAAACGTTGCAGAATTCATTAGGCTATGATTCCTTTATTGTAAATGTTGGGAAGGACCTTTATATCTGCGTGGGTGAATTTGAAACAAATGATAGCGCAGATTTAATCGATACGCAGAAGAAGTTAGCCGAGTTTAAATATGAGAACAAGAAACAATTTGATAGTTGTTATCCCATACGTATGAGATAGAATTTAGGAGGAGAAATGAGTATTGACAAGAGTTTGAAAATGAAGGGTAAATTAGTGAGACCCAGAAACGTATTTACGAGGGTCGAGCGTATCAAGATTTTGAAGGGCGAAGGCAAATGGGAGCCAACAATGTCTGTTTTTGGTATCCCCAAAGTGAAATCAGTTAAGATAAAACGAAAAGGAAAGTCGGAGAAGAAGGCAGCAAAAGCTGAGGCAGCAGCTGAAGCAACGCCAGCAGCAGCGGCGGCAACACCAGCCGCAGCGCCTGCCGCAGGGAAGGAAAAGGCGAAGAAATAATGATTGCCCACAGGATGTCTAAACTGGACTCCTCTGGGATCAGAAAGGTCTTTGACCTTGCGCAAAAAATGCAAAATCCGGTGAACCTGAGCATAGGTCAGCCGGATTTTGACGTTCCTGGGGAGATCAAAACAGAGGCCATCAAGGCTATCAATGACGGTGCGAATAAATATACCGTAACGCAAGGGATACCGGAACTCCGCGATGCATTACTCAAGCGGCTTCAGAAGGAGCGCGGCGTAAATGCCGAAAGCATCGTGATTACATCCGGAGTCTCTGGCGCTTTGACTTTGGCTTTTATGGTATTGGTCAATCCTGAAGATGAGGTTCTTATTCCCGACCCCGCCTTCGTTAGCTATAAACATTTGACCAATTTCTGCGGCGGTAAACCTGTATTTGTGGATACCTATCCCGATTTTAAACTAACGGCTTCACATATCCAGCCTCACATTACAAAAAAAACCAAGATACTGGTTATCAACAGCCCGGCAAATCCAACCGGGGCAATGTGCACTACCCGGGAGTTGAAAGAGATTGCTGAATTGGCGAGGAAACACAACCTGCTTATCGTTTCAGACGAAATATATCACGACTACGATTATGAACATCATTTTGATAGTATTGGAAGGTATTATGAAAAGACCCTGATTCTAGATGGGTTTTCAAAGTCATTCGCTATGACGGGATGGAGGATGGGCTATGCGGCTGGGCCTGCCAGTATCGTCAGCGAGATGATCAAACTACAGCAATACACATTTGTCTGTGCGCCTTCTTTTGCCCAGTATGCCGTATCCGGGTCATTGGGGACGGATTTAAGCAAACAAATCTCAAGCTATAAAAAGAAAAGAGACTTGATGTATGACGGGTTAAAGGAAAAATATCAAATAATAAAACCCGGCGGTGCATTTTACCTCTTTCCTCAAGTACCGTGGGGCACTGATGAGGAGTTTGTAACCTCGGCCATCCAGAAGAATCTGCTTATTATTCCAGGCAGCGTCTTTTCAGAACGTCATACCCACTTCCGCATTTCTTACGCCGCAACAGAAGAAACCATCAAGCGCGGTATAGACATCCTCAATGACCTTGCAAGGCGCTGATTTCTGAAATAGAGACATATCGGGACGCAGATTCCGCAGAGGAAAAAGAGAAAAGACTCGACAACTATAGTTGATTCTTGATTAATATGGGGTAGTAGTTCACCGCAGAGACGCAAAGGACGCAAAGAAAGAGCTTTAAAATATTTGTAACAGGTTAGTTTTTTGAAAAATTGGTTGCACTTTTTAAGTCTGATAGGGACACGAGGTAATAGGCAGGCAATTTATTGCCTGTATTTTTGCCAAACAAAAATACAGTCCCGTAGGGACGATTGAGTACGCTCAATCTTCATTCGCCCCTACAGGGCTGGTTTTATCTTATTATTAACACAGGCAATAAATTGCCTGCCTATTAGCAATTTGCCCCTATGGGGCAAAATCAGCACAAGGATTTGCCTTGATAGTTTTTCAAAAAACTAAATTGATACAAATATTTTAAGGGGAAAGCGGATGGCGTTATCCTTGCAAGCCAAGCCAAATAAAACCTATTATCAAATGGACATATCCTCCCTTGCTAAAGGAGGAATAAGTAGATTACAGACGCCTTTTCTGGCAAAAAATTCCGGGAAAGGCGTTTTTTGTTTCGACAGGACTTACACGATGAATTATTGGAACTACCTGACACAGATGTCATAGGTGGATCAGAGAACCCAAGAGGTTGAGAAGTTTGAGTAGATAAGACTGTGTCATATACACTTTTTGTTTGACACATTTGTGTGTCTTGTCACTCTTTTTACTATCTTATCTGAAAAAGATTTTTTTATTTTCCTGCTCGAAATGCTTGTTTTCATGACAGTTACTGCTGTTGAATTCTTTGCTAATTCTTACTTGGCAATATTTTTGCGCTTTACTTGAGATTTGTAAATTTAATATCTTTAGTTCCGCAGGTCAGGGGCATGTTTTCACGAATAGAATGGAACCAGACACGAAGGTCCTGGCGCGGCCTTTGGTCGCAACCAAATTCGAAATACGAATATCGAAATACGAAACAATTTCAAATGACAAATGACAAAAAACTCAATGCTCCAAACTTTACGTAAGCCTCACCTAATCAATGCATTACAGTTATGCAGTTTGAAAAACGAGCATAAAAAACAAGAAGTTGATGGAT
>JACRII010000014.1 GCA_016235875.1 Planctomycetota bacterium
ATTATTTTTCTCCAATATTCTCCGCTTCTCCTTAATTTTTTCTTTAGTTGGCATTCGTTTAGATTCGTGTTTATTCGTGGCTAAACGTTTTAGAGCGGTCCAGAAATGCCTCCATCCTTGCGGATTCTCCAGAAGTGCACCGTCATAAATATAATGATAATAAGTGGCAACCCTATACAATGCCATACGTATGCCCTCAGTAAGGCATTTCCGCCTACCAGAGAACCGCCCAACAGCGCAAATCGTATATCATTGTGCGCAGTCATTCCGAGTTGTTCTCCAAAAGGACCTTCATGTCCTAATAATGGCGTTGATCGGGCCATATTTGTGCCGACCGTTACAGCCCAAAATCCCAATTGATCCCAGGTGAGCAGGTAGCCGGTAAAACTGAGAAGGAGGGTGAGCACCAGCAGGACGACACCCACGCACCAGTTAAATTCTCTGGGTGGTTTATAGGAACCCGTCGCAAATACGCGAAACATGTGGAACCATACTGTTATGACCATCAAGTGTGCGCTCCATCTGTGCAGGTTCCGTAAAATAGCCCCGAAAGGCACCTGAAATTCCAGGTCTTTTATGTCCCAATAGGCATCATGGACGGTGGGGCGATAATAAAACATCAGTAATACGCCCGTAAACGTGAGTACCAGGAACAGGAAGAAACTGATGCCGCCCATACACCAGGTAAATTTAAATTGGGGAGCATGTCTCTTTACTCTGGCTGGATGCAAATGCATAAAGACGTTTGAAACAACCTTTAGCATGCGGTTCTTTGGCGTGTCGGTAAAGGTATGTCTGAAGATAGACTTCCAGACCTGTGAGTTAACGGTGAGATCCCTGAACATGCCAAATACACCTTTTTCCTTCAGCATGTTTCTGTATTTTGCCCAAAAGTTTTCCGTGAATTTATTGGTCATTTTGTAGTTGCCTAATTTAATGTTCAGGAATTTCAATGTAGGGGTTGAAAATCTTCAATCCCTACGTATTTAATTTACGCCTTTAAGAAAGCGCCAGGCTTATCCCATTCACCGCGTTCTCCACGGAACCGTATTCCTTCATCGACAATTATTTGACCGTTTTCATCCAGGGCAACCTTGAATCTCTCCAGCGGCCTTGGCGCAGGCCCCTCGATATTAAGTCCATCCGGTGTAAACCCGCTGCCGTGACAGGGGCATTTGAATTTTCCTTCTGCTGCAAGCCAGTTGGGAGTGCAACCCAGGTGGGTGCATTTCGCCTCAATTACGTACAACCTGTCAACCTCCCGGACAATCCATATCCTGAACTGTTTTTTGAACCTTTCGCTTACCCCTGACGTGTATTGGAAGAGATGCCCGATTGTATATCTTGTCGGTGGTTCGAAGATAGTTCTGGGAAAGAAGAACCTGATAGTCGCGCCAAATACCGCTGTTAAAAATGCGCCGATAAACCCCCAGCCCAAGAGATAGAGTAGTCTCCGGCGATTTACAAAGTGTTCTCTATTTTTTGTTGCTTCTAACATGACAGCTATGGATTTGAATTTTCAATGAGAATCACCATTTGGAATAATGAGCATCCGCCAATTCCCGGTTTTAATCTTTTCCGCCAGATAATCATTCCTTATATCAATAATAAAGAATTATGTCCATAAAAATTTAATCTCTATTCTTAGGCTGTCAATATTCTATTGATTATTTTTTTTATGCTGGTAGTATATGGGGCATTGAAGGCTTTTTTCATAGCAATTCACCACGGAAAAACACGGAATATTTTGAAAAAGGAGGATGGCCGGTGGTAGACATATTGGCACGAGATATAATCCTTATTGTTTATACCTTTTGGTTAATCATCACAGGGATATTGGTTTTCTTTATGCAGGCAGGATTCGCCTTCCTGGAGAGCGGGCAGGTGCGGTCCAAGAATGCCACCCATGTCTATATGAAAATCTGCGCAAATATCGGGATAGGCACGCTGGTCTGGTGGCTGTTCGGATTTGCCATCTTTTCCGGTAATTGGAATTACTGCCTTTTGGGAGTGATTGACCCGTCAAGTGTGGACAATCTGAATGTGTATGGGCACTGGTTTACGATGTGGGGATTTTGTCTGGTTTCATGTTCCATTGCATCGGGATCGATTGCGGAGAGATTTAGTTTTAAGGCATATCTCATCTATGTTGTGTTCTACTGCGGGTTCATGTATCCGTTTTTTGGATGGATGGCGTGGTCTGCCGGGCCGCTCATGAAATGGGGCTACGTTGATTATGCCGGTTCCGTAGTGGTGCATTTCCAGGGCGGCTTAACGGCGCTCATTGCGGCAATGATTGTGGGACCCCGGTTAGAAAAATATGCCCGTACCAGCAAGAAATCATGGTTATTTGAATTTGGACGTGGAGAATGTTATACCATACCGGGGCACAATGTCGCCCAAATGATGCTGGGCGTATTCATATTATGCGTGTGCTTCTATGGTTTTAATGTGGGTTCTGTGTTGGTAGGGACGTTATGCGGGCAAACGGCTGACGTAGCAGCGCGGGAAATGATCAATGCCCTTGTGAATGATTTACCCACGACTACGATAAATGTTACCGTGAGCATGGCGGGCGGCATCCTCGGCGCGATGTTTGGCGGATGGTTGATGAATAGAAAGCCCGACCCGCTTACCACAGGAAACGGTGCGATAGCGGGCATGGTGTCCATCTGCGCCGGAGTGGGTTTTACCCATCCAGGTTTTGCGATTGTTGTAGGAGTGATCAGCGGAGGGATTATTCCGCTGGTCGTAAAATCACTGGACAAGATCGGGATTGATGATACGGTGGGTACGTGCGGTGTGCATTGCACCGCCGGTGCTATTGGTGGTATTGCAACAGGTGTGATGGGGCTTATACGGCCTACCTATCACGGCGTGACTTGCCATATTGGCATTCAAGCGCTTGGTTTTATTATTTGTATTGCCTACGCGTGTTTATGTGCCATTATTATCTTTGGAGGGCTTAAGGCGGTAGGTTTGGGTCGTGTAAATGAAGAAGATGAGGCAATGGGGCTTGATATTGCCGAACACATGACGCCAACATATCCTGAGTTCGTTTCGGGCGGTATAAAAGGATATTAATTTAGCAAGCGGCTTGTACTCAAATTTTGTTTGGGAACAGGTTGAATTACTAAATATTATAATTAACATGATTATAGTTAAATCATTTCTATCTGTGCTTACAATAGCCCTTGTCGTTCAAGGGCTATTTTTTTCTGTAGATGGCGCGGAAGATTTGAAGGTTAAAGCTTCTTTTGCCGTTGAGGAGAAGTCGTGCCTCGAACAAGCACGGCGATATGCCGAAAGAGGGCTGATCGACCTTGCCATTCCTGAATTGCAAAAAATGACTGAGCTTTATCCTGATGACATAGAAGCCCGTGCATATTTGGGATGGGTATATAGTCAGAAGGGATTGATTTCCGATGCAGTCTGGGAATTTCAAAAGGTTTTGGAGATGAACCCAGAACTTCAGAAAGTGCCTTTTGATTATCCCATGGCGAAAGGCCTTCCTGCCACAGTTAAGGAATTTACGGTAAGTTTTGAAGAAGTGATTGATGTGATAAGCGAATTTCCGGTTGCTTACGAGGTGTTGGGGCTGTGCTATGTACTGCAGGGGAGGCTGGGCGATGCCTTAAACGAATATAAAAAAGTATTAGCACTGGAATCCTGTTTTGTTAGAAAAGGCTTTATCGCTAACGGGAAGAAAGCCATTTCTCCGATCGATCAGGCCATTCGTGAATACGAGGACGTGTTATGGGCAAAACCTGATTGCGTGGAAGCATATCTTAAATTGGCTTGTGCTCATGCAGAGAAGGGGACGCTGGATGCAGCCATTGAAAATATGAAAAAGGTAATATCTGTGGAACCTGATCAGCTAGAAGCCCATGTCTATCTTGGTTGTTTTTATGCAAAGAAGTGGATGCTGGACGAGGCAATAAAGGAATTGGGTGAGGCAAAACAACTGAGAGACCGTATTATTGAAAAGCTCGTCACAGAAGCAGAACGCTTCATCCGCGATTGCAAGTTTGATAAAGCAATAGCTGTGGCAAGAGAGATTATTAAAATAGATTCCAGGAATAAAAAGGCGCATTGGCTGCTTGCGATGGCATACGGCAAAAAAGGCGAGATGGATGAAGCGGTTAACGTATGCAAAGAAATCATGGGTTTGTATCCGGATGATATTCATGCTTACACGTTATTGGGATGGATTTATGCACAGCGTGACTTGTTTAAAGAAGCGATGGATGCAGCAGGGCAGGCAGTTAGAATAGCGCCTGAGAATGCAGACATTCGAGCATTGATGGCTTTTCTTTCCGCATCTCAAAACCAGATACACGAAGCGGTAGCGACGTGCAACGTGGTTAACAATAAAGCATCGGGAGGAAATGTTCCGGCAGATTATGGTTGGGTGAAAGGAAATGTTGCTTCAATTGAGCAGAAGCTGAGAGAGGTCATAGACGTTCTGAAGATGAAACCTGATTATACAGAAGCCTATCTGTGTTTAGGGTGGTTGCATTCAAAGAATGGAGACATAGAGAAGGCAATTCCTGCCTTCAGGAAGGCGATTGAATTAATGCCGGATTCGCACGATGCATATCTGTATCTAGGAAACCTGTATGTGCAAAAAGGAGAAATACAGGATGCGCTCGACGAATATAATAAGGCATGCGAAATTTTATCCAAAAAAGCTCAGGATGCTATGGCACAGGGGTTGGCATCAATTAAAAAGGGAGACATAGGGCGAGCCATAGATTGTTTTAATGAAGCATTGAGGGTCGAGCCGGAATCTCAGGAAGCATATGCATTCCTTGCGGATGCCTATGAAAAAAAAGGGTTATATAGTGTAGGCATGGTCCTAAGGTTACAGGGTGAAAGACTCAAACGAGAGGCACATAATTATTAATCGATTTTTATGGAATTATAGCAGAGACTCGAGTTAATCCCCCTGAGAAACCAGGGGATTTGTAAACTTAATTTTTGTCGTTGGCTATAGATGAAATATCAACCCTGGTGTGAAGGGTTGTACTAAAACCATAAATTCAGGGGGGATGAAGATTTCCTTTTTAAAAGGGGTTCTCATTGTTCTCGTATTAGTCGGACTAGCTGTAATTTCAGAGAGTGTTGCTGCCAAGGGTGTACCGCAACGGTTTAATCGCTCTTCCATAATATCCGAACGCATTCCGCGCGCTGAAGGCGCTGTTCTAAGGTATTCGTTTCCGACTAAGAAGTATCCGCTTGCAATCCCGTCAGAGATAGTTTTGGTAGCCGGTAAAAATGTGAATGTCATCGGGAAAAATGATGTAATGCAAAAAAAGAAAATTGACGGTATAACAGTATATACATGTAATCCAGGTAAACAGACCCCTCAGAATGAAACTGCTGTTGCAGTAAATCCAAATGATGCAAATAATCTGGTAGCCGGTGTGAATGACTACCGTCTCTATGTGCCCAGTGAAAATCGATATGATGGCGGAGGGGGAGTTTTCTTTTCAACGGACGGTGGCAAACAGTGGTCTGTAAGTAATTTACCGGGTCTGGTAACTGCATATACTGATTCTCCGGGTGCGTATGAAGTTGCTGCTGATCCGGCGATTGCCGCAGGACCAGACAACGTTTTCTGGTACGCAAACATTGTGTTTAACCGTTCCGATGATGCCAATGCAATTGCCGTGAGCCGTTCTGCCGATGGTGGTGAGACGTGGGCAACGAATTTTGTAATTCAGACCTCAGCTACAGATGGCAAGACGCTTTTTAATGATAAAGAATGGATTGCGGCTGACCCAAATGATCCGAATGTGGCTTATGTCACATGGTCACAATTCAATTATGACGCAGACGGCACCTATATCTCTTCGCTTATCGTCTATTCGAAAACTACAGATGGCGGTCTGAGTTGGATAGAGCCGCAACCTGTCACACAACAACTCCAGAATCAGGGTTCTGTTGTATTTGTGGATACGAGTGGCAACGTGCATGTTGTTTGGGAAACGTTCGTCGAATCTGATTCTGTTGATGCGGTAGCATATGCTGTTAAAACAAGTGGGAGTGAGACCTTTGCCGACACACAAATTTTGGCCACCATTAATGATGTGCCCGATCCTTTTTCCTGGGCGAAATTTCGCACGAATAGTTTTCCTGCATTTGTGACGGATGGAAACAATCTGCATGTTGTCTGGTCGGACTGGAATGGCAGCGATGCGGACATCGTTTACATCCGCTCAACTGACGGCGGAGTTAGCTGGTCGAGTACGGAGACGATTGACGGCGGAGAATCTGATCAGTTTTTCCCATGGGTCGGCGCAAATAATGGTAAAGTTTTTGTAAGTTATATGGATCATCGGGGAGAGAAAAAATCGCATTATCACATTTCAATTGTGGCATCGAGTGACGGTGGCGCGAGTTGGTCTGATCCAGTTAAAATTAGCACGAAATATTCGGCTCTATCCAAGGGTAACAAGTTTGATTATCCAAACTGCACTGCAGGTTTTATTGGTGATTATACCGGCATTGCCGTTGGGGTGGATGGCGTAGCCCACCCGTTTTGGACTGATATCCGCAAGGGTAATAGCCCAGGTGGTAAAGGTTCACATTACGACCAGGATCCATACACTGTGAGAGTTACCATTCCGTGATACAGCATGCATTTTAAATAGAGCCAAATGGCGTATTGGGTTAAACCCTGAGTCCTGACCCACTAGATAAATATGTCGTTTTTTACTTGCTGATGTTTATGGGGAAAAGGATAGTATAGGGATGGTATTAAGATTACAGGGAGAAAGGCGCAAACAAGGGGTGCAAAATTGACTTAATAGTTCACCGCAAGGGCGCGGAGACTTCGTCGTGAGCTCAGTCGAACGAAATAGTGACGTGTGTCGAATGACGAGTGGCGGGAAAAAACGTCATCCGTCACCTGCAACTCGCCACCTGAGCCTGTTTTTAACTATAACTCTTGAATTGAGGAGAAAACAGTATGATAGATAAAATTAAAAATCACATTATTCTAAGTGGCATATTTTTAATGGTAGCGTTTCATTTGTGCCTATCACTTGCAAATGGGCAAGGCTTGCCGCTATCGGACTTAGCGAAGTTACGGGCAGAAGATAACCCCGATTGGAAGGTGGCGTGGGATAAACAGACAGCCGCGGCCAAACGGCTGTTTAATGCTAAGAGCAAGGCCTTTCCTGGAAAACCACAAGATGCAGCACGTGGGTTTTTGACTTCATATCACGGCCTCTTTGGATTGCCTCCCGATCTCAGTAATTTAAAGTTAAGAGAAAGTATAAAAACGCCCCTGGGTGAACGGGTGACATTCAGGCAACACCATAATCAGATACCCGTTATGGGCGCTGAGATCGACGTGCATGTTTCCGGCAAAAATAGTGTCTTCTGTGTCGAAAATCGCTGTATTCCAGGTATCAAGATAGACACCCAGCCCTCCATTGAAAAGGACGACGCAGTTAACACAGCGGAAAGGGCTTTGGGTGTGGATGCGTCCAGGGTGGAGAAGTCATCATCGGAGTTGGTCATATTGCCTGACGGTGCTGAACAGCATTTGGCGTGGAGGGTAATTGTTTCTAAAAAAGGGCTGATTGACAGGACGTGGCTGGTGTACGTTGATGCGAAGAAGAAGGGGTGGGTGCTGTACAAGAAGAAGCTTCAGAGTTCTGCGGCGGGGACAGGCAGTGCCTATAGGGAAAATCCAGTTATTACACCTGAATTAACCACGGTTGCTTTGAGTAATTTGACGGACGAATCTTCTTTGCTGGAGGGAGATTATGGGAAGCCCTACAATGCTAATTGTCTGGAGACGGCAGAGGATACATCGGACCTTTCAGACCTCTCTACCGCCTCATCTACGGATAGGAATTATAGTTACACGAGTATTAATGATACTCAGCTGGAAGAGGTTATGGCCTATTATCACCTGAACAGAATGCATGATACGCTAAGGTCAACCTTTGGTTTCAGCAGTCTGGATGACCAGATGCCCATGGTTGTTAACGCCCAGGATCCGGATTATCCATGGATAGGCTATGACAATGCTTTCTATTCGAGGGATGATAATTTTTCATCAACAGGTTATTTGCTTTTTGGTTGTGGGAATGAGCTCAATAACCTGGGACTGGATGCCGATGTAATCACCCATGAGTATGGGCATGCCGTTTTAGACCACATCCAGCCGGAATTGTACGAAGTTATCGAGCATAATTACAGCGGGGCCATCCATGAGTCCGTTGGGGATACGATGGCATCATATTTTGGGACTAATGGAGTCATTGGTGAATGGGGATTGACAGCAAGATATGGTTCGGGAGACTATACGCGGAATATGGACAATACCCGGAAATACCCTGATGATGTATATGAGCCATCGTATGGCGTGTCGGAAGTGCATTATACCGGGGAGATACTCAACGGGGTTTACTGGGATATAAAGAATGCTGTGGGGACGGATACGGCATTCCAGGTATTTTTTTCAGCCATCAATTTACTCCCCAACGATGCTAATTTTTTTGACATGCGGGATGCATGGCTGTCAGCCGATAGCAGTGTCTCCGGTGGAATAAATAAAGATGCTATCGAGGCGGGATTTGCCAATCATGGCATTGAAGGCGACGATCCGGGGAATACGAACGCCACCCTGAGATTAGGCAAGATGATTTTTTATAAATACGATCCCGATACAGGCAGTGTGAAGAAACAAAAGACATTTCAAAGGGGTGATGATATCCTGATGTACGTGAAGGCAAATATTTCTAATGTAACCCCTGCCTATAACCTCATAGCCAAAGACATAACCTTGACTGCAAATGGTGAGGATGTTACAGGAGAATTTAGTGGCTATCTGAATTACGAAGAGGCTCTGGAAGGGGTACATGAGTATCAAGTTGCTTATCTTGCATCTGACACGGTAACCGGGAAAGTAAAGGTAAAGATAAAGGTCAGGATGGGCGGCACAAATACGGTGAAAACAAAGACAGGGACGTTTACCATAAAGTAGCAACGGCAATTCTTCAGGAAATTTCCTGGAAGAGAAGACCTGTTCAGGATATGTTTATGAGTAGAGATCCCTGCGGCACATATCTGTCAAAATATTTTTAATTTTAAAAGCTCGATAAAAGTATGCCTATTGTCATTCCAAACCTCGATGAAGTTAGGAAATTTGCGGCTAAGTTACACGCTGAGGGGAAGCCCTGGAAGGGTGAGGTGTTTGGATGGCAAGCGGAGTATAATCCTGAGCGACCACAGCCACCGCTTGATTCTAAGATGACATTCACACCTGCGGACTTCTGCATCGGCGAGAGTGGCATTTGGTTCTTTTCGCTCATGTGGGAGCACGGCAAAGAAGCTGAGCCAGTAGGTTTTTAGATGATAGAAACATTCTGGCAGGGGCAGTCAGCGTGGAAGAAATAGAGGATGCGAACTAATGTGTCGCTGCAACGGACAGCGGCTACTTAAGCGGTAATCCTCGTTAACTCGATCGTATAGGAATTTTCATTTTATTTATGCGGGTTTTGGGGCCATAACCTATATGTTAAATAGTCTATGGAAGAAGATAATTGAAAAGCCGTATTCGGGAAAACTGAACGTACGGTTTGATGAAGGGGCGTTGGAAATAGAGCATGGTTAGGCTTGTGAGACACTGTTAGAGGAAAGGAACAGAAACAGATAGCCCAACCTAAACCACTACGCCAGTTCCCTACTCTACCTTTGTGCCTTTTAATTAGCACCTCTATTGCTATTATCCACGAGATTATCCTTGACATCTAATTATGAAGTTTTATACTGTGGTCAAAGTTTGGTTATGGAACATTAACAATCTTATAAGAATGAATTCAAAAGTAATTCTACTGGCTGGTCAATACGGAACATCCCACAAGACAGTTGCCAACACCTTATGTAAAATGGCAAATGAAAGATTGTCTCCAACCACATGGCAACCGATTGCGAAAACATATTCTATTGATGATGAGGTATGGGAGCGCAGCGGTGGTCCTACGGCTTTTTTTAAACTTCCAAATGATAAAATGAGAGATGAATATTGGCAAGATGCATGCTCATTAATCGAAAGAGACATTTCAAAGGATAATCCGGTATACGCAATAGTATCTTTACATATAGTTTATTTTGGGGTTGGGGAAAAACGCTTCTTCTCATGTGTTGATTGGGATCGTTTAATGTCGCTTAAACCGCGAGTTATTCTCACTCTCATTGATGATATATATGATATTTATACTAGAATTATTACGGAACATAAGTCTGACGCTGTAATATCTGGCGGAAAGATAATCATATCAGATATATTATCTTGGCGAATTCGTGAAATACATACATGCAACTTACTTGCAAAACATCTTTATATAAATCGTAAAATGTTTCCATCTATTAATAGTCTTCTTAACAGTCCAGATGTTATCAGTAAAATTCCCAAACTAGAAGAAGAACTCAATGTGATATTTAATAAACCCTGTGACCACTTCGTTATCTCGATCAAACAAGACCCTGAAGACTTCTACCGATTATTGTTCGATTATAAAAAGTTAAGGGTTTATCTATCTTTTCCGATTTCTACACCACGAAAAGCAAAAGATGATTCTTTTTTTGATAAACTTCTTGCTTTTCGCAAAAAAATACATAAAGACTACATAGCATTTGATCCATTAGCAATTGATGAATTACGCTTCGTCGTCAATAAAGACAAAAAAGGAAATAAGATTATAAAAAGCAAGCTAACTAATCGGATTATTTATGGTGTTGGAACCCCTATTGTTTCCCCACCGGGAAATACGCTTGAAACATGTCCTATTCGAGAAGATTCAGAATCTCTAGAAGCTATTTTTGAGTCAGTTGTTCAACAAGTTAACGAACGAGACCTTAAGCTAACAAGCCAAGCCGACTATGTTGTTATGTGGCGTCCTCTTTACGGAAAAGAGACCCATGATGGAGTCGCGGCTGAGGGTACATTTGCTGCTGCTAAAGGAATTACAGTACATTCCTATCATCCAACAGAAGACCGTATAAGAGGTAAGCCTTTTATCCATAATATTGGAACAGAGCGTCTAACCGAAGATGCACTTTTCAAAGCACTCAAAGACTGCCAAAAAGAATATGAAAAAAAACAAATAGAAGAAACTTATTGAAATCTATAATTAAACAAAAGGAAGGGGGGTAGTAAAATTGAAGAGTAAATATGAACTTTTTGTTGATAATAGTGCAGATAGTAAAAAGGCGATCGGCCTTTGTCGAAAAGCACTAGGGAGGGAATTTGAAATTGTTGATGTTTCCAATATTAACGAACCACCAGACCTTTGCCCACGACCTCGTTTACTTGCACCAGAAGGAAGATTTAAACATCTTGATGGTATTAAAAAGTATATCAGCCATTATGGAAAACATGGAGATAAAACTCCTATAGCACAAAAATCGGATCTATGGACACTTTTACCAGTCCACTAATTCTTTAAGGTTTGATATAAAGGGATAAGAGTGTATTTAACTTTTATCCCTTTTTCATTTAAAAGATTCCGGGGACGCCATACTTAATTATTGACTCAGTGTTGAAAAACGGTTAAGACGCCCCTCTGGCTAGGATCGCTCGTGTGGTAGTCCCAGGAGCATGCTATGTCGGCAGAAACCTGGGACCACAAAATAAAGGTGAATATTCCTAAAATTAAGTATAGTATCCCCAGAATTTGTACTCATGAATTTCATTGACGAGAAGGTTCTTATATCGCTGATCTCAGTCGGATTAGGTTGGCTACTTGCCCAAGGAACATCTCTAGCAAAAGATCTTTGGGGCGCGCAGAAACTAAAGCGAGGTTTGTTGCATGAGTTGGAAGACATAAAGGAGCAATTGCACCGCGTAGTGATGCTCTACGCTAGACAGCTCCAAATATACTCTCTTAATGGTATCGAACCCTCCGCTTCGATCCCCATTTATAACATGTTTTTTAAGCAGTACTATAAAGACGTGTTCTCTCGATTAAACCGCGAGCAACGGCGTTCCTACCAGTTAATTCACGCTAGTCTAGATACGCTGAACAAGAAGAACGAAGACTTCGCGAAATTCACCGGGGAGATTTACAAAGACCTTAAGGATTCTAAAGACGACACAGCCACACAGCGTGCAGTTGGGTTATGGGGTGATGAAGTAACCGTTCTCTACATGACTGCGAAGGAAGTTCTGTGGCATGTCAACTATCACCTCAAGAACAAACGCAACCCCGCTTTAGATATCATGGGGCCAATGCACAAGAGCTACCTCAAGTTCGCAGAGGAATTGCGTCATGAAATTAAGAAGATCATTGAGCAGGGTAAGAACCTGAATCGAGAGGATTTCGAAAAAATTTATGACGAAGCAATCTTCAAGAAATCGAATAGCTCGCATGCAGCGCCTCAGCCTAACAGGGCGCTAAATACATAAAAAGCAAAACAGAAATAATTTTAACTTATCATGAAGTAACCTCCATTATCGAAGGTATAAAAGCATATCAATTACCTTCTAACATTATAACTAAAATTAAACATATTCGATATTTTAACTATGACGTTAGTTGGTTGCTTGACGGTGTTGGAGTATGCCCGCGTCGGATTAGTGAAATTGTGCTTGGGAAACGTGGCATTAGAGCAGATACGGTGTTGCGCTTAGCGTGTTGTTTTGAGATATGTTTTGTGTTTTCGCTAAAATTTTTCATAAAGCCTCATGGCTGGTTCAATATTGCAGATTGAACCAGATATTTTGGACCTGGCGATGGATTTTAAACAAATACCAGTCATACAAAAACCAAATGTTTCGGTTCAATCGAGGACGATTGAACCAGCTAAGAAATCTTTTGGCTATTGGTGAGGCATTGGGGTGTTTGTCATCGGCCGACTTTCGAACTTTTCCGGATCGCCCAGGTAGGATGTATTACAGGTACCCTGTTCAGTGAAATTCAGTGTCCTTCCGTGGTATGGCGTTGTCTTTCCTCTCAATCCATCCGCCGCCCACGACAATGTCGTTTTGATAGAAAACGACTGCCTGTCCAGGCGTGATGGCCCTCTGCGGGTCTTTGAACACAACACGTACCTTGTCTGATTCGTAGGGATATACGACAGCAGGCGATGGAACGTGGCTATACCGAATCTTTGCCTGTACTTCCAAAGGGTCTACCAGCTTTTCAATGGAAATCCAGTTTAGTGTGGTTGCCACTAATTCATCTTCCATGAGTTCCTCGTCCGTTCCGATGACAACGGTATTTTCCTTTGGGTTTATGTCTACGACGTATCGCGGTGTCCCCAGCGCTATGCCGAGCCCCTTCCGCTGTCCGATAGTAAAGAAAGGCGCTCCGGGATGGTTTCCTAAAATGTTTCCATGAGTGTCTTTTAAAGTTCCCGGCGCTATGCGGTCACCAAACCTTTCGTATAAAAGAGAGTGATAGTTATTATCCAGGACAAAACAGATGTCCTGGCTCTCCGGTTTGTCTTTGGTTTTCAGGTTTAAGTCTTTTGCTATCTGACGTACAGACTCTTTCGTTACCGTACCTAAAGGAAAGAGGGTTCTGGAAAGTTGTTCCTGATTCAACGAGAACAACACGTATGACTGGTCTTTGCGTGCATCGATGCCCTTTTTGAGAAGGTATCTATCCTGTAGCTTTTCTACCCTTGCGTAATGGCCTGTGGCAATAAAATCGGCATTGAGCATCCTGGCAAAGTCCAGCAATTTCCCGAATTTTAGTTCCTGGTTGCAAACGATACACGGGTTGGGCGTCCTGCCGTTGAGGTATTCTGTGCAAAATGCGTCGATGATGCGGTCAAAGGCTTCTCTGAAGTTCAGGACGTGGAACTGGATGCCGAGTTGGTCTGCCACGCTGCGGGCGTCGTTTGCGTCTTCCAGGCTGCAGCAGACCTTTGTCCTGGTTATTGTATCGAGCTTATCGATGCCGAGGCGCATGAACAAGCCAATGACCTCATAGCCCTGCTCGACCAGCAGGTGTGCGGCAACGCTGCTGTCAACGCCGCCGCTCATGGCGATAACGACTTTTGTTTTCATAGAATTAAAAATAACCGATTAGCCACAGAGGGCACAGTGAACACAGAGTTACAATGAAATTCTTTTAATCCCATCAACTAACCTACTTTCACCAAAATTAATCAATAAGGCCCGCTTAAGTTTCATACTTTTAAGATACGAGAGTGTTTGTGCTGTAAAGACGTCTTCTAACTTGCGCACAGATTTAATCTCAACTACTACTTCTCCAAATACCAAAAGATCGAGTCTTTGTCCTTTGATGAGTTTGTCTTTATAGACTACATCCAGTTCCTTCTGCCGCTCAAATGGAATACCTCTGAGAGAAAATTCATAACAAAGCGCTTCTTCATAGATTGATTCTAATAAGCCATTTCCCAAAATACGATGAACTTCTATGGCTGCCGATATAATCTTTTCGGTTTGCAGGTCCATATACATCTCTGTGACTTCTGTGCCCTCTGTGGCTAAGGTTCTATTGAATTAAAATCTCAGTGGCACGGGGGTGAAGGAAACGAGAAATATGATAAATAGAATAATGCCGAGTATCTTGCGCTTGCGGTCAAGGGTAGTAAGCTCATCTGTCGGGGCGGGGTGTCGGAATCCAAAGAGCAGGAGCAGTATGGCAAAAACCATCCAGCCTGGGTACATGAATATAGCGATTACACAGAAAATGAAGATACCTATGCGATACACAATGCTGCTTTTTCTGCCTAGCAAGGCATACATAATGTGACCGCCGTCCAGTTGTCCAATGGGTAACAGATTAAGCGCCGTAACGAATAATCCTGCCCAGCCTGCAAAGGCAACGGGATGGAGGTAAATGTCCATCCCTTCCGGGAGTGTGCCAAATACAAGCTTGGAAATAAACGAGAACAGAATCGGTTCTCCAAGCCCTAAGTATTGTGCGGCCTCTGTGGGTACAGGACGCACGTCGGAGAGATTTAAGCCGATGATGATAGCAGGAATGGCAAAGAAAAGTCCCATCAGCGGGCCGGCAGCGCCAATATCGAATAAAGCCTTCTTGTCGGGTATGAGGCCCTTCATCTTGATCACAGCGCCAAAGGTGCCAAAAGGTGGAAGCGGGAGCGGCAGAAAATAGGGCATAGTAGCAGCAACGTGATATTTACGGCACATGAAAAAGTGTCCCAGCTCATGGGAGAGAAGGATTATCATAATGGTGATCGAATACCACAGCCCGTTGACATAATAGGTTGTTAAAAAAGTCGCGATGAATAGCAAGACATGGGTGCGTGACTTACTAAAAAAGTTTGACGAATTGAATTCTTCTAAAGGCATTTAATTGTTTGTTTCGAAATTGTTTTGTAATAAATTTACGCTCAGGAATTTCATTTTGCCCACGAAAGACACGAAACTTGTCCTCGTTAAACGGGGAACAACTAAATCCCAGTCGTTTCTTTTCGCATGTTTTTTTGCCGGTTCAATCGTCCTCGCCCCCGACAGCAGCAATCGGGGGGTTTCGGTTCAGGCTACAAGCATGAACCAGCACAGAACACATTTCTCTGATTTATATGAGCTCAGGGTGCATACAAAGTTAGAAAAATAGTATCAGAAAAGGGCGGGAAATTCAATGGTATTTGAAAGCAGTTGATATTCGGCAGGAATGAAGTAACGGCGTTGCTGTTAAAAGGCACGAAAACTGATTTCCACGTCTTCCAGAAACTCATTGAGAATCTCTAACGCCGGCTTTCACCGACGCTGCGCTTGAGTCGCGTCCGTGTGCAGCGCATTGTTAGCATTTTCTTTTTGGGCATGAATGAGATTCTCGATCTCTTGGATTGAATATGGGGGCTTCCTCATATGTATAATGGCATGGCAGTTGGGACATACAGGTAGTAGGTCGCGGATAGGATTAACCTGGTAGCTTTCTCCGATTTCGGACAACTGCCGTAAGTGGTGGAC
>JACRII010000145.1 GCA_016235875.1 Planctomycetota bacterium
AAAAATATCTTCCTGAAAGATTTTATCATAAGGATTTTGGGGATTGTACGGCAAATGCAATCCATGATAGTGATACCATATAAAAAATCTCTGGTCTTTGTATGCCTCTAGCAATTTCAGCAAATCTTCTCCTTCTTCACCAGAAAACCGCTCTTTATCAACCACATCGAAACCCAGATGCCAGTAATTTTGAATATCGACAAATTTCGGCAACACAGGCGCTACATATCCATTTTCCTCCAAAACTCTGGGCAAGGTCAAAACATCGTCTTTCAGAGTTCTGTCCTTTGCATCAACGCCGTGGGTTGGCGGATACAATGATGTAAATATGGAAATCATCCCTGGGGTAGTCCATGCTGATTGGGAGAAGGCATGGGTAAACAGCACCCCTTCTGAGGCTATCTTATCAATATTCGGAGTCGTGTTACGGCTATAACCGTAACAACCAAAGTGGTCTGGACGGCAGGCGTCAACCGTGAAAAGAAGTATCTTGGGCAGGTCTTCCTTCGCTTCTGTTCTACTTTCAAAACCAAAGAGAAGTATCAGAAAACACATAACAACAAACAGTTGTTTCTGCGCACTCATTTAATTATTGGAGTATGAATTGTAATGTTTGGCCTTAATACGAAAATAATAAAAAGTTCACCCATTCCACTGGAAAGCCAATTCATAAAGATATCCCTTACATCGAAGACTCGCATCGGCAAAATACCCTGAATAAATTCATCAGTAGCGCCTAACAGAAATGCTAACATGATCGTATACAAATATATTCTATTCCCTTTTGCGTGTAGTTTAAAGGCCCAAAATACAATAACACTTAAGATTCCATATAATAACAGGTGGAATCTTTCTGCGCCGGCGACACACATATATTTCAGTAATGCGAGACAGGCGCCGGATATTGCAAAAAAGGCCAAATACACAGAGACTTTCTTAACCTGTTTTTGAAATATCAAGTAGATTAAAAAATAAGTCCCCAGTACACAAACAAAAAACAATCCGAGATAGTTTATGCTACTACCCCAATGGTTTAATACAAATCTCCAGAACGCTGTGCCAAAGGGTAAAAAGGCATAGATCGACCCCGTATAGATAGCAACAATCCCCCATCGCCATTCCAGGGACACCTTCTTTATAAAACCGTAATTAATGGATATGGCCATTTTTTAATTCACCACACTCCCACGGATATTTGGTTTTAATACAAAGGCAATAAAAAGTTCTGCCATCCCGGCGGAAAGCCAGTCCATAAGGATATCCTTTATATCAAATACCCGCATCGGCAAAAGCCCCTGAATAGACTCATCAATTACACCCAGTAAAAATACCAGAATGGTTGTGTATAAATACACCCTCGCTTTCTTTACGTCGTTTTTAAATGCCCAAAAGATTATACAACCCAAAACACCATACATCAGGGGATGAAACCTTTCCGGTCCTGTAGAACACACATATTTCAATATGGCAATACATGCAAAGGATATCAAAAAAAAAGCGATGTACACTGCGGGTTCCCTCACCTCTTTCTGAAAGATTAAATATACGAGGAAATACACTCCCAGGACGCATATAAGAAACCATCCCAGATAATTAATACTATCACCCCATTGTCTTAATACAAATTTCCAAAACCTTGGCCCAAACGGTAAAAATGTATAGATTACCGAAGTATAAATAGCGACAATCCACCATCGCCATTTCTGGGATACATTTCTTATAAAGCCGTGGTTAAAGTAGGGAGCCATGCTACAATTGCTATCAAAGTCTGAATAATTCTTAATTTTAGATTGCGGATTTTGGATTTGATGGTATTCAATCCGTACTCTGCAATCCAAAATTCAAAATTTTAATGTACTATAACTTCACCGTCAGTCCCTGGGCCATTTTGATTTCCATGGCATGATTGACAGTCCACGCCGTACGGTGTGTTACCACATCAATCAGGGTGCTGGCCGACGGCAATCCTGTCCCGCTCTTTTTAACGCCGCCAAAGGGCAAGTGCACTTCAGCCCCTATCGTGGGCAGATTCACGTAACCCAGTCCATATTCACAATCATCCCGTATCCTCCTCGCCTTCCGAAAATCTTCCGTTATCACTGCACAGGAAAGACCATAGTCCGTATCGTTATGCACCTCTATTGCCTCATCAATACTTTTTACGGGAATGATTGCTACATGAGGCCCAAACACTTCTTCATGGAGCACACGGCTCTTCGGGTTGGTTTTCATGCGGTATACAAATGGGGACATAAAATAACCTTTTTTATAGTGCTCACCCGTGAGCCTTCCGCCGTCCAACAACACCGTAGCTCCTTCTTTTTTCGCCAAGTCATTGTAACGGGCAATCTTTTCCGTTGCGGACTGATTAATTACAGGACCCATAAATACGTCCTCATCCAATGGATTACCAATTCTCATCCTCTTGGTTATCTCAACAAACCTCTTTTCAAATTCGCTTAATACTTTTTCATGCACAATGAAACGGCTTGCAGAGGTACAACGCTGTCCCGATGTCTTAAAGGCGCTGATTATAGCCGCATTTACGGCAATATCGAGATTGGCATCATCAAGGACGATCAGGGCATTCTTTCCTCCCATCTCGCAGGCGCACATCTTGTTGTGAAATCCTGCGACTATCTTCTTTATTTCAGACCCCACATCATTAGAACCAACGAACAACACCATGTGCGTATCCGGATGTTTTACCAAGAAATCCCCGCAACCGCCGTGTAAAACATTGATAACACCCGGCGGGAAACCCGCTTTATGTGCATACTCAGCAATCTTATTTGCGGTACACGCTGTTTCACGGGAAGGTTTGAGGATAACGGTGTTCCCTTCCACTACCGAAGGGCAGATGAGCCACAGGGGAATGGCAAATGGAAAGTTCCATGGTGTAATTGCCGCAACAACTCCCTTGGGTTTTCTACGCATGAATGCGTCTTTTTCAGAAATCTCAGAATCGATTACATCACCGTGCGGCATCCTTACCGTACCAAATACGTATTGCACCATATGGATGCCTTCCGTCACATCGGCACGACCCTCAACAATTCCCTTCCCGCATTCTTTCGTTACCAATTGGGAAATTTCTTCCCTATCTTTTTTTAACAACTGGACAAATTCATCAAAATACTCGCCACGCTTAATACGGGACAGTCGTCTCCACCCATCATAGGCCTCCTGAGCGGCATGAACGGCGTTATTTACGTCAGTTTCAGAAGAAAGTGGAAAAGTCCCCAACACTTCGTCGGTATTAGCAGGATTTCTGCTCTCAAACCGATCACCAGAAGAGCCATTTACAAATGCCCCATTTATGTAATTTTTCCCTTCCATAGTTCTTTACCCTCCCTTTAAAATATTTACAAAGGTTAAGACTTCACATTGGGGATTTATTTAAAACTTTTATTTTTCATTGCTTTAGCTTGCTCAGGAACATTACAGGTTATTCTCATATTCTATGTACGAAAAGCATTTTTAATATATCAAATAAACGATGGTGCGTCAATTTTACTTTATTTTTCAATTATTTGTGATATTCTTGTAAAAATCTATGAAAGTACTTGGTATAGAAACGTCAGGGAATGTCGGTGGTGTTGCAATTTGCCAGAATAAGCACATAATCATTACAAAGGACTTTGGAGCTGGCATGCAACACGGGAAAGAATTGATCCCTGCCATCAGAACGACACTTCACGAGATCGGCTGGAAGCCCGGAGATATCGACCTGATTGCAGTCGACGTAGGACCTGGCTCATATACAGGGCTACGCGTAGGCGTTACCTGCGCAAAGACAATGGCCTACGCTTTAAATAAACCTGTTATCGATGTGCCCATATTCGACATTATAGCTGAAAATTATGCAATAGGTTCCATCCCCATATGCCCTATCATTGACGCAAAGCGAAACCATGTGTATGCCTGCATCTACAAGTTAGAAGGTATTCAGAGGAAAAGACAATCTGAGTTTCTGGTGATTCAACCGGAAAAACTTTTATCTATCCTGCCACGCCCTGTAATTATTTTCGGCGATGGCGTTATATCTTACAAAGACATATTTCAACAAAAAGATATCATCATCAATGAGATAGAACATGTGAAACCAAAAGCAGAATATGTAACTATATTGGGTGAAAGGATGTATGAATCAGGACATCGATGCGAAGCAGACAAACTACTCCCTCTTTATTTGCAACGGGCAGAGGCCATTGAAAAACAGAAAGGCAAAAAATAGCGATTGTTTTTTATTTCGTCATTCCTCTGTAACCATTAGTATTTGATCGGCTGTAATATTTAAAAATGTCTGTACCTTTCCGCCAGGCCACTTTATTTCCAGCGTATCAATTATTTCATTACTATTTAAACCAAAGTGCACCCATAGGCTGTCCTGCGAGCAAAAACCCGAACCGCCATCCACTTCCCTGATTTGACTGATTGTGCCAGTTGTCACCTTGACCCTTGCCCCAATCCCTGCCCTGTTGCTTGTTGTCCCCACCGTCTTAATAATAATCCAGTGATTACTATTTCCATTATTTCGATAAAGAACGTTCGGCTCACCATAATTTACTAAATAAAGGTCCATATCCCCATCGTTATCATAATCTCCCCATGAAGCTCCTTCGGCATGCCCTATATACCGAATACCCGCTTCTTCCGCAATATCAGTAAATGTATCATTGCCATTATTCCGGTACAGGACGCACGCCTGCGATGCGCCAATGCCGCCATTCACGACATGCAAATCCAGATCGCCATCATTATCGTAGTCCACCCACGTCACCTCAGTGCTTTCATCCTCATCACCAACACCAGCGCTATCTGTCACCTCACTAAAGGTGCCATCTCCATTATTCATGAACAAAACATTTTTTGCGCTGGGAAGGACATCCATCAAATTTGCAATAAAAACATCCATATTCCCATCGTTATTATAATCACCCCAGGCTACTCCAAATCCTCCTAATGAATTCACGACACCTGCCGAATCGGTTACTTTGGCAAACGTATCGTCACCATTGTTTTTGTACAATATGCTAGACGTATTTTCAGGTGGGTCAAAATCGTAATTATCAAAATTTAATACATAAAGGTCCTGATAGCCGTCATTGTCATAATCGCACCATGCCGCCCCCATCCCGTTCCCCAAATCACCCACTCCTGCTGTATCTGTCACATCCTCAAATGTACCGTCTGCTTTATTTCTAAACAGTTTATTTGACTGGCCCTCGCAAATCATAGCATGGGAATTATTCGTTACGAAGGCATCCAGGTAACCGTCATTGTTATAATCAGACCAGGCCACACACATTCCAAAAGCGATATTTTCTACACCTGATTCCTTTGCCACATTGATAAAGGTACCGTCTCCATTATTCTTGTATAAAACCTTTTTTGCACCATACCCAGGGCCCACGTCGTTTACTAAAAACAAATCGAGGAAACCATCGTTGTTATAATCGCCCCAGGCAATATCAGCGCTCGCATCGGTGTTTCCCACATCGGCTGCGTCCGTGACATCGGAAAAGCTACCACCACCGTTATTCTGGTAGAGGATGTTTTTATCTTTATAATTTGATACATAAAGGTCAAGCAGTTTGTCATTATTATAATCCCCCCAGGCAGCGCCCATCCCTCGTGCTGAGTTACCTACCTTGGCTGCTTCCGTAACATCGGTAAATGTTACCTGTGATACCACTATTTTTGGATAAATGCAGCTTATCAGCAACACGAACAAAAAAACAATCCCTGTGGAATGAAGAATGTTTGATTTATTATTTATTGTATTCATAAACTTTTCTAAAAGAGTGACGTGTGGCGAAAAGCGCGTGTCGAGAGAAGCGTCACTCGTCACCTGTCACTCAACACATATATCCAATTTT
>JACRII010000146.1 GCA_016235875.1 Planctomycetota bacterium
AGTAGCACATTCCTGGTTTAACCGGTTCAGGAAGTTGCTGGTACGGTATGAAAAACTTGGCGAGACCTACGAAGCGCTTCTACACTTGGCCGCAGCTATTATTTGCTGGAGAAAAGTTGGCGTTATTTACGGATAAGCTCTAAGTTTACGATTGTTGTTTAAATTACAAATATTTTAGTATCCAATACACTCCACCGCTAAATACAGCAGCCACAGGTAATGTCACAAACCATGACAGAAGTATTTCCAGTACCATACGAAAGTTTATATTCCTTGTGAATAAACCTATCCCGAAAAGGGACCCAACCGATACGTGTGTTGTAGATACAGGAATCCCTAACTTACTGGCAAATATCACCAGAATACCGGTAACAAGGTTTGCAGTAAAGCCCTGACCGTGATTTAATTTTGTGATCTTATTACTCATCGTCTCGGCCACTTTTCTGGCATTCAAAAGTCCGCCTACCGTTATACCAATAGCAACTGCCAGCATGCCCCATTGTACTGACAAGCCTTTAATCAATAATAGGAGGGCAACAATCTTGGGTGTGTCATTAAGACCCCTGGCAAAACTCACAACTCCAGCAGAACAAAAGTGTAAATAATCCAACAATTTCTGGCTATTCATACCAAGGAAATGTCCTTTATAAATCTCCTGGCAATTTTCTTGGGTATCAATGGTAATACCAATAGTTCTACTGTATTTCACTGAAAGAGAAGCGGCAGGCTTACATGATGGAATTACTTTTCCCCGCTCACCGACACAGAGACACCATTCCTTTGTTATGCCGGAACGAATACGAATCTTCCGGAAAGTAATATAAAGAATGCAGCCAAAAACCGTCGCAATAACAGGGCTGAGCAAAAGCGGAAGGAAAAAGGTACTGCCCAAGATGGCAAAATTAACCTGTGAACCTACGGCTACACAACCAGCACCAACCAACGCGCCGGTCAGACCGTGTGTAGTTGAGATAGGAAACCCGGTAACCGTTGCAACCATAACGGTAATAGCAGTACCGATGGCCACCGCAGTAAGAAATTCAGGAGAGACAGAGATGTTTTGAGGAACTAAACCTTTTCCAGAAAAAACCTTTACAAGGCTGTATGCAAAAAATATCGAAGCTATCGAACCTGTAAATGTAGTAATAGTTGCCCACCAGATTGCATACTTATAATTGGTGGTCTTACTGCCAAAAAGCGTGGCGACCCCTTTAAAGTTGTCATTAGCACCATTTGAATATGCAAGGAAGCATGTAGCGAGAAAAAGAATTATTAAGATCATCATTTATTTCCTTCTCTCATTATTTCTACAGACGCAGAATAAAAAGGTACAGTAACTTTGCTCATGGGTATGGGCGCCTCATCTGCCTTCTTGGGAAATATTAAATACTCAATCATATCTAATCGTAGTGTTAGCTTTTTAAAATCCGCCTTCCGTGGAATTTTATACTTGTAATAAAATGATTTGCACTCGCCAGGTGTTAATCTTTCGTCTTTCACTTCTGTTGGGTATGTAGGGAATTCAAATGTCCGTGTGATAAAATATTCCTTTAGACCACTCTCCTTCCCATTTTCATCCAGTACCGCCACACGGGCGGCAATGCCTCTGACTGGTCAACCGGTTGGCACGCGGTGACCTGCCCCCGTATTGGTAACACGTATTTCAGCATTTACTTTGTCTCCGGGTTTATAGGTATCCCTCTCTGTTTTCAATTCTACTTTTAACGCCTGTCTTAATTCATCAGGGTTGCGAGAGCTTTTCTGGTCATGCATTCCGTAAATACGTTTCAGCCTTCCCAATGAGGCAAACCCTTCTTTCCTGCTCATATGACAATCCTGGCATGTCTCCTTCTTACCTGATCTTTTGTACTCATCATTGGTATAGCATGTTTGTTTTACCCTTGCCCGTGGGAAGCCCCAGGAGTGGCAGGTGTAACAGAACTCAGAGCTTTGGAAGGACGGGTCGTATTTAACAGGATGCGGTGCTTCTCCTTCTTTTATCTCCCGCGGGCCGTACATAGTCTTATTCCTCAGGTGACAAACCACGCACGTTACACCCTCCTTTATAAGCATCGTGTCAAATTCTTTATTCTTGATCGCAACAAAAGGCAAAGGACCTGTTTCTTTAAAACCCCTTAAAATTTTGGGTTTTTGTTCCAGCATGGGAAAGTGGCAATTGGAGCAAAAGGGGGGATTGTTCCTTACCGTCCAGCATGCCTGAAAGACGGGGCTTGTCGATGATTTGCTATGCATCGATTCACGCCACTGGTCATAAATTTTCTGGTGGCAGTCCTTACAAGAGTCAGCGCTATGTAAAGGAATATTTTGGGGTAAGTCTAATCGTGGAAGATAATTTGAGGGGCCAATAAATGTAACACCGGCATCATCGGCCCATAAAACACGGGCGACGATTATACCAACTACGAAGACCAGGATTATTTTAAGCCTGTTCATATCTGCTTCCTCCTTACGGCTGGTTCAATTTTATAGATTGAACCAGATATTTTGAACCGGTCTATGGGTTTTAAAAAACACGAGCCTTGCAAAATGCCAAATGTTTAGGTTCAATCGAGGACGATTGAACCAGCGGGGGGTATCCTCTGCAATTGGTCGACCACGAGGATCGGCGCTACATTTATTTGCTGAAAAATGTCAAAACATTTCAGTTAAGAGCCTAAAATTCAACCTTTAAACCGAAGCTGGTAAAAAAGGCATCGTAATCACCCAAGAGTAGTGTCTCTGCTCCGTCGTTCTGTACAAGATACCTTGAATTAACAAAGAACGACATGACCGTATCAGGTGATCGTAGATATTTGTAATCGATCCCCATAAACGGCGCTGTTTGAAAGAAGTCTGCATTCTGCGATTCAGAGAAATACTTACCATCAACCGCTAAGAAGGTATTCCCTACATTAAAATACATCTTAGACCTGAGCCGATACAGTATCGGATAGCCATACGTCAGGGAAACGGCATTCACATCAAAATCCATATTGTTGGCATCGTCCGTTTTACGACTGTATTGATAAAGCGAATACCCCAGAGAAATCTTATGATTGTAAGGCAAATCAGAGGCAACACCTATTCCTCCATGGGAAATACTCCCCTTCTTCCCTGTTCCCTCTTCCGTTCTGATACCAAAGAAAGGCTCTATAAAACCAGGTTCTTGAACGTTGTCTGCCTTTGAACTTTCTATCTGTCGTAAATAATCCAGGTCAGCAAAAAGCCTTGTAAAAGAAAGGATTCCTGGGAATGGATAATCAAGGTGAAGTCGTACCCCCTCTCTATTTTGCGGATATTTTTTTGCATCGTGGAGCTGCCAACTGTCAGCATACGTTGTGAAATAGGGAAGTTCATAAAAGAGACCAGTGGACTGAACATCATCTGGCATTTCCCTTTTTATCACAAATGGGTCATACTTTGGTTCAACCCAAATACCTTCCAGGTTAAAACTTACTCTCCCTGCTGTACCGCTGATGCCTGTATTAAACAGATTGCCATTAACGTCGATTCCGTCACTTCCAATCGGCTGATAGATACTATGGGCATAGGCAGCCCAGGCCTTATAGGTCGGTAAAAAATTATACGAGTAATCTGCGCCGAGGACAAACTCGTCCTGCTTCCCTACTTTATTATAGGGAGACTCCCACCGTACAGGATTACCATCCACCGTACCCTGCAAGGGTGAGTCTATTTCAGATGTCGAAGCGCCTCTGTTAAACGGACTCATAAAGTTAAAACCATACTTCATATCTTCGTATTCCCTTCCCAGATAAAATCCACCCAACCAACTGGTAGAGTCGGAATTCTCCGGTAATTCTGCAAAATACACTTCATACAAAGTTGATGGGATAAAGAACGGGTTATAAAATCGCCTGACAACATTAACTCCGTAAAAGGGCAAATAATCCGGGCCGTAAAAGGTGGGATTGGGTTCGCCTTTAAGCACGTAGTCACCCACGTGCAAAGGGGTAAAGGCGCCTACGGATATAGTCGTATCTAAGGGTTGGTATCGCGCCCAGAGGGTATTGAGTGAGACGTCGTTTGAGTGTCCCACAAAAGGATTGGAAAAATACGGCGGAGTAACACCCCAGATATCTCCAACACCGGCATCACCTCCCAGACCATATGCATCCACCTCCAGACCCATGGCCCAATCCTCCGACATATCCGCATAAACACCTGCCCTTGCCCTTGTTGTTATTGCCGCACCTTCTTCAATGGAAAATACATTTAGTGGTCGAGGTAGTGTGTAAGTTGGTTCCCATTCTTTATGTGTCCGCTGGGTAAGGAATCCCATCGTATAATCAAAGGCGCCTTGTTTCTTTGCAGTAGCGTCTTTGAAGTCAACGTCAATACCCGTTGCTATAGATTCCATACTAAAATTGGTCTTATATCTATCCGATTCGGGTCTTGTCTGAAACCAACTGGATTCTGGCTTTATCTCTTGAAGTGCATCGGCAACCCTATCCATGTCCAACCCAAGCATAGGGGATCTGAGGTATTTATCCCTTATCTCTTCGGTCTTTTTTTTACCTGCACCAATCTTTTCCAATTCTCTTCTGAGTATCCTGACGGGTGTTCCCGGACCACTACTGAAGGTTATAAGGCCGTTTTTGTCCACGACAAAAATATTTGTTTGTGGTCAGGTATCCGGGATATATTTGCCCACATAAGCCTTTACTACCTTAAATTCCGTATCGATCAGATATGGGTAGGGAATATCTACCCTCTCAACAAACTCAGCGGTTTGATAGGCATTGCTTAACATGCTTATGGCAAGGATTTCAATATCATAATCTTCCAGAAGTCCTTGCATAACCTTTGCCTTGCCTTCACAACCGCCACAACAGTCTGAAAACCAGATAATGACCGGCTTTATTCCCCGATATGCAGACAGCGTAAAATTTTTGCCCTGGGTGCTGGGAAGTGTAAAATCCGGGGCCTCAGTACCAACCTTTACAATATCTGCATTTGCATGGATCACACCATGTAAGGTTATAGACATGATGATAAGGTAAAAAAAGAATAGATATAGCCTATGCTTCATTTTTCTTTACCTGTAAAAATATTTCTAATATATGCTTGACAAACGCCCTTTTTTGTAATAATTTAATTAAGTAGTTGCTAAACTGCTTAACAGAATAGGAGTATAAAGAAATGAAGTTAGCACCTTCCGAGATGTTTAAGGTATTAGCCGTGGAAACACGGGTTAGAATAATCGATCTCCTGAAGTCCAGGGGTCCGCTTGGAGTCAAAAATATTGCGGAACTGGTTGGCATAACACCAGCTGCCGTATCGCAACATCTAAAAATATTGAGACAATCGGGTCTTGTTAGAAGCGAAAGAAAGGGATACTGGATACCATATTCCATAGATGAAGAGGCGTTAGAAAATTGCCGACAGATTTTAAACGAAGTATGTACCTGCGGGTGCCGGGGAACAGGTAAATTCAAAGAGAAAGTGTTGAATAAAACAAGTTTAGAATCACTCAGGAAATATGAGAAGGAATTGCAAAACGAACTTAAAACTGTCCGGGAAAGGATTAAAGAGATAGCAACCCCAAAGTAGCAGGTAAATTTTTTTATTTTAATAATTAAGTTACTACTAAAATACTTAATTAGTATCTTTATATTCAGCCTCTCTGTTAAGAATCTGAATATATAAACTACGACCCATAGAAAGGGGGTGATGAAAATGTGTCGGCCAAGAGGAACCCAATCGACTCTGGGAGCTTGTGGATGCACCTGCGGCTGCTGCGGGTGTGGATGCGGTACGTTCTTCCGTCGTTTCATATCAGCAAAAGAGGAACAGGAAAGGCTGGAAGAGTACAGAGACCAATTGAAGAAGGAACTCGCAGGAGTAGAAGAACGCATCCATGAAGTCAAAGGCAATTGAACCAAAATCTCCAAAAGGGGTGGGGGCAGGCAATAAAACACCCACCCCTTTATTTGATTAACACGCATAACAAAACTGAGGTGTAAAATGAATATACTCATATTAAGAGCTTATCCGTAAATAACGCCAACTTTTCTCCAGCAAATAATAGCTGCGGCCAAGTGTAGAAGCGCTTCGTAGGTCTCGCCAAGTTTTTCATACCGTACCAGCAACTTCCTGAACCGGTTAAACCAGGAATGCGC
>JACRII010000148.1 GCA_016235875.1 Planctomycetota bacterium
CGCAGTTTTTTATACAGAGACCGAAGTAATTTATTGTCAAATGCTGTGAAGTTGTTATCAACCTGCAATCCATATTTTTTGGCTATCTCTTCAGACTCCTTATAGATTTCCAATTCTTCTTCCAGATTAGGTCTTTTAAAGCTATTCATGCCAAAAGGTATGTTTAACCGCACTAAATATACACGGTCAGCCCCTACTTCGCCAGCATATTTGATCGTCTCCAGACACTGCTTTTTGTCATGCAGCGTTATCTGAATCGTAATCATCGGTTTTTTCTTATCACCCCGGGATCGAATCAGGGACTCGATATTTTTCTGCACCACCTTATTCGAGGGGTGACCTTCTTTTACCTCTACACCTTCCTCAATGCTATCCAGAGAAATGGTTAGTTTGTCTAAAGACTTTTCGATAAATTTTTCAACAAATGGAGCAAGTAACAAGCCATTTGTCGTTACACCAACGTTATGTCCTTTATCTTTTGTGCAGACAATCATGTCCATGAGTAAAGGGTGTAACAAAGGCTCGCCCCATCCTGTAAGGGTAATGTTATATGGTGTTTCTAGCTTGTCGATAATTTTCTTAAAAAGATCAAGTGGGATGTCTCTTTCCGGCAGATTAAAGGATTCACGCGGGCACATGCCGCATGTGTAGTTACAACGGTTGGTAATCTCAATCTGGATACGCTCAGGTCGCTGAGGAATGATATAAAAGGTCCTGCCGAAGACACCTTTTATGAGGTACAGTAGGTTTTTAAGCATTGTTAATTATTTAATGAACCTTTTCAATCTTTCCGACAACTTCCCGCTCGATAAGTTTCTTCGTCTCCTCTTCAATAGGGGTAGGGTAATCGCTTGTGAAGCAGGCTTTGCAAAAATGCTGGCGAGGCTGCGTCGTACAACTCATCATCCCCTCCACACTGAGATAGCACAAACTCTCCACATTTAAATACTGCCGTATCTCTTCCAAAGAACGATTTGCTGCAATGAGTTCACCTTTCTGCTGGAAGTCGATTCCATAATAACAGGGATAACGATGCGGCGGGCAACTGATCCTTACATGAATCTCCTTTGCTCCAGCCTTCCGCAGCAACCCAAACCGAGACTTTGACGTCGTTCCTCGTACAATGGAGTCGTCAACAACAATGACTCGTTTCCCCTCAACGGTTTCTTTCAATGCATTCAGCTTGAGTTCTACAATACGGTGACGACGATCTTGTTCTGGCAATGTAAACGTCCTGCCTACGTAATGGTTACGAATAAATCCACGATCAAAAGGTATACCTGAAGCGTGAGAATACCCAATCGCTGAGGAGTTTCCACCTTCAGGAACGGAAATCACCACATCAGCATCTACCGGTGACTCCTTTGCAAGCATTGCCCCCAATCGCTTACGAAATAAGTGTACGCTTTCTCCATAGATCTTGCTATCGGGTCTGGAAAAGTAAACCAGTTCAAAGACACAAAAGGCGGGTTTAATCTGTTTTTGAGGGCAGTAATATTCACTCCGAATTCCATCTTTCCCAACATAGACTGCTTCGCCCGGATTGACATCCCGAATATATTCCGCACCCACCTGATCCAAGGCGCAGGTCTCGGATGCCATCACATAACCATCCTTCAATCTGCCGAGGGACAAAGGCCTGAAACCGTGAGGATCACGCACCCCTACCATCTCTTCGGGTGTTAAAAATAACAGAGAGAAAGCCCCTCGCAATTGTTGCAGTACGAGAGATAAATTTTTTTGCATCATATTTAAAGGCTTTGCCATGAGATGGACGACCACTTCTGTATCTGAGGTGGTATGGAATATCGAACCGTTTGCCTCAAACTCTTCACGCAGCCTTTTTGCATTAGTTAATTGTCCGTTATGGGCAACCGCAACTTTTCCCTTGTAGTAATCAACCACCAGGGGTTGTGCATTTCCAATGTTGCTGGAACCGATAGTGGAATATCGGACATGTCCTATAGCAATGGAATTTTTAAGAGATTTGAGCATCTGCGGTTTTATAGCATCGCTTACCAGACCCATCCCTTTATAACAGACTATGTCTTTCCCATCTGTTGAAGCAATGCCGGCGCTTTCCTCACCGCGATGTTGTAAAGAATACAAGCCATAATAAACCCTCTCTGCTGCATCTTCACAACCATAAACACCAAACAATCCGCAATGTTCTTTTACTTCTGACATATTTTTAGCTTTCTTTACAAAACATCCAAAAAACTATCCGTATAAATCTTGTATTTGTTTTGATGGAAAATTAAAATAAGGCTGGTTCAATAATACGTTTGGCAGGAAAATACATGATGGAATAATTATATCAAACATCAAATAGGTGTCAATTACAATTATCAATGAATCAACAACGAGAAACGAAGATTATTAAGCAAAATTCTTTAAAAAATTTTTCAGATGTAAGGTTGTACGTTATAATAAGCTCCGGTCTTTCTAAAAAACCTGTACTGGAAACACTACAGGAGGTCATTAAGGGCGGAGCTGATGCAGTACAACTGCGAGAAAAGACGATGTCTGACGGTGAGTTTCTTGCCCTGGCAAAGGAATTTAGAAGGATAACATCACAATCAAAAATCCTTTTTATAGTAAATGACCGTGCCGAGATCGCCAAAAAAGTGGATGCAGACGGATTGCATATCGGACAATCAGACTTAACCATTCACTGTGCGCGCAAGATAATTGGCTACGACAGAATATTGGGAGTTTCCACCCATACTATAGTTCAAGCGCGCAAGGCACAACTGGAGGGCGCCGATTATATTAGCGTTGGCCCCCTATTCCCCACCATAACAAAGGACTATGAACCTCCTGTGGGTCTTGACTATTTAAAAGAGGTAAAAAGAGAAATTACCATACCATTCGTTGCGATAGGCGCTATTAACCATGAAAATCTCAATGAGATATTATTAGCGGGTGGATTACGTGTCGCTATATGTTCTGCAATTATTTGTAGTAACGACATACTGCAAACAACACGATCTTTCAAAGCTCAAATCGTCAACCATTCCCTTTAAGTTCCAATTGTTTACACGGTATTAAATTTGCTAAAAAGTTTGATACTGTTTTGCTATTAAAATAGCTTTAAACAGTTTAAATAACCACAAGTAACTGTTTTACAAGGTTATAAGATAAATACTTTCATGGCGTGTAATAATGAATATGGTAATAATCTTACATCAAGAGTTGCAATTTTAAACATTATAAGAGTAAACAAGAAACTATGAAACCACAGCATTGGCAAAGGAATATCTTGTATGCTGTGATTAAATTTCCAATAATACCTTTTTCAGGCAGGAATGCGAATATGAAAAAAACGGTGTCTTTGATTCCTTTATGTTTTCTTATATTAATTGTGGGTTGTGAATCCTTTATGAAAAAGGATTATAAAAAACCTTCCCAGCCTGATATTTCCTCAGAAGAAACCAGACCAGGTAATTCCTCAAATGAAGCCGTAGCGCCACCTAAAAGGAGCGGCTATTTGGCTAGTGGGTCTACGGTAAAAGTTGATACTGGAGAGGGCGATAAAAAAATCTCTATACTTGAGCAATTTGAACAAACACGAGCGGCGCTCGTGTCATCAAAGGCAAAAACAGCCTCTCTCGAAAAAGAACTTGTGAATAATAAAAAAGTTAAAACGGCACTCGAAACAGAGTTGGAAGAGACAAAAAAACAATTAGAAGCGGCACAACAAATAGTTATTGAAAATGAAAGATTAAACAAACAATTAAATGAGTCCCGCGAACCCTACGAGAAGAAGATTAAGGAACTGACTCTGGAGTTAACAAAGGCACAGATCGAAGAAACAAAGGCAAAGCAAGAACTCATCGGTCTCAAGATAGAACAATTGAGTGAGAAAAAGAAACTGAAAACACAAGATTCACAATAAATACTTTTTTTAAAAGACATGGAGGGTTTAAGTGAAATTAACACTATGCATCGTTAGTCTATGTTCATTAACTATCATGGGGTGCTTTAGTACGCCTCCACATCGCTCTTCAAGCCTGAGTTATAATAAATCGGATGAATTTAAAAAGATGCAGATACGCCGTGTATTGCTTTTACCATTCGAATATAACATAGATAGAGAAGCCGTCATAGACGAGGTAACGGAGGCTTTTTCGGTAGAATTGAGAAAAATCGGTAGTTTTGAGGTTGTTGTACCAACTGGAAATAAAACGACACTCCTCTCCGAACATGAAATATGGAACAAGGGATCTGTCAATATAAGCACCCTTATAGCCTTCAAGAAGAAATATGACGTAGATGCTATTATATTTGGAAATATAACCCACTATCGTCCCTATGAACCCATGTTGCTTGGCGTCAAAGCAGGAATGATTTCCACCGATACCGGTTCAGTCGTCTGGAGTGCGGATGGTGTGTTTGACAGCAATGAAAACGAAGTTGCAGAACTTGTAAAACAATACTTTGAAAGCACTCATCA
>JACRII010000013.1 GCA_016235875.1 Planctomycetota bacterium
CGGTAGCAGAAGGGATTAATAGCAAAATACAACAGATAAAATCTGCCGCAAGAGGGTTCAGAAACTTTTACAACTATAGAACTGCTATCCTGTTTCACTGTGGAAAACTTAATTTGTACCCACAC
The DNA here is from genome assembly GCA_016235875.1 of Planctomycetota bacterium. Lineage (GTDB taxonomy): Bacteria > Planctomycetota > Brocadiia > Brocadiales > Brocadiaceae > Wunengus. The sequence continues at coordinate 126 of JACRII010000013.1, forward strand.
AAAAGCCTGTAGAATGGATAAAATTGCCAGTGCCAGCGACATCAACAACCCCAATTACCTCTACATGGAGAGACTCCCTCAGTTCTACCTGAGGGGACTTGAACTCATGAAAGACAAAGAAGGCCAGTCAGAATATGCGAACTATCAGAACTCATTAGGCACTACTTATTGGAAACTATCAGATAGGGAAAAGGAGACCAATCTCAAGCAGGCAATAAATGCCTTCAGCGAGGCACTGAAGGTCAGAACCTTTGAGAAATTCCCCAAGGACTATGCCCAGACTCAGAACAATCTGGGCATTGCCTACTGGGATTTGTCGTATGTCAGGGAGAAGGAGGAAAATCTAAAGCATGCCATAAAGTGCTATGACGAAGCCCTGAAGGTGTATAACTTTGAGCAATTCCCCCAGGAGTATGCTCGAACAAGGAACAATTTGGGCTTCGCCTACCGGGATTTGTCAGAGATCCGGGATAAGGAGACAAATCTAAAGCATACCATAAATGCCTGCAATGAGGTTCTGAAGGTCTATACCATTGAGCAATTTCCTTATGACTATGCCCTGACAAACAAGAACCTGGGCAATGCATACTGGAGTTTGTCAGAAGTCAGGGGCAAGGAGGTAAATCTCGAGTGTGCTATAGAGTGTTACAACGAGGCCCTGAAGGACAGAACCTTTGAGCAATTCCCCTATGATTATGCCCAGACCATGAACAACACAGGCAATGCCTTTAGGGATTTGTCAGAGGTCAAAGACAAAGAGGTAAATTTTAAGCGTGCCATTGAGTGTTATAACGAGGCCTTAAGGGTCTATACCCCTAAGGAATTTCCCCAAGATTATGCCAGGATCCAGGCCAACCTGGGCATTACCTACTGGAGACTGTCAGAAGCCGGGAACAAGGAGGCAAATCTCGAGCGTGCCATAGAGTACTACAACAAGGCATTGAGGATCAGAACCTTTGAGCAATTCCCCTATGACTATGCCAGGACACAGAACAACCTGGGCATTGCCTACCGGGATTCGTCGTATGTCAGGGAGAAGGAGGAAAATCTTAATCGTGCAATAAATGCCTATAAGGAGGCACTCAAGGTCTACACAAAAGAAGTCTTGCCCTACTATTTTGTCGGTACTTCCTATAACCTTGCCATGGCGCTTTCCATGAGAGGTGACAAGGCAGGGGCGGTAAAGGTAATGGAAGAGATGCTCCCTGTGGCAGAGGAGGTGGGGCATCCGAAACTGGAAGAATATCGTAGGTTTTACGAGAAAGAGCAAAAGGGGTTACAAACCTTCATTATTGACAAATCTGCTTCAACCCCTTTGATAATCTGAGAAAGATGCTTGTCGCTTTTCAGTTTTTCTCGTAATCGTTTTCTCCCCTGGCTCACTGTACTATAGTCTCCCCCCATCATTTCTCCTATCTCAGTTCCGCTTAGTCCACCAACCCGATATAACAAGTCCATGGCTATTTGCCTTATTATACCTCGTTCCTTTTTTATTTCATCAAAACTTTTATTCGTCCCTTTACAGAGGGCATCGATGATTTCCTTTTATTCTGTTTTCTTGCTTTCTTCAGCGGGGTTAAGCCGAAAGGGTCTTTTCCTCTTTTGAGTTCTTCTATCTTGAGGTGTGTTATTTTCGCAAAGAGGATCTTTTCCAATCCAGCAAGGAGTGATCTTTCTACTGCGAAGTAGTTTGCGAAGACCAGGGAGATCGTGTTTGGATACAAAAGTAAAAGCCTTCCCCTTTCTCCCCATACGACCAGTCCGGCCGGTACGATGCGTATACTGCTCTCCGTCTCTCGGGAAATCCCAATTAATCACATGCGAGACATGCGAAAAATCAAGCCCCCTGCCGGCAACGTCGCTTGCAATAAGGTAGCGGAGCTTCTCACTCCTGAACTTCCCAATAATCGAAGAACGCTTATCCTGACTAAGCCCCGCGTGCATATAGTCAATATCTTTAAAATCTTTCCTGATGGAGTGGAACAACGAATCAACCATGTGCCGGGCATTGCAAAAAATGAGCGCCTGATTAACATCCTCCCCCTCAAGATACCTGATGAGTTCTGTATGCTTTTGTTTTGGGTGGCAATAAGCGAAATAATGCTCAATGCTTTCTGGCGCTGTCCTCTCTGTTACAAGAGAGATATGCCGGGGATCACGCAAACAGTCATGCGCAAGTTTTTTGATATCATCGGGCATCGTCGCTGAGAAAAGGAGCGTCTGATGTTCATGCAAGATGCATGACAGAATAAATTCAATGTCTTCGAGGAATCCCACCTTTAAAAGTTCATCCGCCTCATCAAGGATAGCGCATTTCACCTGCGCAAAAGAAAGTATCCCATCGTACAAAAGATCAATAAGCCGCCCCGGTGTTGCGACCAAAATATGCACTTCCTCCTGTTTCAGCTTGGCAATCTGAATCTTTTTGTCAAAACCACCATACACTGCATAAGGAATCACGTGCGTCGTTGACGCGATCTTCTCTATCTCTGCCATATACTGCATACACAATTCACGCGTCGGGACGAGCACCAGTCCCTGAATGGCGTTAAGAGCAGGATCAACTTTCTGAATAAGCGGGATCGCACAGGCAGCCGTCTTTCCCGACCCGGTCTCAGCAAGTGCACAAAGATCCTGCCCTGCGAAAATTACCGGATACGTCGCCTCCTGAATAGGGGTCATTTCTTCATACCCCATCTTAGCAAGTGATCTGAGGATGTTTGCAGGAAGGTCGAGTTCGCTAAATTTCATGTATTCCTATCTTTCTTTCCAGCGACTAAAGTCATAAAAAATCATAAAATAGATAATAGCATAATTTTTTATGGAATGTTAATAAATTTCAAGAGTTTAGCGTGGTCCGACCCAACTTACCGGTGTTCAATTAGGCTGCCTTTGGCAGCGACTTTTAAGCTCCCCTCTAGAAAGAGAGTGGATTCAATAGGTATTCCAGTCCATTCAGCTTGATTTCATAGACACACTCAAGCATATTACCTAATTCCCCTTTCGGGAATCCCTGTTGGGCAAACCACACAATATACGCCTCAGGCAAATCAATCAGCAATCGCCCTTTGTATTTGCCAAACGGCATGCGCATTTGAGCGAGTTTTAAAAGATACTCTTTATCGGGAAATATACCATCCTTTTTTTCCGGCATGTATAAAGTCCTTTGATTAATACTCGACAACAAAAGGAAACAGCATTCCCCTGGCCGTCATGAGGAAAAACGTACACCCTTTAGCACGTGTATCCTCTCAGGAAGTAATGAGAAGATTTACGTTTACCTTTACCACTACTTTTTTGACACATTCAGGGGTATTCCCAAGCATAAGAGAAGGCATGTGGGCATCATGGGGAAATAAAGCAACAAATATGCCGGGAAAGATGTTCATTCGTGCGAAGCTTGAGTTCGGGTGGTGGTAAAATTCCACATCCTTCGATTCATCATAGGGCTGCTTTATTATGAGTTCGTCTTTTGGGAACCAGGCAATTCCTTCTCCGCCGGTAATAACCGTCTGAATATCCAGGTATTTCCGGTGCGTCTCAAGTACCGCCGTATCAGGAGGACGTGTTTCATAGCTTGTAACCAGTGCAAAAATATCATCCCCTTGCACGTGGTATTTCTTCTCTTCTGCATCAGGTTTTAGAGAAAGCAGAAATTCAAAAGCGAGCTGCCATGCCTTTCCCATCGGATAAGCTTTACCGTTTTGTATACGATCAACTATCATATCCTGCTCCTGTTTGTTTTTGGAAATGAATCACTGTTTCGGCAAACAGATAATACAAACTGATGTGCTGTTTGTCAAACGGTCAAATTCTGAATTACTTTTACAGGTTTTTCTTTCAATCGTATCGATAGTGTTTTTTGTTAACCCTTTCCTTTTGTGGTAAAATAATCTACAATAATCCAACAATCATTAGCCATAGTTCGTGAGTGAAGATGTCTTTAAAAGAGGAAAATAGTCGTGTCTGAATGGATTCATATAGAAAAAGATCAGAAACATATTGCCAGGGAAAAGCTGAAGGCTCAGGAGACTAGGAAATCTCAGTGGTGGAAGAACAAAATTTCCCAGGGGATATGCTATTATTGTCAGGCAAAGTTCCTCCCTGATGAACTTACCATGGACCATGTGGTACCTCTATCCAGAGGAGGGAGAAGTACAAAGGGGAATATTGTCCCGTGTTGTAAGGCGTGTAATAATAAGAAAAAATATTTAACCCCGGCAGAAATCGTATTAAACAAATTGAAACAACACGACACATCGGAACATTTTGGAAAATAAAGCACTGCTTTTATGCCAGATGCCTCCCGTCAGTAAAAATAAGGTGTGTCAACCTCAACCCGTTTTACGATTTTTGCTTTATTTCAATCAGGTTGCCGGAATAATCCTTGAGAAAGTACACGGTCTTATCCTTATGTTTTCCAATGATAAGATCAACATGAGACCTCTGGGCCTTTTCTGTAACCTCTGAAAAATTATCCAGCATCATACCGAAATGAGTGAAATTGGGGTTGGCATGTTGAAAATCGGATATGAATACCTCAATCTTTATCCCGGGCTTTTCAAAAACTAACACTTTTATCTCTTGAGAAAGAGAAAACAATTGCTCTGAAAGTTCCGGGGCAAGGAGAATTTCTCTTGTCTTTTCAAGACCTAAAAAATCCTGATAAAACCGTATCGCCTGCTCAGCGCTCTTATTTGTGATACCAAGGTGATTTAATTCCATGACATATTTTAGCGATTAATCGTTCGATATGCAAGCATAAGGTGTCAGTACCTGGCCGCGTTTATTCCACAGCCAATAGTATAGAAGACGGAATGGAATAATTTAGAAAACAAAGTATATCCTCATCACGACACAAATCTATCAGATAGTCAGTCCTGCCCCCTATTTGTTCCCGTCATCCCAACCAATATTCTCAAGGAAATCGTCATAGCTTCCCAAATAAAGCTGTGCATTCTCTTCGTTGAAAATGATCAACTTTGTGGCGATGTCACGCAGGATCATTTCGCTATGCGTAACAATGATGACCGCCCCTTCGTATTCGTCAAGCTGTTCGGTGAGCTCTTCTATCGATTCCATGTCAAGGTGGTTGGTCGGTTCGTCGAGGAGGAGGAGGTTCGTCGGGTTGGCCAATATCTTGCCCAGCAACACGCGGCTCCGTTCGCCGCCGGAAAGCACCTTGATTTTCTTTTCCACCGCGTCGCCGGGAAACATCATCGCGCCAGCGAGACTGCGAAGTCGCTGGTTATTGAGCGACGGGTTCGACATGCTCAATTCATCCAAAATGTTAAATTCAAGGTTGAGCCGTTGAATGTTCGTCTGCCCGAAGTGGCCTATTTTTGTAGCAGGGTGAGTGCTCAGTCCGCCGGTGATCGGTTTCAGCTCGCCAGCGAGAAGGTTCAGCAGCGTTGATTTCCCCTTGCCGTTTTTCCCAATGATGGCGATGCGGTCCTGCGCCTCCACCGTGAATGTCAGACCCTTGAACAACGCGTTATGCGGATTGCCGTCATAGGAAAACGATAGGTTGCGGGCTTCCATCACAACTTTGCCGGGACACTTTACGTGATTGAAACGGAACGCCAGCATCGCATCATGGTCGAGCTTTTCGATACGCTCCATCTTGTCCAGCAATTTCAGGCGCGACTGGGCGCGACCAGCCGTGCTGGCGCGCGCCATGTTGCGCGCCACAAACTCTTCGATCTCCTTTATCCGCTTCTCCTGGTTGACGCGGGACTTTTCGTGAATTTCATCCTCATGGTCGAGGGTCTCGAAAAAGGTGATGGTGTCCCCCTTCAGCTTCCGGAGCTGCCGGCGGACGATCCCCATCGTGTGGGTGGTCACTTCATCCATAAAGCCGCGGTCGTGCGTAATGATGATGACCTCCCCCTGGAATGATCTGAGCCAACCTTTGAGCCAGCGAAGGCTGACGATGTCGAGGTAATTGGTAGGTTCGTCCAGCAAAAGCATGTGGGGGTTTTGGACCAGCAGCTTCGCCAGGTTCATCCGTATCTGGTAGCCGCCGGAAAAACTCTCCGGCTGTTTTTCCATGTCTGGCTCGGTGAAACCCAGGCCGAACAGTATCTTTTCCGCTTTCCAGTGGTCGTATATTTCGTCTTCCGAAAGGGCGGTAGCCACCTCTTCCAACACCGTTTTCCGGGTGAATTTGAGGTGCTGCTCCAGCGTTCCGATTTTGTACCCTTTTGGTATGCTGATGATGCCGTTGTCGGGCTGCTCTTCCCCCAGGATAAGGCGGAAAAGAGTTGATTTGCCACTGCCGTTACGCCCAACAAAGCCGACTTTTTCGCGCGGGCCAATGCTCAGGGTAACGGCGCTGTACAGCGCCTGTTTGCCGTAGGATTTGGTTAGGTTGCTTATTTGTATCATGTCATTATCCGCCTAAGATTAAATATCCTCTAAATTAAATTCTGTATTTTACCATCTAATAGGCTGGAATGGAAGATAATTGGTGTCTGAACGAAAACTCGCAAAACTGTCATTTCGAGCGGAGCGAGAAATCTTTTGTCTATTGATATTATTGAGTTTACAGATTTCTCCTTTCAGTCGAAATGACTCAAGGATGCGTTTTCGTTCAGGCACTAATTAAGGGGAGGTGTACAAAGCGGACATGATTTGTCAGAAGGCAGTATGCCCAAATGTTCAATGAATATTTGTCTGCATACTGTTTTAGCCATTGAAGATATTGACGGAAATCGTCTTCTTCATCAAAAACAGGTTGTTGATAGCTTCTCCTTTGCGTGACATGGTAAGGATAACCAGAAGCTATAATTCTAGCAATGTTTGGCATGAAGAAAACATAGTTGTTTATCTTGATCGTATAGGATTTCATTTTATTCATGCGGTTTTGCGGTAGGGTGGATTAAGCGAGAGCGAATCCACCTTTCCCTAGGCTGGTTTAATCATGCAGACTTCGTCGTGAGCGCTCAGTCGAACGATTGAACCAGCGAAGGGCTTTACGGAAGTGGTTAGTACCTGGTAGTCGTTCTGGTCAATCCTCTTTGCCTTGCCAAAGATTTCACCCACAATCTAAATTTTTCATTTATCAGAAGAGAAGCCGAATCAAAACCTTTCGTCCTGAGTTCCGTCATTAATGAAGTAACTGCTTGAAAAGTGCACAAATAGCTTTCAACAGATCGCTTCCTGAGGTAATATTCAGAAGGCGGCACTGTTTCTAATCCGATTTTTTTTAAATTCACAAGCACGGGTTTGTGAAGCCATCTCCTCGCATTTTTCCAACTAGTGTCCAGGACAAAAATATTCAATGGTTTCCCCGTTTCTTCTATAATTTTTTGCCCATGATAAACAGGCGGCGTCGGGAAAAGGATTACCGGTGTATAATCGGTTCTCAATATTTCCGACTCAACCTCTTTTTCCCACCCCTTTTCTCCCATATAAACCGGAGAGATATTTCCCAGCATACACCGAAGCAGCCTTCCCGTATTGGAGATAATCCGCTCTTCTCTTTTGCTTGTTAACAGGGTTATTTTATGTTCCGCCCAAAAAGCTGGAATGTCCCGGCAAATACAGTCTCGAATTATTAACCGGCATTGGATACATCTTTCCTGGCTTGATTTGTCCATATTTTCAATTTTATGTTGCGGAGGTTGAATTGATCACGAAAAACAAAATGCCCTTTCACCCCTTTGAGGCTTATATTGCTTTATTCAATTTCAGGGGGCTTCACCCCCGCTATATCCTGACGGCCTTTCAGGCCTAACATTGAATTTCCTATACACTGAACATGGGACAATCCATAAAACCCGTTAAGGCCAATCCGCCTCCTGAGTGAATCAGGAGAATATTCCCTCCAAATTTTTTGTCGAGAATCGTTTGCCTTGCCGTAAGAAACAGCTTGGCCGAGTAAACAGGGTCCGTGAGAATTCCGTCTTCTCGTGCAATACGCCTTATTTCCTCAAAAATTGTCTTGTTGGTGCTGCCGAATGATTTGGCGGTCGCAGGATGGTACATAGAATAATCGGGCAACGGACAAGGAGAAACATTAAGAAACTCCCTGGTATATTCTATAACCTGGGATAATCCCGATTGGAAATCATCAAATGAGCCTGCCAGAACCACGACATGAAATATCATCTTCCGCCCAAGAGCGGCAGCCCCAGCGAGGAGTGACTGCGCAACCATACCCGTACCGGCATCAATGAAAATATGATCGAAACGCACCCCCGATTCCCGTTCATTGCGAAGGATGTCCACAAGAATGCTTAAAGAGCCTGGCAGAGCTAATGGATGATGCGCCCCTTCAGGAAGCACAAAAATCTTTACTCCCCCGGCCTTTCTTTTTTCTACATAACAGTTGACCAAATGTTCACAATCGCCCCATTGGGAGCGTGAAACCCAATGGATTTCGCTGTCATCAACAAACAGTGAAAACAGCTTCGCATTACCAAGTTTTTGAGATGGCGGCCCAAGTAAGAAAGGAGTTATCTTGATATTGTTTTCCCTCAGGGTCTGAGCCGCTGAAAGCACGTTGTTTGAATTTGCCCCGCCAATTACCACCACTTCCTCAATTCCTTTTTGTTTTAATGAAGGAATTATGGATGCATGTTTACGCAACTTGGTTCCCGACACGCCAAAGCTCAGCTCGTCGTCCCGTTTGACCCATATATTGGAACGGCCAAACCACCGCAATTGATGTATGCGGCTCTGAAGACGAAAGGCTTCAGCCGTTTCTGTCTGGCAGGCATCTGCAACCTTTCTATAAAGTTCATCTTCCTGAATCATAGTAAGTAATCAGAAGAAAGGTAACAGTTCAGCCGGTATTCAAAAAAGCCTGTAATACAACACCCTTGCCCCATTTTTAAGGGGGATTTTTGAAGTTCCCCTTAAAACCTTAAAAAAGGGAGAAACAGGGGGTTTTTATCCGCTTTTACTTATACCACGTAAACTGTTACAAAAAAAGAGGGTGCAATTTCCATTTTACGTAAAATGGAAATTACACCCAAAAAGACACCCTTGATTGAACGACACAGTGTGTATTTTAAGGTGTTTATGACAGGTAGCGCAGGATTGCCGCAATTATCCGGTTTCCCATAGCACATCTTCTAACGAGTTAACCCTATTTGCATCTTTAAATATAGCGGCTATATTTTCAGATGCAGTCAACATCGCATGGTTAAATTCCTGATATTTATTGTCATCCGGTCGTGCAAATTTAGTTGTAGCGGTCTTGCAGAGCGCCACGAGGTTGGCGCTTGCATCGTCGTAAATCTTCCGTTCCTTCTCTACTCATCAAAGGAGAAGTAGGTCTCAAGCCGCTCTAACACCTTATAATGCACGTCTATCTTACCCACAATCTCCGCTAATTCACTTTTCTCCTTTTCTTCACCTTTAATCGGTTACACCCCTGCAAACACAATGAAAACCGTGCAAAGCAACAGCACAACGATATTTGCAAAAAACGCCTTTCTCAACAGCATCACGCCCTCCATCAAATGCATAAAACACGATATTTCGGTAAAGTTATAGTAGCATTGGGTAAGGTCTTTATTCTTGCCACAAAAACTGATTATTTTTTAACAAAAAACAGGACACGATTGTATCAGTAATAAATATGGGTTCTCTTGCGTTGCCTCTTGATGGGACGGGGTAAAGTACCCGTTAAGTTTTACCCCTAGATACAACTACGTTTACGAAAGGTCGTATATCCCTCTCATAAACTGACCAGCGACATATGCCACCCGCCCGGCGACTTCAGGTAAGACACCTTGCTCCTTGATCTCGCGCATCAGCCGAAGAAGAAAACGCCTGTGTTTCAGGACAACATCTCGAAACTAGGGCTTGCCACTATCGAAGAACGGCCCTAGGACAGAGGCCAGATCTGCGGGATAACCCACGGTCAGATACGCATCGTCCTCCTTTACTAGAGGATGAACCATGACATCCCGGCACTGGTATACTGCGGACTCGGCCACCTGTACCCCAGTCTCAGCGTACTTCGGATTGTTGAAGCTCATGGGAAGCGTTTTGCCCTCCCTGAGCGCGTCAACTGAGTGTGTGTTCTGGGCGGGAAGTACGCAGGTTGTCATCTGAGATAGAAGCTCAAGCGGAGACATGAAAGTGCGAGCGGCTGAAGTCGAAACGCGGAGAAGGGATCCGGACAGCAAACTGCGATCGGCAAGATAGACACCCTCTTCATTCGAGAGTACAAAGAACCAGACAAATTGAAAAAGTTTTTCAGGAAGTCGTGTCCGAACATATAGGTAGAGATCATCAGACAATTTCTCGCGTGTTCGCCCTAACTCCCAAAGCACTCGGCCACTCAACCAGACATAACCCGCTTGGAGCAACGAGAGGCTGCCTTCAAGGAGATTTTCGAATATGGGTTGAAATGACTCAGGTGCCTCAACCCTAACGCGGTCGTATCTTCCTGCTGAAGAGAACGAGAGCGTTCGTTGCCGCCGTTTTCCGCACTTGGCAGTGTCGTCGAGGATGTGTATCTCCATTACAAGAATTGTGCTTGACTCCACTAACTTGAGAACGTATGCGAGCCCGTCGATTATAAATCCATCCATGCCAATTCGAGACACCTTCTTGCCGCTATCGGATGCCACCGCCATGCAAGACTCAATTGCTTGTACGCGAAGCTGCTCGCGGAGATACTCTTCAACTCCAGCGCAGAGATGTTCCGGTTTGGTATAGCGACCGATCGGAAATTCGTGATCAAGAATATCTGCTACCGTATTGTGGTCATGCATCGTCAATCCTGAATCATAGTTAACTCTACATTTATCTATATCTTTATTCTACAATTTTCAGCATACTATCTCATGAAATATCGTATGTCAATCCAAAATAGCCAGAATTCCATTTAAAAAGAATGCCCCATGGGAAAAAGCAATTCTCTATCATCTCCTATTCTACAAAGATTTGTATTCTGCCAGTAATTTTCTGAATTTGTTAACTGTCACTTCATACGCTTCTTTTCCGGCAAGGTCTACCCCGGCGTCTTTCAGAATTTCAAGCGGCTCCTTGTGTGATCCTGCTTTCAGAAATGTAAGATAATCTTCAACAGCAACTTTATCGCCGGAGGTTACACGCTCAGACAAGGCTATTGCCGCGGACAGACTGGTAGCATATTTATACACATAAAATGCATTGTAAAAATGGGGGATGCGCGCCCACTCGTAATTTAACTGCTCATCAATAACCATTCCCTTACCCAGATAAACTTCAAGGTTTTTCCTGTAAATGTCAGTTATGCTTTTTGCGATCAGTGCCTTACCGGATTCAGCCATCTCATGAATCTCTTTTTCAAAATTTGCGAACATCGTCTGTCTATAAAAGGTTGCTTCTATTCGTTTCATGTTGTGATACAGAAAGAATTTCTTCTCTTCGCTGGATTCGGCAATCTTTGACATATGATCAAACAGTAAAGCCTCATTGAATGTCGAGGCTATCTCAGCCAGAAAGATCGGATTTTGATAATAGATATATGGTTGATTTTCAATGGAGTAATCCCGATGCAGGCAATGACCGAATTCATGCGCAAATGTCGAAACATCAGAGAACTTTTCCGTGTAATTTAAGAAAATTAATCCCCGGCTCGCATAACTCCCCCAGGAGAACGCCCCTGATCTTTTGCCGGGAGATTCGAACACATCAATTACCCGTGCACTAACAGTAGCGTCGTACTTCCTGAGATATTCCGCACCGAGGGGTGCAAGCGCCGTACGAACCAGTTCAATTGCCTCTTCATAGGAATATTTCTTATCAACATCATTCACCAGGGGGACATAATTATCATAGAAGTGTAATTCTTTAATTCCAAGCTCTTCCTGTTTCAGGGCATTGAATTCGCTGATCACATCTATGTTCTCTTTTAGAACCTCAACAAGATTACTGATTACTGTGGTTGACAAGTAATCAGGAAACAGGGACATTTCCAGCATTGACGTATAGTTGCGGACCTTCGCCAGCTTGATGTTTGCAAGCACGTTTGCAGCATAGGTATTTGCCAGCACATCAATATTCTGCCGGTAAGGCTGGTAATAAAAATCAAACACTTTTTGCCGGAGAGCCCGATCAGGCGATTCTAGAAGTTGAGCATATTTTGCATGAGAAAGGTGGATTTTTTCTCCCTTATGTTCGAATTCCCCGAATGAAATATTGTTATCATGAAAGGCCGAAAAAACATCGTCAGGCTTTTTCAAGGCAATTTCCAGTTCCGCCAAAACAGTTTCCGTTTCTTCGGAAAGGATATGAGGATTGTATCGGGCATAGCTTTCCAGAAAGAAGCGATACCCTGCCAGGCGAGCATTTTCATGAATCATGGTATCGATATCATCCCGTGATAAAGAGGACAAATCCTTTTTTATAAAAACGGTTTCAGCAGAAATCTTTGAAACAAACAGTTCAATACGGCCTTTCATCTCTTCATATACGGCGTTTCTGGTATCCTCAAAAAAGCGTACTTTCGCATATACGTATAAATTTTCTCTCATTATAGAATGGTTAGTATAAAGCTGCATGAACTGCTCGAGTTTACCGGAATCAGCAAGAGAGCCTTTAAACTCCAGGAGCAGAGGCAGTTCTTTTTCTACCTTCCGGTAGTCTTCTTCCCAGTAATCAGCCGATGCATACAAAACAGACAAATCCCATTTGTATTTGTCTTCTATTTGATCCCTGGTTTTATTCTTGTTCATATATTTATTTCCCTTACTTTGATTTTACCGTCTACGAACATCTCTTTTTTGATTTTTGGTAGTTTTTTTACCTTTGCTTCAATCTGTAACGCCATACTCCTGCTTCCAATCTTCTTTTTCATAACCAGCGTCAAAGGGGCTTTCCCCCGTAAACATTTTGCTCCTTTTTTATCATTACTTGTATGTTCTGCAAACCTTCTTTCCACGTCGGTGGTAATGCCTGTGTATAATTTCCCATGTTTACATCGTATCAAATACAAAAACCAATTTTTCATTTATAAACGCCTCCCGTAAGCATAAGCGGCGCGAAGAATTGAGCGTCTGCATGCATGCCATTGTTATATTCCTTCAGCGCTTACAATGTTTCGTCAGAAAACGATCCAGTTGGTATGCAAACGACTGAATGTCTTTCCGGCCAAACGAAGAGGGGCCGCCGGTAATCATACCGCCGTTCCGGAGTTCATTCAAAAGATTGCGCATAGCCAGCCGATGTTTTATGTTCGTTTCCGTATAGAGCTCACCTCGCGGGTCAATCGCATATCCGCCCTTCTCAACGACACGGTCTGCAAGCGGTATATCAGCAGTAATAACCAGGTCGCCCTGTTGAACCATCGCAATGATATGATTATCTGCCACATCAAATCCAGCAGATACCGTAATACTCGAAATGTACACCGATTGAGGAACCTTCAGATGCTTGTTCGAGACCAGAATCAACGGAACACGAACGCGCTCAACTGCCCGGAACAGGATATCCACTATCACACCGGGAAATGCATCAGCATCGACGAGTATCTGCATTCTACGCCCTTCCAAATATTAAACCCAATAATCCTGATTCCTTCACAAGTTACAGCAGATTGTTTATTGCCTTAACCTCAATTTGCTTATCGAGCCGAAAATCTTCCCTGCCGAAATAAACAACCGTTCCTTTTTTCAAGCCTAACTGCTCAAGGCTTCTTTTAAATCCGTTCAACTCCCTTGAGTCTATTGTGGTGGATGTCTTTATTTCATAGGCATGTAACCCTTTTCTGTCGTGAACGAGAAAATCTATTTCATCCCCCTGCGACGTCCGGTAAAAATAAAAACTTACGCTGCCAGATGGCGCCTGGTCATATTTACGCTTGAGTTGCTCAATCACAAACCCTTCAAAGCTAAAGCCCCGGTAAGGCGATGTCCTTAATGCATCAATGGATGAAATGTTTAGCAGATAATGAAGCATCCCTGTGTCACGGAAATAAATTTTATAACTCTTTACAAGACGCTTGCCCACATTTTGATAATAAGGGACAAGCTTATCAGCAAGGAAGTATGTTTCTAACAATTCAACATACCGGTTGACGGTGTGATAACTTACTCCGAATGCGGACGCTGTCTGAGATGCATTCCAGAGCCTTGCATGGTTATGCGCTATCATGGTTAATAATTGTATCTGCTGCTGGGGAGAAAAGGATGTCTTTAACAGAGCAAAGACATCCCTTTCTACAAATGTTCTCACATACTGTTCCATCCAGACAAAGCGGTCATTTTCATTCCACAAAAGCGGTTCAGGATAGCCGCCGTTCAGCCAGAATTTCTCCAATTCCATTTTACGAAGACCATTCGCCTCGGAATAACTGAAGGGGTGTATTTCAATAAAACCCACCCTGCCGGCAAGGGTTTCGGATATGTTCTTTACAAGCAGCGGATTGACTGAACCCAGCAGGACGATGCTCCCCTTTTTGCCCCTCTTGCGATCAACATAGCTTCTCAAAGCCGGAAACAGTTCGGATAAAATTTGCGCCTCATCTATTATGCAATGCTCGCCATACTGTTCCAGGAAAAACTCTATGTCAGCCGAGACCCTGCCGTAATCGGAAGGCTTTTCCATGTCAAAATATCTCCATTCAGGCAATTCCATTTTCGCAAAAGTGGTTTTCCCTGATTGCCGCGGTCCCACAATAACCACAATGGGAAACAGTTTAAGATATTTGGCTAATTTCTCTGAAATTGTGCGCTTTACCAGAATCATGCTTGCATTATAGAATAATTATTTCTATTATGCAAGATTATATATTGCCGATATTTTGTCATTCCCATAAGCGGATTGCGTTGGGAAGTATGCTGAATAGCTGTCGGAAAGATTCAAGACAATCCAGAATGGAGGAAAGACGAGCGTTTGTGGACAGACTCTCGTTTATGTTCCTACCCTTCTTGTTCTTTCCACCTTATCGGACAAATCTTCACGGTTTTGTCCTTGCCTGATATCCATACTTCTCCTCCCTGTATGGTACATGGAAAGTCCATAGTGCGTTGCGCCAACGCTGCCATTTCCTGAATGGCTTCCGTCGGCAGGTTTATGACCGATAGATTTTTGAAACGATTAATATCGGGATGTATCTTTTTCCACCAGGCGTTTGCGCCATTGCCGCTATAGGCGTAAATAATAACCTCTTTTGCGCGGCCACAAGCCTTGTGGATCTGTTTCTCATCGGGCTGTCCAATCTCTATCCACACCTCAATATTCCCGGTTAAATCTTTTCGCCACAGGTCTGGTTCATCTCCGCTGCTCACGCCTTGTGTGAAGACAAGGTCCTCGTGTGCGTTGAGGACAAATGCCACCAAACGCGCCATCATACGGACGTCATTCTCGGAAGGATGCCGTGCGATGGTGAGCTTATGATCATGGAAATAATTACGGTCTATATCCGCTATGTTCAGCTCGACTCTGAATATGGTTGCTTTTATTGCCATAGTTATGACGTTATGTCCCCTTGTCCGTTCTTTATGTTAAGAATCTCTGAACGAGAGCAATATATTTTCACCTGTAAATATCCTTCTCTGTCATGCCCGAATGTCTCCCCGTTTTCACGAGGACAGGTTTATCGGGCATCCATCTTTTTAAAATACTGGATTCCCGCCAGAAACATGCGGGAATGACAAAATGAAGAAATAGTTTCTATCATCCTTTGCGACCGAAGGTCAAATAAGTTTCATTAATCCACAACCAGTAGAGTTGCCTTACCCTGCAAACCATCAATCATCAATGGTTATTATTTTATAAATTTCATATGATATAATAATTATGTGAAAAATGAAACTGATATCAACATTCAATATTATACGGGAGATTTTTGAAATGGTCACGTTAGTAAACAGTACAAAACATCTTTGCCGCTATGGAATGAAAGTTTTTTTTATATTGGTTCTGTTTGGTTTTTGCGCCTTGCCTGCATATACTCAAGAGAATTTGTGGAAGGAACTCAATGATAAAACCACAGCGCTTTTACAAAAAAAGAGATATGCGGATGCAATAAAGGCGGGTGAAGAGGCATTAAAGGTAGCGAAAAACTCATTTCCTTCCGGCAATACCTGTATTGCTGATTCAATGAACTTGCTGGGAATACTTTATAGAACCTATGGCAGGTATGCCGAAGCCGAGCCTCTCTTTAATCAGGCTCTCAATATTTACAAAGAATCGCTTGGTTCAGACCATCCCAATGTTGCTAATGTATTGCAAGATATTGCGGAAATGTTTCTCCTTCAAGATAAATATGCTGAAGCAGAGCCCTTTTACAAACAATCTCTTGGTATATATGAGAATGTGTTTGGCCCGGATCATCCCAGTGTTGTTAACGTCCTGAACAGACTGGGAGAGATTTATCAAGACCAGAAGAAATATGCGGAAGCGATACTGTTCTATAAAAGGGCCCTAGCCATTGAAGAAAAAACACTCGGTTCAGGCCATCCCGACCTTGCCTCTGCAATGAACAATCTAGCAACGCTTTATTACTACCGGGGTGAAAACACTACGGCTGAGTCCCTTTATAAACAGGCGCTTGAAATATATGAAAAAGAATATGGCAAAGACCATCCTTTAATTGCAACCGTACTGGAGAAAATGGCAGAATTTTATAATGGAACCGGAAGGAAAAGCAAGGCGAAGCAACTAACAGCAAGGGCAAAAAAGATTTATTCAAATTATCCGAAATAAGAAATGATGTTGTTTTTCCAGGCGTCAGCCTGGTAGGGTGGGCATTGCCCACCATTTTGACCTATACTCGCGGTGTTAGGAATATGTGTGGCATTTATAATGTTTGATCTTGCCGGACGGTTATTTATTGGCAGGCAATGCCTGCCCTACTTGACTTAACATAAAATAACATGAACATATTTTTCCACCTATTGCCTAGCGCGGCGAGGCCGCAACCAAGTCCCCCTTTAAAAAGGGGACAAGGGGGTTGTAAAAAACTTGCAAAAAAGGAAGTTTTTACAGAGTAATACTATAAGGGGTGGCACGGACAAACTTGTTTGTCCGTGTTCTTCGTCAAATTTGTTTAAGAAAGAGTACGGTAAGTTGTTCATGTTAATCATTGCCGCCCCCTTACGATTCCAGGAAATGACCCAACCGCTCCTTAAGCATATCTTTCATGTAGCAGTTTATCTCCCACGCATCGGCAATGGGTTTTCCGGTAAAGGGCATGGTAACCATGTATGGTGGTGGACCAAACTCGGGGCATATCGGTAAATATTCTGCGTGATTCTTTTTGTGATCTTCCGCTATCTTTTCCCACCACCGTATATGCGCTTCAACAGCATCCTTCCACTCCGGTGCTCTCGGATCGGTAATCTGCGGAGAGGTTGCGCAGCCGACCCTTGCATGAATGTAATCGGCCCGTTCAATAACGCGGCTAACAGCCTCGTACTGATCCTGGAGCAGGGAATTGTGTACGCAGCACCAATGTGAAAAATCCGCAGTAAATCTTATCTCCGGCACGGCCTCAATGATATCCATGGTCGCCGTCGTACAAAAAGTTGCCCTGCCACGATGCGTCTCGTGCAGTACCTTTATCCCACGTTCGCTGGCAAATCTTTGGGCGCTGACAAGCACCCTTCTGTTTTCACTAAAAGGCCAGAAATCCTTGCCGCAATGGACATTCACAAGCAAGGGATTCAGCTCAGCAACTTTGCCTAGCCCTTGTTTCAGGGACTCTATTTGCGCATCAGCGGTCGACCCTTCTGCCCTGACCTGAGCAACCAAATCCAGCCCGTTTTCATTGAGCAGGACGCCAAGCCTGTTTCTCCCGGCGTTGTCGTCGGGAACCTTCATTTCAACCCCTTCAAACCCGGCATCTTTAATCACCCTGAGGTTGTCCTCAAGGGTAGGCCGATTCATACCCCACAGGGTGCACAACCACTTAATTTTCATTTGAGTAGGTTTTTACATGCACATTACATTACCTCATAACCATACTTTCTAAACCATCTCAGTACCTTTGAGTATAAATCCATAATCGAAGTCGCCTTTATTTCATGTTTTTCCGGTGGCATGGGCGGCCCATAGGGGTAAATACCGTTAAAAGTCAGTGTCAATTCTACCGGGAACTTACCGGAGACCATGATTCTTATTTTTGCTTGATAAGAGAGACCTTCCCGACATTTTGGATGGTCGAATCGAGCATACAATTGAGTTTCTTCCTCGTAAATAATCAGTGATTTCTTCATTTTTTTTATGCCTCCAGTGATAATGTATGCGCTTACTACGAGATATATTAAGCGATATCATATATCTCCGGTATAGGTAGATGACCATCCAAGTAATTTTTTAATTTCTGACTCGGATTGAATTTGAATGCGCACGAATGCCCCCTAAAATCCAGATAAAAACTCCCCAATCCCGTCAGTGAAACGCCTTGTCCGTCCTTAAAGGCTTCATAAAGCGAATCGGTTACACCATCCACCCAGTCAGAGGCCGTTTTTTCATCCGCGTTCATTTTCATTGCAAGCTTTTGTATAAATTCTTTTTTTGTAAGGGATTTACTCAAGGGTATTTTCCTCCTAAGGGACCAGCAGAAAAAAAGTGTTTTGGCTAAACACTATTCGATTATGTTCATTATACAAGGAATTTTCATTTTATCTAAGCATGTTTTTGGGCTATGGATCTTGTAAGGTTAATATCTATAGTATGTTCAGAAATAATGGCAGGAGATACTCCTGGAGACAACCGATCCCCGTTCGCTGACGGGGACAAGAGTATGCCCAAAGGGCAGAAAGCATATAGGCGGGGGTGAAGCCCCCGTATATGAGAAATACCAAATACATAGCCCCAACGGGGCGGCAGAAATCGAGGAATCGTAAAACATCACCACGGGAAAAGGTCGTTTTACATAGATTATGACGAGAAATTTATTATGGAAATAATGACAAATTCCTTCCACCCCTTCGGGGCTAAATGGGTGTTGTTCTTTTACGCAGGGGGCTTCACCCCCCTGCTATATGCTGACACCCCTTCGGGCTTGAACAAAAATATATTTAATAAAGCGTTACCAATCACCGTCCATCATGGAATATTGGGGAATATGTCTGATGCACTGGCCTGTCACACCATATCTTATTCAGAAACCTGTGCGCAGCATTATTTAAGGTTTGCTTTACACTGCTTCAGAAGTTCTTCTGCTTTTTCAGCGCCGTATTTCTTAATCATCTCACCCCACATGGGCGAATTCATGAAAATCAAAAAGCTGAAGTTTTGTAAGTTGTGTTGAGTAAAGCGAAACCCAACAAATTAAGTTATGAGTATTTGTAAATGGTGGGTTCGCTCCACTTAACCCACCCTACCGCAAATCCGCATAAATAAAATGATTATTGACAATCAAATTTGATTTTGATAGTTTTAAGAGAAAGTGAGTAAATTCTAATAATGTGCCTCTGGTGATCCCTTCCGTCGGTTGGCAACGAGCCAGAGGAAATGGGCATTATAGGGGTCGCTTTTTTATTATTCATCGTAAATATTCTGTTTCAAATCTTTCGCATTACTTAGATAATAGGATACAATAAATCATGCCTAAAAAACTGCTGAAAAAGATGAATCCTTATCTTAAAGACCCTGAGCTTTGCAAAGCCCTGATCTATCAATCCGTATCCTCCTCAACAGCGGTCGAGGGAGTTTTAACAAAATACCCCAAGCTCTCCAAAACTATGGAAAAAAAGCTCAGGGAAGTTATTTCTGTTCACGAACCCTCAGCGTCTTACGAATAACAGCCGCAAATACCTTTTCCATCGGCTTATAGTTTCGCGCCATACCCGCCTGAACTGCCTTAATATAGTCCTTCTTTCCCCTGCCGAACATATTCCTGAAATCCAGAGGCGGCAAACCCGCTTGCAGCACCATTAACGTAGCCAACATCCTCGCGATTCTCCCATTACCCTCGCGGAAAGGATGTATGAGCACCAATTCCGTATGGACAATTGCCAGAGCTTTTATTACTTCCCCAAAAGTTTTAAAACGGCAAGGTGTAAATTTATGGAGCGGTCCCTTTTCAAACTCGGTCATCAATCTGTGAATTTGCGCTGGAAACGCAAATGGGAAGCTATTTTTGCTCATCGTTACTTGTCGGTATTTTCCAGCCCATACGTAAATATTACTCAGCCAGAGCCTGTGAATTTTACATATGTCTGAAGCGGTGAAACGATGGTCAACACCAAAAATATTCGTCAACTCTTCAATGGTTCGTATTTGTTCTGCTTTCTCACGCTTGTCCATTTCACGCTTGCTTGTTATACCGAGCTTGTTCTTGAGCACTCTTCCGCGTGACCCCAGCTCAGACTGATCTTCTATAAGATGCGAAGTATCGTAGCGTTTGGATTTTTTCATATTGTATTTCCGCCAGTGTTCTATGTGATTACCGCTTGCCTGCGCGCAGCGCGCAAGCAGGTATGATCGGGAAGTAAGACAAATGCACGAATTCTCAACGTGTGGTGATTGATAACATGCCGAAAATGCCTCTTTTATCGGCGCTACATTTGCCTCATGGCATAATATGCTCTTTCTATTGCAGGTTATTACGGTAAAAAGTAAGTTGCTGGATTTCGTTTCACGCAACCCAGCCTCAATACTATTAATATCACTTTATTCTAAATTTCCCTTACCTATATTACAGTTTGAACAAAGAGTTCTAAGATTTTCAAAAGTAGTTTCACCGCCTTTTGACCAGGGTATTATATGATCAACGTGTAATATTATTTTAGAGTTAGTCGCTGGAGATCTGCCACAGTATTGACACTTAAAATTATCTCTTTTCATTACCCTAAATCTAAGTCTATCGTTGACTTCCCTTTTAGTTTGATGTTTATTTATTGATCTTTGTGATGATTTTGGGCTTTTGTCTGATGGTGTTTTATCCAAAAACTCAGAAACTAATTCTTTCTTGGGATATTCTATAATTGGTGTTAAAGGTAGTTTGTTCACTTCAATATTTATAGAATTTTCTCCCTCAATTGTTGTTTTTTCTTCTTTATTAACATACTCTATAAATCGTTCAAGTGCTTTTCGCCAAGTGCCAAAATTGTGCACATAACCACTTCCTGAATATTTTGAAAATGGTATTTTCATATCAGAAAAATGTGGTTGCCTACCGAGTTTTATCCAAACGTCCTCTAAATTTTTAAAATATTCTTCATCTGATATACTTGGATGTTCTCTTCTTTTTAATCCTGCTTTTTCTTTTGCTTTTATCCAAGAACCAAATCTATCTTCAAGTGTTGCACTATGAAATTTCCCGTACCGGTTATATTCATCTCTAGTAACAGAATCATTTTTTAACTCAAAGGAAACCTGTTTTAAGTCTGTAATTAATTCTTCATCTTCTATAATAATTTTTGTTCTACTTTTTCCGTTTTTTAAACCTGCTTTCGCTAAAGCGTTAGACCAAGAGCCAAATCTGTTATAAAATATGCTGACTCCAAATTTACCATGCTTTTTATATTCCTGTTGGGTTAATGAATCTGTTTTTAACTCGGAAGCGACATGCCTTAAGTCCGCAATTAATTCTTCATCATCAATATTTTTTTTATACGGCTCTAACTCAAATTTAATCATATTTTTTCAGTATTTTTATGTTAAGAAAAGAGAACCCCCTGTAAGGCTGACATAAAATACAGTTGGAACCAAATGTTGAAATGAGGGACACATCCCTTTTTGAGTCTGCCTTTATATAAGAAAGAAAAAATCTAGGTATAAACATTTTGCATTTTCTCAAGATATATTATGAGAACAGCTATTTCAACAGAAACTTCATTTGAGAAAAAACCCTCTTTGCGAATGACTGTCTTCTTGCCCCAACTGCCGAAAACAATGAATCAAGTATTTAAGGAATGCAATGAAAACCCTGTTCTTCAAAATGGGAATCAAAAGTAAAAATAGTTTTAATTCCTGAATTGCGCATAATTTCGAAACTTATGCAATCAACAAGACTAAGTTTACGTCTCGATGCCGCCAGAAGGGCGCTTACTCCGGATCTATGGACTCCCGATGTAATCCACTCAATATTGATGATCGGCAAGATGTCTTCCTGTAATCCCATCACTGCATCCATGCCGAGACGATGCTGTATAAGGGCAAAGCTTTCCACCAAAATATAATTTGTAGTGATAAGGACATTTTCAGGGTTGAGTATTTTATTCCATATCTCTTTTGCTTTTTTATGGTTGGCATCGTCTCTGTCGAGCAGGGCAAAAAATGCCGATGTATCAACAAAAATTCTCATTTGCCGAATGCCTCTACAAGGTAGGTATCGTGCTTCCTTGAAATATCCCGTTTGCCAGAACTGAATCTGCCCACGATGTCAATCGCCCTTTTCCGCCTTTCTTCGATGCCAACTATTGTGTTGGTCCGGATAACGGTATCGACTGCTTGCCTTA
>JACRII010000147.1 GCA_016235875.1 Planctomycetota bacterium
AACATGAAAAATACCACATCAGATGTCGTAAAAACCCGGCTTTTCCGCTGGTTCAATCGTCCTCGATTGAACCAAGACATTTGGTAAGATTACATTTCATAGCACGGGTTTAAAACCTGGAGTACCTCAAAATATGTGGTTCAATCTTCAAGATTGAACCAGCCTAGCCTTGAGGTCACCTCGCAGGGGCATACTGATGTGTGCCCAATAATAAGGGCACGGAGCACCATGCCCCTACCATCTGGCTGGTTTGAATCCCCTTGTTTGAGAGGGGACTTATTCGAGGTTGGAATGCCGCTTGTGCATGTCCTTTTCAGAACTGTTCAGTTTGTTCACAAGCGAAAGGATGACTCCGTCCAGATACACGAGACACGCCTGCTCAAAGAGCGTGTTCCGGAACTGAATCGACCCGCTATGTTTGTAGTTGGTGCTTACTTCCTGTACAGGCAGTTCGATAATAATGTCTGCCTGTCCCGCAAGCGGCGAATCTTTGTGAGAGGTTACAGCTGCTATAGCAGCCTGCGATTTTTTAGCCAACCCTGCGATATAACGGGTGATATGCGTACTGCCGGAACTGCTGCATGCTACCAACAAATCACCCTTATCAATATTGGGAGTCGTGGCATCCCCTACACAGTAAGCATTTAAACCGATGTGGGTAAGCCTCATGGCAAAGGTACGGGATACAAGACCTGATCTCCCCTGACCTGTAACAAAGATATTTTTTGCTTTGAGAATAGACGAAAGAAACTCCTCGTAAGCCTTTTCGTCAATCTTTTCAAGCACAGAGTGTATTTCATCCAAAATAATTTGTGTGGTGTTCTTGATACCAATGGAGTTGCCACCGATCTTCATTTACCTTCCTTGTTGTTCCTTATTTACAAAGGGTTTTTCAGAATGTCGTATTGCTGCAATTAAATGTAGCGCGAACTGAAGTTCACGCTACAACTGCGACTTTGAATTTCCTTAACATTTAACTTTGCAATTCTCATTTGGCACTTCCGATTCGTTCGGGTTAGGATTATTACTAGAAATTTTACCATGCTCTGTCTTATATTTCAAGCAATCATATCCTTCAACAGACGTATCCCCCTACATTTATTTTTGTTGCTCTATGTATTGACCTATGATAAAATTTTCCATCATGTCTATCATAAGTATATAAAACATTTATCCTTCTATCATTGGAAAAGGAGCTTTTACATGGGAGACCTTTTAGGTAAACTCATTGGACTTTATGAAATTGCGATACTTGTTAGGATAGTAATCTCTTGGGTGCCGCACAATCCTTATAATCAGGCCATACGATTCCTCTATAAAATCACAGACCCTGTATTAAATCCTGTACGAAAACTCATCCCACCTTTCAAAGGTATAGACTTCTCCCCTATAGTTGTATTTATTGGCTTAGGCATTGTAAAACGGATGGTAGGGGGAATGTTTTAATTATAAACTGCACGTGCAGAATAAATACTCAGGAATACAGATAGAGTATGCTGTGTAAAAACTTTTTTTCCCCATTCCCCGCTTTTGCGAGGACATGTTTCACGAGAACATGTTTGTGTAAGTTTTTAGAAATGGTGACGTGTGTCGAATGACGAGTGACAAGAAACGTCACCCGTCACCTGCCACACGCCACTTCCCTTATCTGCACTGCTTTGGTTTCGGCTTTCTGCGCCAGGCAGTATTTCATTGAATAAACTCGGTTCATGATAAATAGTTCTGTGAAAAAACTTGTCGTAATGGACGTAGACGGTGTCCTCTTTAAAGGGCACTTCATTTTGCACCTTGCGCGTCACGCCGGGATATTGATTTATATCAGAACAGCCCTGTTGTGTTTTCTGTTCAACATAAACAAAATATCCATCCAGGAATTAATAGCAAGGGTTTATGCTCGTTTTAAAGGCATTACGCTTGAGCAGGCCAAAAAAGTTTATCAGAATATTACCGTAATAAAACATGCAAGGGAAACGATCGAAACATTACATAATCACGGATATCGAGTGGTACTCATCAGCAGTGGAGTGCCTGACCTCTTTGTAAAAGACCTTACGGCCAGATTATCAGCAAATTGCGGTTACGGTGTCAAGATTGATATAGATAACAGCCAATTAACGGGCGAGGTGTTTGGCCGTCTCTCCAAATCCATAGGGAAGAAAGAAATCATCGAAGAAATATTACACGAAAATAACCTTACATGGAAAGATACGATCGTCCTTGTGGACGACCGGAACAATCTCAATATCATGCATAAAGCCAGTATTAACATCGGTGTTAATGCCCATTATCCTGTCCGACAGCAGGCGCAGTACCTGATTGACAGCAGGAATCTTGCAGAGGTACTCGACATTTTGGATATAGAGGCTGCCGACACCTACAAGACCCTTTTCGCAGGCATGCGTAAGCAATACACGCACTCCTGGTATCAGGAAATCCGCAGAAAACTCTTACATATACTCATCGCATGCGTACCTGTATTTTCAAGTATGATTTACCACACAACCCTAACAGTGCTCTTCGCCTTACCGATTGTTTATCTGATCTCTGAATGTCTAAGGATAAACGGATATTCATTCCCTATGTTAGGAAGTATAACTAAATCCAGCATTCGCAGGACGGAAGAACGAGGTATTGCATTTGGGCCAATAACCCTGGTGCTGGGGGCAATCCTTGCCTTGCTGTTTTTCCCTGCAATTATCGCAAGTACCGTCATCCTGATCGTGGCCTTTGCTGATGCGGCTGCTACCATAGTGGGACGAAGCATGGGTAACCATCGTATATTTTATAACAAAAAAAAGAGTTGGGAAGGCACGATAGCTGCCTGGATTGTGGCCTTCCTTTGTGGATTGATCTATTTACCCATTTCCTATGCTTTGCTCGCCGCATCGTTTTCGAGTATAATTGAATCACTGCCACTGAAGTCGCTGGATAATTTACTCGTACCCATTAGCACCGGCATTTTATTAATGTGTCTTGGGTACTAATAGATAT
>JACRII010000016.1 GCA_016235875.1 Planctomycetota bacterium
GATTGGAAAAAGAAATCGATAGGACGTTTGAATCCCTGTGAAATGGGCGATTCTGCCAGGTGAAGAATTCTGTTCGATATGGTTGCGTCCTTGTTTGATGGTTTGATGTATACACAGTTTGGTTCTACCGGCATCCCATCTTCCATTTGTAAGACCTTCATGCTGGTGTATTTTTTCAGGATATCAACCATGATGCTTTTATAGCCAGGGAGTATATGCTGAATAAGGACAAAAGCCATCTCTTCGTCCGGCGGTATATGGGAAAAAAATCGTTCAAACGCCTCGAGTCCGCCCGCTGAAGCACCCATACCGACAATAAAAAAACCCTTTTCTTTATTCGCAGCGGAGGGCGATGCCTGCTCTAGCTGCGCAGTTGATTGCTTAGGATTGGAGACCTTTCTGGCTCTTTTTTCCCGGCCTGCTTTTACGGTGTCAGGATCGGTTGATATACTTTTTTTGTTTTTAGGCATGAAGTATCTTAGTTAGTAACAGTTCACCCCCTCCCCTAACCCCTCCCACCAGGGGCGGGGGAAAAACGTTTCCTCCCCCTCGATGGGGGAGGCCAGGTGGGGGTGCTGAACTGTTACCTTAATTAAAAATTAAGTAACAGTTTAGTTTTTTGAAAAATTCCTGTAATAATGCGGTTATTATGCAATGTAGGGGTAATTCATGAATTACCCCTACATACGGTCACTAAGGTATTTTCAACTAATAATGTTTTCAAAAAACTAAACTGATACGAACCTCGTATATCTCAAAGAGGCAAGGGAAGTTTAACACGAAAATGAATTTGAGCTTGTTTTTAATTATAGGAAAACTTGTAGTGTATTGCAAATAATTTCAAACCAGGTTGATTCCCGAAGAGATGGCGTATAATGGGTATGAAAAGCAGGGACGGTAAAGATACGTAGGGGCTGAAGATTTTCAACCCCTACTTCTGTCTTGATGTTATTTTTTGCTAACCAACGATGATTGAGCTGTGGCTAGCCCTTTGCCTAATTCTACAGGATATCCAGCATCATGAAGTCCCTTTTCAAGGGCGGCGATGGCGACGATGATATCGAAGTCGTTCGCGTAACCCATGTGACCGATCCTGATGATCTTTCCTTTTAATTCATCTTGGCCGCCTGTAAAGGTTACCCCTGTTTCGTCCCGTAACTTTTTGATGATCTTATCTACATCCACTCCATTTGGCGCCTTGATCGCAGTCAAAACATTGCTTGAATATTCCCCGGCAAAGAGTTCTAGCCCGAGCGCCTTTGCGCTTTCCCTCGTTGCATGGGCAAGACGGGCATGTCTCTTCCACACGTTCTCAATCCCTTCCTTTTTTATCATGTCCAGGGCTGTCTTCATAGCCATAACCAGTGAGACGGCAGGGGTAAACGGAGTCGTTTTGTCCTTTAATTCCTTGCGCATCTTTCTGAAATCCCAATAATATCTGGGTAAATCGGTCTTTTCGATGATACTCCAGGCGCTGCTGTTCACACAAACAAAGGCCAGACCTGGCGGCATCATGCACCCCTTCTGGGATCCGGTGATGGCGACGTCGATATTCCATTCGTCCATCAATAATGGATGAACGCCAATGCCTGTAATCGCATCGACGACGAGTAATGCGCCGTATTTCTTTACGATGGGGGAAATGGACTTTATGTCATGTACCACACCCGTAGAGGTTTCGCATTGCGTGGTAAATACCACATTAATTCCCGGTGTCCTTTTGAGCGCAGCCTCGATGTCTGCTGGATTTACTGCCTTGCCATTCTCAACGTCGATGGTGATGGTTTCAATACCAAAACACTTACATAATTCTGCCCATCGTTCACCAAATTTTCCACTGATGACCACGAGGGCTTTGTTCCCTTTAGACAGCACATTTGCAACGCACGCCTCCATAGCCCCTGTTCCGGAGGACATCAGGGTAAAGACTTCGCCTGTCTTTGTCTGAAACAGATATTTTAAGCCCTCGCTCATTTCGTAAAAGATTTGAGAGAACTGCGGTGTCCTGTGGTGGATCATTGGCTGTGCCTCGGCCAGTGAGACCTCGGGTGGCACCATAGTTGGGCCCGGTGTAAATAAATAGTTCTTTTTCATAATCGTATTATTCCTTATTACAAACTAAACGGATACAAAGAAAAATTCATTATATGAAAATGAGCATAAGAGTCAAGGAAGAAAAACACGGTTGAAAGCAAGAAATAATGTTTTGGTTTTGCATAAAAACGATATCCGTGTAAAATAATGTCAAGCCATTAAAAATATTTATCAGCATGAAAACCCCCTCACCCAACCTCTCCCAAAAGGGGCATTGTCATTGAATTAAGGGAGAGGGATTTTTCCCTACCTAGATGGGAGGGATTCAGGGAGGGTGTTATATTCAAATATGAAGATTACATGTATTGGTGCGGCAAGAACCGTTACGGGTTCCTGTTATCATATCCAGACAAAAGATGCAAATATCCTTGTCGATTGTGGCGCCTTTCAGGGAACGAAAGATAACGAAAAAAGGAATTTTAAACCATTTCCATTCCATGCATCAAAAATTCAATGTCTCTTATTAACCCATGCCCATCTTGACCATTCAGGTCTCATCCCCAAACTCGTGAAGAACGGTTTTAAAGGAAAGATACTTGCGACAAGCGCCACTGTGGACCTGAGCGGTGTTGTGTTGCTGGATTCTGCCCACATACATGAACGGGATGCGGAATGGGAGAATAAAAGGCGATTAAGGGCTGGAAAACCACCTGCGAAGCCATTATACACCATTCAGGAGGCTGTTGATAGCCTGGCTTACTTTCAAGGGGTTGTTTATAACAAGGTCATAGATTTGGGGAATGGGATCAGGGTGCGTTTTCAGGATGCAGGGCATATCCTGGGTTCTTCCATCGTTGAGTTATGGATAAAGGACGATGCGCGCGAAAAGAAACTAGTCTTCTCCGGCGATCTCGGCCAGAAGAATTTACCCTTGATTAAAGACTCGACACCTATCGATGAAGGGGATTTTGTATTTGTTGAATCAACGTACGGCAACCGGAAACACAAGGGAATTACAGAAACCATCGATGAATTTGCCCATGCGGTAGCAGAGTCTCTAAAAAGGGGCGGCAATGTGATTATTCCAGCCTTTGCTGTGGGACGGACGCAGGATATTCTTTATATTTTGAATCAATTATCCAGGGAGGGGAAATTAGACCATCTTCAGGTCTTTGTGGATAGCCCGATGGCCATGCAGGCTACCCGCATTACATTAAAACATCCTGAATGCCTTGATAAAGAAACCCAGGAGCTTATGAAAACCGGACAATTCCCCAGGGGTGCGCTTACCTTGAAGTTTACGGAATCGGTCGATGATTCAATGGCAATCAACAGGATTAAGAGTTCGGCTATTATCATGTCTGCAAGCGGGATGTGCGAAGCGGGTCGCATTCGGCATCATTTAAAGCATAACCTCTGGCGTTCGGAATGCAGTGTCATCTTTGTGGGATTCCAGGCACAAGGCACTTTAGGACGTCGTATCATTGAAGGGGTAAAAAAGGTAAAGATATTCGGTGAAGAGATAGCCGTAAATGCCAGGATTTACACGATCGGCGGTCTTTCAGCCCATGCCGACCGTGATGAACTGCTGGACTGGCTCAGTAAATTCAAAAAAAAGCCCCGGCGTGTTTTTGTAATGCATGGTGAAGAAGAAACTGCCCTCGGCTTTGCCGCGACCATTCGAGAACAATTGAACCTCGATGCTTATGCACCAGAAATGATGGAGGAGATACAAATATAGTAAACAACTTTTTGCATAAATTTCAGATTTACAATTTTAGACTTCGTCGTGAGCTCAGTCGAACGATTTACGAGTTTTTTCAATCACAAATCGTAAATTTTACAAATAACGTTTAAAAAATAAGGAACAACATATATCTCACTTAACCTTCGCTGTTATCGATTTCTTAAGGCAACCCGAGTTAAAAGTGACCTTTGCAGTACCTTTCTTTTTATGGGCAGTTATCGTGAACGTCGCCTGACCATTGGTGTCTGTCGTATTGCTGGTTGGTGAAATCGATATGAGCTTTTTTCCAGCCGCATTAACCTTCGCCTTCACCGTTTCGCCTTCCACCGGGTAATCGTACTCGCCTGTAATTGTTACCGTTAGTTCGCTGCTCTCTTCTCTATTAAACAAAAGACTGTTTGAAGATACGGTCATTGCTCCTAAGCATTTTGAATTCCGGAATTGTGAGATGGTTTGTTTAACTTTGTTTATTGATTGGGCGTTATTGGCGTCCTCCGCGCCGGTAGCAATGCCGTCATAAGACACATTCGGATTTGAAAAATGGCTGACCCTCGTTTCAGCACTGGTGCAATAAGCCATGACCGATTTATAAGGATAAAAGCAGTATCCGTATGAATATTTGAATACTGCACCAGTTGCATATATGGCGTCATGATCACAGCCCATATTGTGTCCCATTTCGTGGGCTAAGGTTTGATCTGTACAGTACGAAATGCTACTTCCCTGGGTAATCATACCCACCTGAACTACCGAAAATGCCCACTTTTCAAAGGAACTGCTCAGTGACAACATTTGCCATCCTAGACCACAGGCGTCATTATCGTCCTTGAAAACCCTCAACAGGACAACCAGGTCTGCTCCCAGTTGATTCCGCAAAGCGGCTACCTTGGAAAAAACACCTTTCCCGTTTGTCAAATCATCAAGGGCATTAGCCATCTCTCCATTGTCTGAATAATCAACCGCCAGAAGACCGACAACCCGTGCAGTAAGGCTGACCTCGCTGTTTGCATAGGAGGTGTTTGCCACACCTGCCAGGTAACTGATTTGGGCGATAAGCTCGTCACCTGGATATGCCTCCGCAAAACCGCTGGTATACAGGACAAGCACATCAAAAACCGAGCCGTCATCTTTTCCCGCAGGAAGGGCAGGAATCTTGTTCATTTCACCGGGAAATTCGTCTTTTGGTGGAACTAAACCGCCATCGTCTATAGGAGCGGCTTTCTCCGTGTCGAGTTTAAAAATTCGATGGGTGTTAGCGCCTCGAACAGGTTCTATTTTGTAAGTCCCTTCTTTCAGTTCAATCTGGCCAAAAAGGACGCTGCCGCAGACAGACATGACAACTGAACCATCCAGATTTTCAGGCTTTCCAATCCATGTTACGCTCCCCTTCAGACCTGCAAGAGATTTCGTACGCCTTACCATGATACTGTGATCCAGGAAATCCATACGCACTTTTTCATATGCTTCACTTTTGGACTTCAAAGGGATGAGGTTAATAATAACTTCCTGCTGACTGCCAGGGATTGCCACGCCAATCGCCGCATCATCAGGTGCAGAATCCATGGACGTAACAGGGGTAAATAGGGAATCAATTTCTTCATCGCCGGCATGTACGCTTAGGGCAAGGGTAAAAATGAAAATTCCAAGAGACCATAACAAATGTGTTTGAAGAATTTTATTTTTGAACATGAAAGTTGTATTTGTATCGTTTAACCCTTTTTATTCTGTAAAATGTTTTCTATATTTATGTCGGAGATTCTTTAACACATCCGCTCATCAATGTCAACAAAATAACACAGTAAAAAAAGGTTGTTTTAAGCCCTTCAGAGATTTATAATTTGAATAATTATTGGACGCAGATGAACGCAGATTATCAGAATTTTGCGTACATAAAGTTTTCTGCGTATATCTGCGAAAATCCGCCCACTGTTTATATAATGTTAATAAAATTCAATGTAGGGGTTGAAGATTTTCAACCCCTACGGGAGAAAGACCATCGAACATATTCATAGCATAGATTATTATCATATCGAAGACGAGCATGGCCACAAGCACGAGTACAGGGCGCATGAACGGAAAAGGCTGATCCTGACGAGCGCTATAACAGGCGGCGTTTTTATCGTGGAGGTTGTTGGGGGGATTATCACCAATAGCCTTGCCTTGATTAGCGATGCAGGCCACATGCTCACCCACCTGTTTGCCTTGCTAGTAAGCCTGGTTGCTCTATTCTTTGCCGCAAGGCCGCCAACCGAAAAAAAGACGTATGGCTTCTACCGCTTAGAAATACTGGCAGCCTTGTTTAATGGCATAACCCTTTTTATGATTTCTGTATGGATATTTTACGAGGCTTATCAACGCTTTATGCATCCCGAAACCATCTCCAGCGGCAAGATGTTTATTGTGGCCATGGTGGGATTAGTAGCCAATGTTGCATGTGCCTATATCCTGAAAGGGAATAGCCATGAACATGGACACAGCCTGAATGTCAGGGCTGCATTTCTCCATATGCTGGGCGATACCCTTTCCTCCGTGGGCGTCATAATCGGGGCAGGTATCATTTATTATACCGACTGGTTTATTGTCGATCCGATCATCAGCGTCATGATATGTGTACTCATCCTCATATGGTCTTATAAATTGGTGATGGAATCCGTGGATGTGCTGTTGGAAGCGACGCCGAAGGAAATCAATATTGACAGAGTTATTGAGAGCCTCAAACAGATTCCCGGTATTGATAATGCGCATGATATCCACATCTGGACAATAACTTCGGGCATGTATTCCATGAGCGGCCACATTGATACGAAGGATATGCTCATCAGCGAAACTACTAGGCTCTCCAAGGAAATCAATCGCATCCTGGGTGAAAAATTTAAGATTGGGCATACGGTAATTCAGTTTGGGTGTGAATGCAAAATAAATAATGCACACAATGCGCATACCGACCATAATCATGACCATAGTTAAACTCCCACAGCAAATGCACATTGACATGCCGGGATATTATTGAGAACTAACTTTTTGAGATGGTAAAATATCGACATATTTGTATAATTAATTGCGTTTAAATGTTTCGGTGATTTTGCTTATTTAATTTCTATCACATTTTCAGGAGGCCAATCTATGAATCCGGGAAAATACATAGTACTCAGCTATGGGTGAGCATGCATACTGAGGTGGCGGTGCCATTTCTCGGTTTTCTGGATAGAGTATGGACTCTTGAAAGGCTTGCCCTAACGTCGTCCTTTCCTTTGCAAGAGTTTTATTACGCAGTTCATCCGCTTGTTTACCTGAAACCAAACCTTTATCCATACCTGTTTTTCTCTCATCCGAAAAAGACACCGTCATCCCTCCAATAGTTTATTGGATAATTTTATTTCTCGTAATAGTTCACCACAGAGAAC
>JACRII010000149.1 GCA_016235875.1 Planctomycetota bacterium
ACAATGTATCCGTTCCTGATTTCCAAAAACCTTCCAGCGGCGCACAGGATTTTGCGGGAAAATATCTGCCAAATTTTTTACTGGCCATGATGTTCGACAACACGTGCTCAACCTTTTCTACGGTAAATCACTCGAACTGTACACGCTGCTACGAATGCGTGAGAAATTGCCCTGCTGGCGCTATGTCAAAAGAAAGCGGCAAGGTAATTGTAGACAAGAAGAAATGCATCGGTTGTTTCTGCTGCGACGAGGTATGCGATTTTGAAGCAATTGAAATGAAGCGTTCTCTCTTGGGAAGGACACTGTTAGGTATGGCAAAGGCTCTGGGAGTGGAGAAAGTTGAATAAATATGGAATTGCAATGGACGAAGATATTTCTTCCTGAAATTAAGGAACTCATCGAAACCAAAGATTTTAAAGGGTTGCGAGACTTCCTTCGAGAACGTCATCCTGCCGATATTGTTGACATCCTCAGAGCGCTCGATCCCACAGAGCGGGTGATGGGCTTCAGACTGCTCGACAAAAATAAAATCTCCGAGGTCTTTGCCCTGTTTGAGCCTGTTGAACAGGAAGAGCTTCTCAAGCAGTTCACCGAACAGCACGCAAAAGAAATTTTAACAGAAATGCAGCCGGACGACCGCACACAACTCTTTGATGAACTACCTGCACACGTCGTCGAAAAACTCCTCAAGCTGCTCCCCCCCTTAGAACGCAAGGAGGCTAACGAACTCCTGAACTACCCGCATAACTCTGCGGGCCGCATCATGACCCCTGAATATGTAGACCTTCAAATGGATATGACGGTTGCAAAAGCGCTCGAACATATCCGTAAAACCGGGCCCAACCGTGAAACTATCTACAT
This sequence comes from Planctomycetota bacterium, assembly GCA_016235875.1. Classification (GTDB taxonomy): domain Bacteria; phylum Planctomycetota; class Brocadiia; order Brocadiales; family Brocadiaceae; genus Wunengus. The sequence continues at coordinate 862 of JACRII010000149.1, forward strand.
CTGTTACATTGTTGATGAGACCAAAAAGTTGCGCGGCGTCGCCTCTCTAAAGAATATCATCCTCGCCAATCCGGAACAACTCATCAAGGATATCATGAACGAGAACGTCTTTTATGTCCATACTACAGATGACCAGGAGAAGGCGGCTCAGGTTGTCCAGAAATATGATATCCTGGCCGTTCCCGTTGTAGACACTGAAGACAGACTGGTAGGTATCGTCACGGTAGATGACGTATTGGATGTTGTACAGGAAGAGGTAACCGAGGATTTTCAGAGGATGGCTGGTATTCAGACTATCGAGGAGGAATATTTCCGCGTAGGATTTTCCAAACGCATCCTCAATCGCGTTACGTGGCTGGTCGTTCTCGTAATTGCCGCGACTATATCACAGGCGATATTGAAAAGCTATTCCGGGGTCTTAAGCTCGATGATCGCCCTTACCTATTTTATCCCCATGCTCACCGGGTCTGGCGGCAATACCGGATCGCAATCCTCTACCCTCATAATTCGGGCGCTAGCCACCGGAGAAGTAAAATCGAGAGAATGGTGGCATATTCTACTGCGGGAATTTAAGGTCGGCGCCACACTCGGACTCGTCATGGGGCTGATTGCCTTTACCATCGCCGCTCTTTCCCTGGGAAAGATTTCAATAGCAGTAACCGTTGGTATATCCTTGTGTACGGTAGTTTGTGTGGGGAATATCGTTGGTTTGGCCATCCCCTTGTTTTTTCGGTTTATAAAATTAGACCCCGCCTTCGTATCCGCGCCACTCATAGCCACATTGCTCGACGCAACAGGATTGGTTATTTATTTTGAGATTGCCCACAGGATACTTGCCACAACGACGCCATAACAACAAGCATTTTTGGCAGGTATATTAACTTGACATTTTTTTTATAGAATGGTATTCTTTATCCAAAACTGTAAGTAATATTTCGTCAAGTTAAAAGGGGTTGCCGTTTGAATAATCACGACAAATTTTCAAAAGAAAACACCATCCTTTGCGGTTTAGCCTTTGACAATAAGGATAATCATAAAAGAATCACAACGGGGGAGAACTTTTACGTTATCGGAGGCTCCTCTGAGACCCACGGAAACCTTGTTGAAAAGGTAATGGAATTTACTGAGGTAATCAAGAAATACGGCAAGAAGTTGGATGATCTTTCAGAAGCAGAATATTATGACGTCGTGAAAGAGATTTGTGCTCAAAACGAAAAAATGTATTGGTTTTATCAAGCCTAATCTTATTAACGAAACTTATGAGAAAAATCTTTTTTGTATTTTTTATCATGCTCACAAACGTTGCTTGTGCTGTCCATAGTTATGGCGCAGACAATTTTGGAGACTTTGATGTGCATTATCAACTGGGAAACGAATATAATAAACGCGGTATGGTTGATGATGCAATTCGGGAATACAAGAAAGCCATTGAGATAAACAATCGCTCCCCAAAACTTTACAATAATCTAGGCGTGGCCTATGGCAAAAAAAAACTGTTCGACGATGAGATTTCTTCATATAAAAAAGCAATTGAGTTGGACACGGGCTATACGGATGCATACTTCAATCTTGGGGTTGCATGCGGCGTAAAGGGAATGACAGACAATGAAATCAGCGCTTATAAAAAGGTGATTGAACTCGATCCAGACAATCTGGAAGCATTCTATAATCTGGGACATGCCTATCGGGACAAGGAGATGTATGACGAATCTATCGCTGCATATAACCGGGTGATCGAGATTGACCCTGCGTATATCGATGCGTATTTCAATTTGGGTGTTTCCTATGGCAAAAAAGGCTTGCTGGATAATGAAATCCTGCAATACCGGAAAGTGCTCGATTTGAATCCCCATAGCGCCGAAGCACACTTCAATTTGGGAATAGCATATGGTGAAAAGAAAATGTTTGACAAACAAGTTAATGAATACAGAAAGGCCATTGCTATTAATCCAAAGTATGCAAAGGCATATAAAAATCTTGAATCCGTGTATCGTGAGAAAGGAATGAAAGAAGATGCCGACAGGGAATTATCCAATTATAACAATTTAGTAAGACATTAATATACAAACCCGCAAAAAACCAGGCAGGTATCCTGCGGTTCTGATTAGGTTTATACAATAAATTAATGAGGAGGAATTACATAATGCTGGACAAAATAGAAAAAACGGTCATGGAAAAATCAGATAAGATTATGACCAATGAAAAAGTAGAGAAATTCGTAAACAATATGGGTGGGATGCTCTGTTTTATAGGTGCAGTTGTATTTGGAATCATGTTTATCGTGGGCGGCGCAAGCCTGATAAAGACGGGTAAAAACTATGTGGTAAAACCTGCCAAAGTGGAGAAAAAAGAGGCAGAAGCGCCGGCAGAAACCGAGCCCGCTGCTGTTACAGAAGAGGCAAAACCAGCCGAACCCAGTGCAGAGTAGTCTCAATAATGTCTTTATCTGAAAAGCCTGCAAAAACAATTTTACTCTATAGTGAAGGAAATAAATCTGTGACCAAGAAATTATTTTTGCAAACGAGTATTCTCAGTTTTATTTTGTGCTTATTTGTTTTAAAGCCGGCACACGCCATTCTTTCTAAACTGACTCCGGAACAAATACAAGAAGCCATTGTATATGGGCAGAAAAATAAAAATCTGGACATGGCTGCCTTTTCAAAACCATGGACAGTATCGCTGGGGAAAGGTCAGGGATCGGCCTCACTGTTTACCGCTTATCATAACCTTGCTTATAAGGCCAGAAAAGCCGCAGTGGAGCGCAGAGAATTTACCAGTCAGAACATCCAGGAAGCATTAGATGTTGGCAACACTCTTACCTTTTCAGTAACCGTCTATGGAGATGAAGACAATTTTGCAATGTATTATACTGCTAAAATTTACCAAAAGGACGATGTAATACAACCTGAATTTGAATTTGCGCCGGAAATTGCAGATGCCAGTGAATTTTGGCCCAATTCACCGAGCAATACTGCACGCCTGGTCTTTAAATTCCCGGCAAAAGATATCGACTTAAATACCCTTATTTCCTTTGTAATTGTAGCCCCAGGCGGTGAAGAAATTCCATTTGATTTTGATCTGCCAAAGATGAAATAGAATTCCTGCACAAGATGTAGCGCAATCTTTGTAACTTCCATGAGCAAGAGATAAAACCATGCACTACGGCTTAATTAAATAAACTGAAAGGGATAATGTATGAAAAAATATATCTTTCTAACTTTTATTGCATTAAGTATATCTTCCTTATCAGCAGGATGCGTAGGACTTAGTAAAAAATCCTCCAAAACACAAGAAGAACATCTGGCATTGGTTGACCAAAAAATACTGGAACTCGGTCAAGTGCTTTCAAACTTAAACCTCTCCGCCCAAAATCTCGGAAGACGAGTCGAAGAACTTGCGCAAAAGACTGCCGCTATGGACACAAACTATTCAAAGCTCAACACCAGCCTGGATACGCTGAGTTCTCAAGTCGAAACGAAAGATAGTTCCATTGAAACCACTATCTCTGAAACCCAAAAAAACATAAACGACCTTACACAAAAATTACGAGAAATTGAACAGGCAAAAACCGAATTACAAAACCAGATCATTGCGCTTCAAACCCAGAGGTCTCATATCACGGAGTCTAATATTGGGCGGCAAAGCGAGGCTATGAAAGAAGAGGCCAAGGAAATGATCGAAGAAGGGCGTGAAATGATTAAAGAAGCAAAGGGCGAGAAAAAATCAGAAGAAGAGAAAAAGGCAGAGGAAACCGCGACCGAGCAGGGAAAAGAAGCATTGCAAAAATTGCTGGATGAAGCCCTGACGTTATACAGAGACGGCAACTATAAAGATGCTATTGGCAAATGGGAAGAAGTGCTCGTTATTGACCCTGCAAATCTGGAGGCAAAATTTAATATCGAAATCGCAAAGGAAAAGATGAAACCCCCTCCTGAAAAATAGTTTAGTGTTCTCTATAGTATGTGTACGTAACAGCGAAACTATATCAAAAGCTTCACGACCATTCCTGTAACACAAATTGCAAGAATCAATTTAATAAAACGTTCGCCTCCGGTTACTGCCAGATGACTGCCAATCCAGCCTCCAAGACCGTTACCTGCTGCCAAAGCCAAACCTATCGACCAGCATATCTTGCTGTTAAAGACAAACACAATCAGTGCAAAAAATGCATTGACGCCGACAATAAATACCTTGTGGCTATTCGTCTCTACAAGATTTAATCCGCTAATTGTCGTTAGAACTGCAATAATCAAGAAGCCAATGCCCGCCTGAATAAATCCGCCATAAACTCCAATAAAGAAGAAAATAAGCATACTGGCTGTACGGCGACTCCTGCTTAAACAGGTCATGCCTCCATCATATTGAGCAATTCCTTGCCTCATTCGTATTGGATTCCACAGAATAAGTCCGAGCACAAGTATCATGACCACAGCCAGTATCCTTTTGAACAGAATATCGGATACATCAACGGCGAGTTGTGCGCCGATAATAGCGCCTATAAACGCTGGTAGTGACATAAGAAAACTCAGTTTAAAATTTGAAACGCCCTTCCTCTTGAAGCCTGCTACGGCTAACATGCTCTGAACCGTAATTGCCAGACGATTGGTTCCATTCGCCACGGTTGCTGGCAACCCCAGAAAGATGAGCACAGGCAGGGTTATCAGCGAACCACCGCCTGCAAGGGTGTTAATAACCCCAGCCACGACACCAACGGTAAAAATAACCAGAAATTGCCATAGTTCCATAGACATTCAATTTTAAGAAGGTATATACGTTTAAAACTATGAATCGGTCTTTGAAGGAATGAATTTTTTAAATTATGAGTAGGGTGGACTTCGTCGTGAGCGCTCAGTCGAACGATTAAGGCGTTGGTTTTACGCCGAATCCACCTTCATTGATTTTGTAAATGGTGGGTTCGCTTTGCTTAACCCACCCTACCGCAAACCTGCATAAATAAAATGAAAATTCCTAAACAATCACAGCATCTTTATTGTGTCAATCTTGGCAGCCAGGATAAAATCACTTTCTGTCAATCCATTGATTTTATGGGTATAAATGGTGATCTCTGCCTTTCCCCAGGTAAAGGTAATTACGGGATGGTGTCCCTGCTCTTCGGCAATGCCTCCTACTTTATTCACAAAATCCAATGCCTTGCGAAAGTCTGGAAATTTAAAGCTTTTGAGCAGATGGTGTTCTTCCACCACATTCCAACCTTCCACCTGCCTTTGTAATGTTTGAAGCGCCTCGCCTTTCAGGGGCGGCACTCCACCTTTGCAGGGAACACATTGTTTAGAAGCTAGTTCAGACATGGAATTACTCCTACAATGAAAAGTGAAAACTTCAAAATGTAAATTTCAAATTTATCTTTATTCAGGTATCAACACATCCTTCTGTTTTGCTATTTGAACAGCCTCTTCATAGCCTGCATCCACGTGCCTTGCAATCCCAATTCCCGGGTCTGCCGTCAAAACTCTTTCAAGTCTTTCGTCCTTTTCCTTTGTACCGTCAGCCACAATAACCATGCCGGCGTGGAGAGAATTGCCAATTCCTACACCCCCTCCATGATGAAAGCTTACCCAACTGGCGCCATTAATGGCATTCAAGGCAAAGTTTATCAGCGGCCAATCGGCAACGGCATCACTGCCGTCTTTCATATCCTCGGTTTCCCGATATGGAGATGCAACAGAACCACAATCAAGGTGGTCTCTCCCGATAACTACGGGCGCTTTGACGATACCTTTCCGCACCATATTATTAATGAGCAAACCCATCTTTGCACGATCGCCATATCCCAGCCAGCAGATTCTGGCAGGTAGTCCCAATTGCGGTATTTTTTCTCTGGCAAGTTTTATCCACCTTACCAGTGATGTATCTTCTGGAAAGTTATTGATGACCGCTTCGTCTATTTTCTCAATATCTGTCACATCACCCGATAGCGCTACCCACCGGAATGGCCCTTTTCCCTGACAGAATAAAGGCCGTATAAATGCAGGGACAAACCCCGGATACCAATAGCGTCCGTCTGAATCCCTCATAGATACACCCGCCGCCTCAGCCTGTGACCTCAGATTATTGCCGTAATCAAAACACACAGCTCCTTTCCTCTGCATATCAAGAATGGCCTTTGCATGTTCGACAATGGCATCAAGCACCTTTTCCTTGTAAGCGCGTTTGTTTTTCTCCCTTAGTTTGTCGAGTTCCTTCACCTCTCCAACTGGCACATACGACATCAGATCATGCGCAGGTGTCTGATCCGTTACGATGTCCGGTGTAATATTTCGCTTTACCAGTTCAGGATGTATGACGGCAGCATTCCCCACCAAACCCACCGATAGCGGTATTTGTTTAGATTTGGCGTCCGTAACCCATTGAAGCGCCTCATCGAGATTATCCGCCATCTTATCGCAATAACCCTCTTTAATCTTTTTTTCTATGCGTTCCCTCCTCACCTCTACGCATAGGACAACTCCCTCGTTCATAGTTACGGCCAATGGCTGTGCACTGCTCATACCTCCCATGCCTGCTGTGAGCACGAACTTGCCCTTAAGAGTATCGGTATTAAATACCTTCCTGGCAAGGGCGGCGAAGGTTTCGTATGTACCCTGCAGGATACCCTGAGTACCAATATAAATCCAGCTTCCCGCCGTCATCTGACCATACATGATGAGTCCCATTTCATCGTATCTGTCAAACACCTCCTGTTTGGCCCAAGCAGGGACAAGGTTTGCATTAGCAATGACAATGCGCGGAGCCCATTCATGGGTCCTGGCAATATATACCGGTTTGCCCGACTGAACACATAGCGTCTCGTCCTTTTTGAGGATTTTTAATGCATTTACAATCCTTTGATATTCCTTCCAGTTCCTGGCAGCACGCCCGGTTCCTCCGTAAACGATGAGTTCGTCAGGCTGGATTGCCACATCGGGATCAAGGTTATTCATTAACATACGCAAGGCCGCTTCGCTGTCCCAGTTTTTGCACGTTAGGGTTGTACCCCTTGGCGCTTTAATGGGTAACTGCGGTCTACATTCGTAATACATTGGTCGCGTCATAGATATGTATTCCTTATAAAATCAGAACACAGATTTTCGCTGATGTAAGCTGTAAGGGTTTAAAATCTTAAACCCCTACATTTAAAAAATCTGCGTTCGTCTGTGTCCAAATAAATATTTTTGACAATTAAACTTCAGGTAAAAATTTAGCCAATTCCTGCATCCATTTCCACGTCTCGTTCTTCATCCCTTCAGCCTCAACGCCATCCTTGAATGCATCCTCGTTGTCCTCGATAAAGCAATACACCTTTCCTAAAAATTCTTTCAGTTCCGCTACCTGCTTTAAGATATCCATCTATTATTCTCCTCTTAATCCATTTGTGAAAAAATTGGTAATTTATGGAGTAACACGCAAAACCGTCTTCTTTGCTTTTTTCATTTTAATCTCAATTTCTTTCTCTTCTCCCTCTTTAAGTATTACCGTTTTACTCGACCGCTTATAACCTTTTTTATTCGCAATAATCACATAGGTATTAGCATCCAAATCTGTAAACTCAAAGAATCCATCCGCATCGGAGGACGTGTTAAATAAAGTCTTTGTTGTAACTCCCTTGAGTTTCATCTTTGCTGATTCAACGGGATCACCTTTAGTATTTACAATATGTCCAGATATACTACCCCTTTCGATTAGTTCCAGAGTAATCGTTTCGATGCCTAGTGTTTCTCCTTCCCCAAGGCTTATATTCCTGGTCTGGCCCTGGTATCCATCTTTCTCGTATGTAAGTATGTAATCTCCTGCAGCAAGATCGTAGAATTCATAATAACCATCTTCGTTGGTATCGATACTATCTGAAGAACTATTGCCTATAATGGTTACCGTAACCCCTTCCAATGGGAAATTATCTTGATCATATACAGTCCCAGAAAGGAAGCCATTGCCTCCCGGTGTAGGGGATGATGTAGGTGTCGGCGATGTTAAAGGTGTTGGCGTTGATGATGGAGTTGTGCTTGCTATGTAGTTTAGTGCATTGAGCACATTTAGGTAACCATACCCATCGGTATTATTTTGTTCTCCATTATTACTTGCAGTTTGAAACAGGGCATTTCTGACACTTTCTGGATTTCCCTTTAATGAAGAGTTGGACTCCATCAACAATGCCCCCGCCCCTGCCGCAATGGGACAGGCCATACTTGTTCCCTGACTTAAAAGATAATCGGCAGGCCCTTCGCCGTCGTTTACACCATCATTATCAATCACATAATCATCTTCGCTTCCCGGCCAGGTAACAATCTTATCTCTTGCTGAAATAATCCCCTGTCCTGGGGCGGCAATATCGGGTTTTTTCACACCATCAATCCTGGGACCACGGCTGCTAAATGAGGAAATAGTTCCGGCTGTATTATTAATCGAATAAGACCAATTATGCCCTTTATAATCAGTCCATGACGGTCTTGTTACATAAGATGCCACTGCTATCGCATTGTCAGCCGCTGCCGGCGAATTAATGGTATAGCTAAGGTCTGCATTCTCAAAGGTAGCGTTATCGTCGTAAGAATAGATGTGGTAAAACTGTTCACTATTTGAATTATTCTTTACTTTCAAGAAAAACGTGGCTGGTGCTGAGACATTAAGATTAAAGTAAACCAATTCAGCCTCGGTGCCTCTTGAACTTTCTATTTCAGGGGATTGAGAAACATTTGACGCCAGATCTATCTTATCAGCATCATATATGCTTAAATCAAGATTATTGGTTGTTCCCTTGCCATCGAACCAATTCAGATAAAAATATAAGGACGCCTGGCTCGTGTTTTCTACGGTAATTTTAATAAAATCAGTTGTGCTATGAGCAGTGACCGTACCTGAATAATGCAAACCACTGTCGGCCTCGTTTCCCGCCGAAATAAACACCAATGCTCCTTTGCTGAAGGCGTAATCAACAGCCTGACATTCTTCTTCACTACCGTCATTATACGTATTAAAGCCGCCATAACTCATTGTTACGATATTGGCTTCATAAACATCTACCGCATCCCTAATGGCCGATGAGATAGCCGCTGTTGAAGCCCCACCGCTTGAATCATTTCCAACCTTGAGAAAGATTAGGTCGGCACCGTAGGCCATGCCTTTGTATTTCCCGTTTGACAGCGTACCACGCCCCAGAGCGCTGCCCGTCACATGGGTGCCGTGTTCTGTGATTTGATTTTCAATGGTATCATCAAGGGATGGATAATTTGAGTAATCCTTGCTGGCTACCGGTGTAGGAATATCCTTATGGGTTGTGTCTAATCCTGAATCCAGGACTGCAACTCTAACCCCGGTGCCACTGTATCCGTAATCTTCCCAGACATTGTTTGCATAAATACTCTTTGCCGCCTCATCGTTTTTAGGCAGCAACATCTGTTCGGCTGTTTCAAGCTTAATAATGAAGGATTTCCTGGCTACATCATATAACCGGTCGATAGGTATGCTTGCTATAATATAGCCAGTAGGATGGTTTTTGACAGGAGGTATCCATGAATCTTCATGCACGATGACCCCAATTTCTTTTAAAGACGCAACTCTCGATGGGCTTAATTTTCTTTTCAAATGGATGTAAACCAGTTGTTTATCTATTTCCGCCGTTTTCATGCCCATCCTTTGCATGGCCTTTATTCTCTCAGATGTCGGCTGCTCTCTGTAACTTTTTTTTAATTGAATTTGCAGTTGCAATAGACCACTGATCTTCTTTTCGACTCCGCCTCCTTTTTTAGCTTCCTTTTCCGTTTTCATAAAATATTTCGGCAGGATTATAGCGTCATTTCCCTCGGAAAAGGCAACATCAGAAAATATAAAAAATATGCATAGAAACAAAACGAATTTCTGTGCCAGAGACCATTTTCCCATATCTTGCGCCTTTCTGTTCGTAAAGGAAATAAGAAGAAGCGTTTTTTCTTACGTCAGACAGATACTTACAATAAGGTATTCGCCTTCAATATCTCTTTACAAGCCTGGAATACGTCATTGGCGCTTATACCTTTCATACAAATCATCGTATCGCAATTTCCCTTATAACACGGGGCGCAATGCACATCAGCAACCAACTTTTTACCACGGTCATAAAGGTCGATTTCCTGATGACAGGTGGAACCGAAAAAGGTAACAATCAATTTTTTCAAAGCGATGGCCAGGTGCAAGGCGAGGGTATCCCCCGTAACGACCAGATGACACTGATTTAACAATCCCATAAATTCCCTCAAACTGTGATGACATCCGCTATCTATTACCTTGCTCTTTGTTTTAGAAGCGATCTCTTCATTTCGCTCAACTTCCTCAGGGCCGCCAAGGAGCACCACCTGTGCCTTCAGGTCTTTTGACAACCGGTCGGCAAGTTCAACAAAACCGCCAACTTCCCATCGCTTTGTGGCAAACCTCTTCCCGGCGCCTGTATTTAAGCCAATAACCAGCTTGCCATTATTAATCCCCCATTGCTTCATCAACCGCTCACCATAAGATATGTATTTCTGTGGAAGGTTAATTACGTATTCCCCATGTTTTTCCTCCAATCCAAGGGCTTCGAAGATGAGTTGCTGGTAGGTTTTTTTGTTTTGGCGAAACTTGAGTTCATCTGAAACTCCTAGACGAAACAGGTAGTCCGCTTCTTTGTTCAAGGGATAAAGAAGTCCCTTCCCGGAGAGGGCAAAACCCAGTTTCTTGTCCGCCTTAACAATAGATGCAAGGCTGGAAGCCACCGTGTCCTTATCAAGACATATCATTACGTCAAATTTTTCAACCTGGAGACGCAAGGCGTTTTCGTAATTTGCCGTTAGTAAACGATCAATGTAAGGATTTTCCTCCAGGACTTGCAATGAAGATTTATCCGTAATCCAGGTAACATAAGACTGTGGATATTTCTTTTTTAAAACAGGAAGG
>JACRII010000151.1 GCA_016235875.1 Planctomycetota bacterium
AGCAACACACTATACAAAAAGACTCTTAACTTCGACGGATGCATCAGAAAGACAGGTTCTGGGACAAGTGTTATTAGAGGAGATGGCTCGATATTTGTCAATTCCTGTACCACAACTCACGGTAAATGACAAACGGCAGAACCATTCCCTGAAAGATGGCAATACGGGAGGCCGTACTTGCCCCGAAGACATTCCTCGATACCCTCATCCACGAGTTTATGCATCGTTACGATTACGAAGTGCTCAAATTCCCAACGAGTTTACACACGGCAGGTTTTTATTACAGGCTGGGAGATGTGATGAAAAAGCTGATCGGACAAGAAACTATCTCAAATTATGGAAAGGATTGAAACGGATTTGTCAGCCCTGATAATCTTTTAGAACACTAATAACCTCAAAACCTTTAGTCCTTAGATTTTTTATTAGCCGAAAATCAACATCTTCATCGGCAAGGATTTTAGGTGGCAATTAATTCCTCCCGTTCAATTACGTCTGCGGAATATGAAAGCGCAGCTAAGATATCCTCTTTTGTGAGATGCGGATATACCTCTAATAATTCTTCTACGGTCATACCTTCCGATAGCTTTCTCAGAACATGTTCAACGGTTATCCGCGTCCCTTTAATGATAGGCTTACCAAGCATTATTGCTGGATCTGTTATTATTCTCCCTTTATAAATCATTGCTATTGTCTCCTCGATAAATAAAATACCTACAATACCGTTACAATTTAACCCTTCATAAATATAACCAATTACGTTAACATTAATCAAGCATTCCATTAACATTTTTCGTTAAATAAGGCTTTACGCAATGATTTAAAAATACCACCTGTTAAACAGATAAGGCAAGAGATTTCTGCTAATCAAGACATGGCCGCATATCCTTGTTAGGAGTTGATTATAGTTCCGTAGGTTGGGTTGAGGAACGAAACCCAACATTTCTGGGAAAGCTATGGTACTGGTGAGTATCGCTTTCGCCCTGCCCAACTTTGATTTCTGATTTTATGGAAAGGATTGAAACAGATTTGATATTTTAAAAGATCCTCTATAAGAAAATACGGGCTTGTTGAATTTTTTAGCATGTTCAAATTCTAATTCGGTTATGGAAAATTCTGAACCAAGTGGAATAAATCCATACCGATAGGCATATATCCCGAAAAAGAAATCACAAGACTCTATTTCAGCAAAACAAGCGTCTTGAGGTTCTTGTGGACGTGCTCCGAATATTTCCATTCGTCTCACTTGATGCCCAAGACGTTCTATGGCGTCAATCGCCGCTTTGCGATGTTCTATTAAGTCAACATATGTCGAACTAAGAAATGTTCTCATATTTTTGTTTCTTGAAACCATTTAGCAAGGGCGGTCTAACGCCAAGTATCAGCCGCCGGAAGCGGGAGCGAGGCACGAGCGGACGCTGTAAGCGGTCGGCTGCACACCCTGGTTAGACGGCATTCCTGCCCAGCATGTGCATCACAGCCTCGATGACATCGCGAGAATCTTGCTCGATTACAGAGTAGGGGTGGTTCTCTTTGCCCAATGCCCGGAACTCTATGGAGTCCTCAGCTAAAGGGGCTCGGAAGTGAGCGACAGGATTGCGCGCAAGTCGAATTCGCTCTAGCTTCTCATACTCATCTTCCGTAAGCCAAGCCTTATTCCTCGCTTCATGTAGCAGCCTCGAAATACTTGCTCGCTCTAAGTCATTTCGGCCTGCCATGAAAAACCGTGAGGCAAGCGTCTTTTCGAGAAACGCTAGCCCGAGAACGATCACTGCTAGAAACTGACCGTAGACAAAGCAATACCTGGCTTCTTCAAAGAGATATTTGGCCATTAAGCCGCTAGGAAATGTGAGGTACTCTGCTGTAGGCATAATCGCGGCAATCCAATCCAGACGCGCTGCACGGTCCGCGAAGCAAACCATATCCTCTTGTATTAGCCAGTCTTCAGATTGGCTCATGGACGACTCTCTCTTTGACGTCTAACATTCATTTTTATCTTTATTCTAAAAATGTCAGCATATTATGTCGTGCCGTATCAGTTGTCAAACACAAACCAATAGAATCAAGAATCTTCAAACCACGATGATTTATACCCATGTTGCCGCAAAGAATATCTTAGGTGTCAGAAGCCCTTTGCATAAGTGGGTGTGCCGGTCACGGCGATGACTTAAACTCTTCGTCCTTGTTTGGCTGCTCCGGCTTTGCATCTTTTGGCAATTTCTTTTTCCTGATTTCCTCAGCATAACCCCTGACCTTGTTCGATACACTTTCCGGAACGATAGAGACTATGGTCTGCATCCCTTTCCCAATCTGGTTTGCAATCTTTGAGGCATTGACCATATCGCATGTTGGTTTAGCACAAAATAACAGGACGCCAAAGATTATTACGCCGCAAAAGACAAGTCCCTTCAGAATCCCTAACAATGCGCCAAACAGCCTGAGTCCAAACCCCATCTTCCACCTGCCCATAATCCTCTTGAGTATGTCTGTGAAGATGTACGTGGCAATGAACGCAACCCCAAAGACGACAAAGTAACTTAATAAGCTTGCGGTAGAGGGCGTGAAGATGCCTTTCAAAATGCCGACTAAAATGCTATGGAAGAAGATTGCTGCGAAGAAGGAGAGCAGTAAACAACCGATTCTCAAGAGTTGAAGCACCGGACCGCTGGCAAGCCCCAGGGCTGTGGAGAAGAACAGGACGGCAAAGATTGTGTAATCAATCCAACTCATTTCTTTTCCTTCTTACGTTTCTCTTTTGGATTCGACAAGAAATCATTTACCAATCCCTTGACGATATTCTCCAGATTCTCCTTGGGTAGTTTTACCGAGACCTTCGGGTCTTTCGTCGTGCCCCGTATTTCTATCGGCAACGCATTTTCCTTTAAAAGTAAGCCTGCGATTTTTTCCATATCCTTGCCCATATATTCTTTACTAAATCTAACGGTGGCATCATAAGAGATAGAACCATCAAATTTGGTCACACCGAACGCATTCAGGCTCAAGAGTTGGCTCTGAATATCCATTTTCGGCGTAGAAATCCTGCCGTCCTTTATCTGGATTACGGCTTCCATCGAATCAAATGAATACGCGCCCTTTACCCCTATGATTTCCAATATGGAAGACAATAATTTATTGCCTCTAATGTATCCATTTCTTACTTCCAGTTTCATGTCAGCAACAAGCTTTTTGTTGAGGATTTCCCTGCCCAGCCCCTTCCCGCGCAAATACCCTTTGAGGCTTAGAATCCCACCTGCTTCCCCATCCTTTGTTGCAAATATCGGCAATATGCTGAGAAACGGGATATCCTGGGTAATGTGAATATCTTTTGCTTCTATCGAAAGGTCACATGTCGGCTTTTTTTGACGGAGATCAATCATTCCTTTAATGGCCGTAGGCCCTTCATTCACGCTTAATCGTGCACGGGTGGAAACAACACCATTGTTAAATGAAAATTTGTCAGTAACGAGATTTTTCAACAATAATCGATTTTCATAATTAATCTCTCGTATGGAAATTTTTTTAACAACAATTTTTTTAAAGAACAGAGGGAGTAATTTTAACGTACCTTGAATCTCCTCGAGTTTTATCGGCTCCTCCCCGTTTTCTTCCTGCTTCTGGATGATGATATAAGAAATATTAATCCGACTGGGCCAGTGAAAAGAAAATGCCCCAACCTGATGGACTGATTTGAATCTATCATCTAATATCCGGGTAACCTTCTGTCTTATAAAATCTCCCGAAATAAATGCCGGAATAATCAAGACCACTGCTAACCCAACACAGAAGATTATGCCGCAAGAAATTATTCCCCATTTCAACCACGTCTCTTTATTTGTTTGCATTTGCATATTTGACCAGGAGCGGCATAAGCTGAGTGCCGTTGATTTTCCCTATTTTACCGGATAAACAGGTCTTTTCCGAAAAGGATTTTGTTGTGTCCGGCTTAATGTTTCCACCGCTAATCAGTAACGGAACAGGGTCATCGGAATGAGACTTTAACCGGCATGGCGTTGAATGGTCGGCTGTAACTGCAACAATGGTTTTATCAAGGTCTATACTGTTTATTAATGGCGTAAGATAATATCGGTCAATCGCTTCGATAATGGTCTTTTTCTTGATAGCGTCGCCGTCGTGTCCGGGCACGTCCGGCCCTTTAATATGGATATAAAGTCCATCATATTTTTTCATATTTTTGATGGTCATATTGGCACGCAGGGTATAATCCTTTTCCAGGTCTTTCGTGGGCGGTGGTATGGGAACTATCCTCATGCCGGTCAGCAAGGCAATGCCCTCTTCTGTCGGCATTTCTACAAAACACCCAAAATTTTTCTTGAATTTATTTTTTATCGCGGGAAGCTTGGGAAGATGATCACCCGCGTCCCTCAATAATACAAGGTTTGCTGGGAGTAATCCCTTCTTGATACGTTTTTTATTAACCTCGGATTGATCCAGCACCTCACAACTTTTCAAAGTAAACTCATTCACAAGGAGCGCAGAACGATAGGCCGCATTAATGTCCGGGCAATCGTGGACGGGCATACAATATTCAACAATGTTCTCATAAGTGCCTGTTTCCTTTGCAACGCCTAAAAGACCGTGTTTTGTATACGCCGGGTCGGTATTCGTTACGTATCCGGAGAGTTTGTTCTTAACGCCACGAGCGACCAATACGCCTCTATATTCGAGGGTATTTTTAAAGGTAAATGTAGCGGGTATGGAATCTAATTTTACCTTCTTATTAATCTCTTCACAGAGTTGCGTGGCCTCTTCGGTAGAAAGATTCCTTCCCACACGGCGATCCCTTATTTGCCTTCCCGTTCCTCTGGTGGCAAGGTTTGCACGGAAGGCAAGATCGCCGTCTTTGATTTTCAATCCCACGGCAAGCGCTTCTAAAGGGCCGCGCCCTGTATAATACTTCATTGCATCATAACCCAGGATGCTGATGACCGCAATGTCAGATTCAGGCGCAATCCCCTTTCCGACGGTGTACATCAGTCCCGTCTGCCCTTCTCGCGCCAACATATCCATAGTGGGTGTAGCCGCCGCTTCGAGAGGCGTACGATTGCCAATTTCCTTACAAGGATAATGCCCATCACCTAAACCGTCCAACACAATATATAAAATTTTTTTCATGTCTTATACCTTTTCTACCTTAATTTTTAATCACTTTATAATATAAAAAGATCTAAGAATTTTTGTGTAAACCATTAAACAGCAGAACTTTCCTCAAAAACTAAAACATCAACTGTCATCTTATCCATTATGTGGTTTTTACTTTTTGCCAACCTCTCCAACTCCTTATAAACACTACTTGACAGGTATTTTTCCCCACACTGTTGACAAACTGCTGCTGGAACATCTTTAATAATTACAAGAGTATCCCCCCAACGATAGTCAATAGTAACCAGTTGTTGATCTACATCAGCCTTGCAAAAATAGCATTTATCAAGCATGTCTAACCCCTTTCCTTCTCGTTTTCCAATCTTCATTCTCTTTTGTATTTCGCAACCCCTTCCGTGAATAAATCATTCCCATATATATCATTGGCAACCACTACAGGAAAATTTTCTACTTCTAACCGCATAATAGCCTCCGCACCCAGGTCTTCGTACGCCACGATTTCCGCCTTTTTTACGGCCCTTGCGAGCAACGCGGCAGCGCCGCCGGTGGCGGCGAAATAGACCGCCTTATACTGCTTCAGGGCTTCGATAACGGTTTCAGAGCGATTACCCTTGCCAATGGTTGCCTTCAGACCTTTTGCCAATAACTTCGGTGTATACACGTCCATGCGATAGCTTGTGGTAGGCCCACAAGAACCAATGGGTCTGCCTGGTCGTGCAGGACTCGGGCCTACATAATAGATAATTTGATTCCGAATATCAAAGGGTAATTCCTTGCCATCGTCGATAAGTTCCGCCAGCCGTTTATGCGCAGCATCCCTGGCTGTGTAAATAATTCCACTGATACTGACCCTATCTCCAATCCTGAGATTTACAACATCATCGTCTGTTAAGGATGTTTTTAAATGTATTACATTTGACATACAAAATAAAAAAATGGCTGCATGGTTAAAATGGTTAGATGGTTATTTTGCTAATTTGTTATTCGTTATTTTGATTAATTGGTTGATTTCTTTTGGTAATTTCTGCAACTCACCAAAAATATGTTGATATTCATCTTTGTTTATAAGATTTCTAACTTTAGCTTTTTCATTCCAATCAAACGATTCTTTCACTGAACCGTTACTATATCGATAAAAATTTATTTTATCCTTTTTAAAATACCTGCCAAAGCCTTCAGCAATGTTTGCCGAAATAGAATCAACTGCTTTTACAAATTGTTTTCCAACTGTATCTTTAGCAAAGTAATCCCATCTTATGACAATTTCCCAAACATAGTTACTTAATTTAAGTGCGGTTTTATATGGCGGGACATCATTTAATTGTAAAAATTCTTTATCCATAATAAACCATCAACCATTTAACCATTAAGCCATTTAGCCATTTAATTAGCCAACTTTTTAAGAATTAACACAGTTTTAATAAGGCACCAATGTAACCGTTTTAACCCTATGCGCATGACATTCAATGTTAACAGCCACCGGCAAACTTGCTATGTGGCAGGGATGTCGTTCCACATGGACGGCCATAGCTGTAACCCAGCCCCCCAGCCCCTGTGCGCCAATGCCTGAATTGTTGATCCTTTCCAACATCTCGTTTTCTAAATTTACAGTGTCAGGATCAATGTGTTTAGTTCCCAGAGGTCTCAAAAGGGACTTTTTGGCTAAAAGGGCTGCATAATCAAATGTCCCACCTATCCCAACGCCAACAATAATGGGTGGACATGGATTTGCCTTCGCTATCTTTACAGTTTCTACCACGAAATTAATAACACCTTCTCTGCCATCGGCTGGGGTCAACATCGCAAGCCGGCTCATGTTTTCACATCCGCCACCCTTAGCCATAAAGGTAATTTTTAAGTAATTCTCCGGGGTAAATTCTGTATGGATAATGGCTGGTGTGTTATCGCCTGTGTTGATCCGGTTAAGCGGGTCTTTCACCATGGACTTTCTCAAGAAACCCTTTTTATATCCCTCCCGAATACCTTCATGGATAGCATCATAAAGACGACCGCCAACGATCTCTATGTCCTCCCCTATCTCGACAAAAACGACTGCAACCCCCGTATCCTGGCATAGAGGCATCTGGCATTCATGAGCGATCTTTGCATTCTCTAATAACTCTGCAAATACCTCCTTGGCAACCGGAGAGACCTCCGCTTCATAAGAGTCTCTCAGTGCATCGAGAACGTCTTCATTCAGATTG
>JACRII010000150.1 GCA_016235875.1 Planctomycetota bacterium
GCCTTTTCTGTGAAGGTCATAGCAACTATCCTGAGAATGGGGCTTTCTTCCGTTTGGAACCTTTTATGGCCTAAAAGCAGATGTAACATTCGATTAACGAGAAGTGTGGTCTTGCCCGTTCCGGCGCCGGCCGTTACGACTATGTTTTTATCCTGTTCGGATACGGCAAGTTTTCTTATGTCATTGTCAATGGGTTTTGACATTTTTATTTTTTTAGGAACTCAAAATTTTTAGATTTGCATTATTGATACACATATCATTTTACTTGAAACTGTCTTACTTAGAATGGATTATTATAATCCCTTCCTCATTTAAGTTTCCAGAGATATCGATAGTCACGGGCAAAAACAACTTTACAATCTCCATGTTCGTTAGCAAATGTTGCGTGATTCTGGGTGTGATAAATTGTGATGTTCCTTTCGTAAGAGCGAGGGGGAGTATGAGTTGGTCGGCAAGATATTCGTCAATTGTGCCCCTGGTTTTTAGAAAAGTGAAGAATTCATTACAGGCGTCATCGGCAACGGTTTCAGCGCGCTTACCAATCGCACCTAAGCCAAAATAACAACACTGGCTACATTCGAATTTCCCAACGAGCAGGAGCATAGTTCCCTTTCCAAATGATGGAATTTCACTTAAAAATATTTCGTGGGGTATGTTTTGTCCTAGAAACCTTTTTTCTGCCTGTAACTGCTGTCGTTGTGCAATGTTTACATCCAGGTTACTTACTGTAGACAACCCTTCTACTTGAATGAGTTTTCCTCTATCGTTGATCCATAGTGGGTGCTGCGGATTTGACGGGTTTATTGTAACAAAAATCTCACCGCCGCCGCGTGGGTAGAATCCGGCCTTAAGAGTTTGTATCTCTGCATCGAAGCCAATCTTTTTGAGAAAGTACAACCACTGCTGCTTGAGGTAATCAACGCAGGGACTGTGGGTAACGTGTGTGCCCCCGATAATGGTAATGGAAGAAGGTTTGTTCGCCAGACTCAGTGGGTAGAAGATGGTTTGTAAAACAAGAGAGACAGAACCTGCGGTGCCGATGTTGAAGTGATACGTACCGGCCTGTGTTTCCCCCGGGTAGAACTTGAGGTCTGTGGATCGGAGTTGATTTCCTACAACCTCCGCATTGCAGATTTGGGCTGTGGAGTTGACTGCCTGGAGGTGCTGGTGGCTGAGTCCGGGCACTTTTCTATTGGCACGGATGTTATATATCTCGAAGGGAGTCTGGGTAATTGCTGATAGTGAAAGGGCGGTACGCAGGATTTGTCCACCACCTTCACCAAAAGAACCATCGATTTTTATTATTTCTCCATGCATGTTCAACCTGCATACACAAAAGAAAAGGGTAGAATATTTTATATTCTACCCTTCTATGCTCTAATCGTGTTATTTAAAACCCGTGGATGGGTTTTAATTTATTTGGAAAATCCTCGAACTACTTTGATGAGGGCGTCAAGGTCTGCAAGGTCAACCCCAAGGTCTGAGAGTTTTACATAGTTGGGATTCTTTGTGCCATTGGTCATTGATTCCTTCATCTGTGCATCTGTCCTGGACTTTTGATAGTCAGCGCTCGAAAAGTCAGGTACGCCGAATTGTTTTCCAGCCTCGCTGCCTTTGCCATCCGGACCGTGACATAACTCACAGGTTTCTTTGTAAATTTTGCTGACATCTCCTGCATTTACCGTAGAACTGGCAAACCCAAGATATAAACCAAACATCGTTGCAACAGGGATTGCACAATAACTAAAAATCTTTTTCAACGAAATATCCTCCTAAAAATCTTACCTTGTTGAGCAGTAAAAGTTACGGAATACTTTTGATTCGTAATAAATTTCATGATGTTTACCAGAAATACTCATCACCTCCAATCGAGTTTATCCATTTATTTTTGATTCTATAAATTTTAAGATGTTCTTCAAATCGTCTTTTTTAAAAGTTGGTATGGGAGACACGGTCTTTGTTTCGCTTGCAATCTTTAAATGGTTTTTACGCTCTTTGACTGCCGATTCCATGTGTCTGTGGTCATTATAGATCTCGATGTAAGGGTATCGCCACTTTTTATACCCTTCGACAAGCACGACGTCAACATCGCAATAATTATCTTTCATGATATCTTTTATTGACGGCGGTCTTCGGTTTACCCGTTTAATGATTGCCAGTTTTTCCGGTGAGGATATAGAAACTACATCCGCCCCGGCCTTGTAATATGTATAAGTATCCTTTCCCTGGTAATCAATTTCAAAATAAGGAATATTGTACTTAATGGTGCCGACACGATATCCCTTTTTCTTCAGTCGGGGTATAATACGTTTAATAAGTGTGGTCTTACCGACATTTTGTTTACCAATGATCAAAACTACAGGAATATCTTTAGACAACGTTTATTTACTTTTTTCTCTGTTTTAGACTATAACTTTATGATATAAACCTTCAGGATTGTTATGTGAATCGTTGTTTAATAGTTAAATGCTGCTGTAATTAGAGGCAATACTTACGCTTTTCCTTAAAATGTTTTATAAAAATTTTGATGCCGAAACAAAATAATCGTAGCATCTCTGTCATAGGGTGTCAAGCACTTTTATAGTGTTCATTGAATGCTTGTCTAAAGCAGAAAAATTTGTTATATATAATTGTTTGTTAAAAATCTATAAA
>JACRII010000152.1 GCA_016235875.1 Planctomycetota bacterium
GCATTTACCGGCGCTATCAAAGACAAAAAAGGCCTTTTTGAAGAGGCGGACGGCGGCACCCTGTTTATGGATGAGATTGGTGATATCCCAAAATCAGTGCAGGCAAAGATTTTAAGGGTTTTACAGGAAGGAGAGTTTATTTCACTGGGCGACACCGTTACCAAGAAGGTGGATGTGCGTATTATTGCCGCAACAAACCAGGACTTGTTGCAGGGGGTACAAGAAAAGGAATTTCGCGAGGATTTGTATTATCGTTTAAATGTAATCAATATCAAGATGCCTCCATTACGTGATAGGAAAGAGGATATTCCGCTCCTGGTGAAACATTTCATCGAAAAGTATAACAAAAAGGAAAACAGGCAGATCAAAGGGATTTCGCCCGAAGTAGAAAAGGAATTCTATAATTACAACTGGCCTGGGAATGTCCGTGAACTTGAAAATGTCATAGAAAGAGCAATTACCCTTACCACGGAAGACATAATATCTTTAAATGTTATTTTGCCGTTGGTAAAAAAGGAGGGATTATCCGGGGGTCTTGGAGATGAATTGCTTTCCCAACCTTATAAAGATGCACGCCGGAAGGCGCTCGACGGATTCAATGTAAAATACATAACGAATGTGTTGAATAAAAATAGTGGTAATGTGACAAACGCAGCCAAAGAGAGCGAAATAGAGCGTCAATACCTCCAGCGCATGCTGAAAAGGTATAATATTAAATCGAAGGATATTTTTTAACCGCCAGAGAAAACGAAGTTTTTACGGGGTAATACTATAGTGAACGCAATAAGAAAGTTGTCATTGCGAGCGATAGCGAAGCAATCCAAACCTTCGAGACTTCGACGTGAGCTCAGTCGAACGATTGCTTTGGGCTATCGCCCTCGCAAGGACATTTGCATGTAACCATATTTATTGCGTTTATTATATATCCCCCTCCCTTGATCCCTCCCATTCCTTCGGCTTTGCTCAGGACAGGCAAGGGAGGGAAAGTCCCCTCACCCACTCTGTTTAAATTTCTCATTTGCCCATACTTAAAAATTATGATTTTCTTAAGGAGAGTCTTACCAGGTTGCCAAATTCTTCTGATTTGAGTAAGATAGATGTGACAGCAAATGCAGCAAATGCAGCGGTCATCGGGGCGAATAGGCGAAGTGCTTTAAAATAAAGACTGCCGCCTCCATCCGAAACGGGAAACATTTTTAAGACAAACCAGCACACCAGTACCATTGCTATCGAGGCAACCACGGTTTTCTGGAGCGAGACGACAACCTCTCTTCCTATCTTAATGCGGAGTCTTTTTTGTAAGATGACGGTTAAAATAATAATTTGGACAATGGCGCTGATGGCCGTTGAAAGCGCCAAACCGCCTTCCTGCAATATCCAGATGAGAGAAAGATTCAAGACAAAATCCAAACCCACGCATATTGCTCCAATTTTTACCGGTGTGATTGTGTCTTTGACTGAATAAAACGCACGAATTAACACATGGAGACCGCAGTATGCCCAAATCCCAATGGCATAAAAGAGAATAACGCGCGATGTCCTGTATGCAGACACTGCGTCAAACTGTTTCCTCCGGTAAATGAGGTCGATGATGGGTTCCCGAAGCATGATTATGGCCAGGGATGCAGGAATACCGATTAAGAGCATAAATTTTAATGCCCTGTTGAAGGTGGTTGAAAAATTGTTCCAGTCCTCACGTACCGCATGGGTGGAAAAAAGTGGGAAAACCGCCGTGGCCATGGCAATACCAAAGACACCTAAAGGGAATTGTATTAATCGATCGCTGTAATACAGCACAGAGGCGGCGCCGGCTTTCATTGGATAGTGGATAGCCATTCCTGCAAAATGGAAATAGCCCGATCCGCCCTGAGGAGCGGAGAATCCGACGGCAATGATGCTATCAACGAGAACGTTAATCTGAACGACAGCCAGCCCAAAGACAACGGGACCCATGCGAGTTAACACCAACTTCAAGCCTGGATCTGAAAATCGGGAAACAGGCCGGTAGTATAATTCTTTTCTCCGTAAAACCGGGAAATGAACGATCAACTGAACGAGGCCGGATAAAAAGGTAGAAATGGCAACCGCGTAGATCATCTTTTCAAGTGTTTTTCCTGTGTAAGGAGCTAAAACAGCCCCCAAAATCCAGCATATATTCATAACGACAGGCGCGAAAGCAGGCATGAAAAAATGGTGAAGGGTGTTCAGTACCGCCCCCATAAAAGCCACCAGACAGATAAAAAAGACATAGGGAAACATAATGATGGATAGTTTGAAAACGAGTTGCCACTTTTCCTGCACCTGGAATATCCTGGGAATGGCGAAGAAAGAACCTTCACCCAAGAATACAAGTCCACCTAAAATAATAATGAGGACTGTAGCTACGACATTGACAAAGGCCATGGCTTCTGCCTTGCCGCGTTTTTCAATGTGTTCTGTGAAGATGGGAATGAAGGCAGCGCTGAGAGCGCCTTCGCCAAAGAGGCGTCGGAACAGGTTTGGAATCTTGAAGGCAACGGCAAAGGCATCCCAAACCATGCCTGTACCAAAGATGCTGGCGCATATCATATCCCTTACAAGTCCAAGTATTCGGCTTAAGAAAGTACAGACGCTGATAACTCTTACCGAACGAAATAAATTATGCGTTTCCGACATATACGATTTCAGGGGTATTCAAAATATTATGAAATTTTAAGGAATCCTTTGCTTCCAAATGACATCAGAAATCTCCCTTTTACAAAGGAAAACCAAGGAGGGCTTTATGTTTTTTTACCATAGGACTAGATAACAGTATTTGATGGAATAACACTGCCTTTTGGTATGATGACGATATAATCATGGATCATGTAATTATCAGCAATGATGTGTTCTACTTTATTGACATTTTCTATTTTCACATTTTCACCGATATGGACGTTCTTATCGATAATAGCCCCTGTGATACGGGAATTATTGCCAATTCCGATATCCGGTACTTTCTTAAACCTGTTCATCCGTGTGTTAGATTCCGATTCATAGTAATCCGCACCCATGATAATAGAGTTTTGAATTACCGTATTTTTACCAATGATGCTTCTTATCCCAATGACAGAATTCTGTATTTCTGCATCGTTGATAATGCACCCATCCGCAACAATTGATTGGGTAATCTTGCAATTATTAATGACGGAGCCGGGTAAGGAAAGCGGGTTGGTATAGATTGGCGCTTTCTCGTCAAATAAATCAAAATTGGGGGTAACTGAAGCTAAATTCAGATTGGCTTCATAAAATGACTTTATTGTTCCTATATCCTCCCAGTAACCATCAAAGAAATAAGCAAATACACGGCGTTTTTTTATTATTTCCGGAATAATATCTTTACCAAAATCAGATTTATTTGTTTCCTTTAATACGTCATTCAACACCTCAAGATTAAATATATAAATACCCATTGAGGCAAGAAGGGTGCGACCCTTAGCGCTTATACCGCGCCTGTCAAAAGCAGATGCAGCAAGGGAAAGAGAATCAATAACCTTTTCCTCCTTTGGTTTTTCGAAGAAATCAATAATACGTCCCTGTTCGTCTACCTTCAGGATGCCTAAATGATAAGCGTCTTTTCTTTCCACGGGAATTGCCGAGACGGTCACTTCCGCACCGCTTGCGATATGCATTTTTATGACCTCTTGATAGTTCATCCGGTAAAGCTGGTCACCGGAGAGGATCAAAACAAAATCAATATTAGGCTGATTGAAAAAACGAAGGTTTTGACGAACGGCATCAGCAGTGCCCTGATACCAGTTCATACTATCAATGGTCTGGGTTGCCGCAAGGATTTCAATAAAACCCCTGGAAAAGTTATCGAATTTATATGCCCGTGTTATATGCCGATGAAGAGATGCCGAATTGAATTGTGTGAGTACGTAAATCTTATTGAGGTTAGAGTTCAGGCAATTACTGATGGGAATGTCTATAATCCTGTATTTGCCAGCCAGCGGGACAGCAGGTTTCGATCTTTCTTTTGTCAAGGGATAGAGCCTTGTCCCACGTCCTCCACCGAGAATTACAGAAATTACATTATCCATTTCTACCATTCGAGATACATCCTTTGACTATAAAAAATACAGAGGTAGTTTAACACAAAATCTGACTTATTCAAGTCATATACTATAAATTTTGGTTTCTTCTGGAAATAGTGTGGATACAAGGTTTTTTGCCTTGGCAGTATTACAATTACCTCAGATAACTACACAATCCGTACAATAAAGATTGGTTACAGCTTTTAATCTTGCAATTGCCAACTTGATTTGATAGGATTCCTTAAGATATTTTCATTAATATGCTTGAAACAATTACCATTTTATAAGGGAGGGGTTGATATCCAGAAAAATTTCTTGGATGCGGCTGATCCAAGTTTGCTGTTCTTATTTTTTGTCGTGGGGTTGATAACAGGCAGTTTCTTAAACGTCTGTATCTATCGAATCCCCAAGAAAAAATCTCTGGTATCGCCTCGTTCATTTTGCCCGAATTGTAATACACCCATCCGGTGGTATGATAATGTCCCTGTATTAAGTTATGTAGTTCTGAGGGGATGCTGCCGGACTTGCAAGGCTAAAATCCCGATACGTTATCCGCTCGTAGAGTTACTGACAGGGTATGTGTTTGTACATCTATGTTACGTATTTATCCAATACAGACACGAATCAGCCTGCATTTTTATTTGTTACTCAGCTCTTTGTAGCGCCCTGATTATATCGACCTTTGTAGACCTTGAGTTGTTTATTATTCCCAACGAGGTCACGTTTGTTGGTATTCCGGTTGCTCTTGTTTTAAGCGTGATATGTCCAGGTTTGCATGATGCTCAGAATACCCTGAGAAACTTTTCATTGACTGGTATCTGCCGATTAGATACGTTGATTGCATCAATGATCGGGATGCTTGCCGGAGGAGGTCTGACATTCCTCTGTAGTATCTTGGGGAAATGGGTATTTAAGAAGGATGCCATGGGTTTTGGGGATGTGAAACTCATGGGCATGATTGGCGGAATTACGGGCTGGAAATTAGCCGTGTCGATCTTCTTTGTTGCTCCGTTTTTTGGGCTCTTGATGGCCATTCCTGTGTTATTATTTAAGAAAAGCCATTTAATCCCGTACGGGCCATTTTTGTCGCTGGCTACGCTGGTGTGTATTCTTATGCAAGATTATTTTATAGGACTTGTCAACGTATATGTTCAACTTTTTGTCGTATTATTTTCTGGATTCCATTCATGATACTACCGAACGTAAAAATACCGAATTCCTGTGTGGTTAAAATTTCTTTACCGTGAAAGGAGGAAAGGACATATGTTAGAAGGACATGGTGTGGTGCGTGGTCTTTGTCTTGTTGGGATAGTAGGAGTGCTGATTGCTGGTGCAGGTTGTGGTCAGATGAAAAAGCTGCGGCAGGAAAATCAGCAGTTGAATGAAACCATATCCGGCCTGCAGCAGGAGAATGCAGACTTATCATCAAAGGCGAGCAGGTATGAAGGCGAGGTAAATCGGCTTGAGAATACAAGAAGGGATCTCGAAGCAAAATTAAAAGGCACAGGGGCCACCGTAAGGATAAAGAACGGTACTGTTTCTGTATTGCTGCCCGGCGCTGTATTGTTTGATTCCGGACAAACCACGTTACGTACTCAATCCAAAGCGACACTCAAGAAGATCGCCGGCATACTGAAGACATCCGCAGCGGGTGAAATAGTCAGAATTGAAGGCCATACGGACAATGACCCGGTTCTGAGACAAAAGGACAAATACAAAACAAACTGGGAATTATCTGCTGCAAGGGCTGCTGCCGTTCTCCATTTCATGGTTGAAGAATGCGGCGTTTCTCCCACCAGAGTTTATATTGCTGGATTCGGACAATACCAGCCTTTAGCGGACAATAAATCGAAAACGGGAAAGGCCAAAAACCGACGTGTGGAGTTTGTAATAGTGCCAAAAGGCGGCGGCTAAGGTTTGACATGATTGTAATTGTAGATTACGGGATGGGAAACCTCCGGAGTGTGGAGAAAGGTTTCGAACGGTTTGGTTTTGATGTCAAGGTTACCGACAATCCTACGGAAGTTAAAAACGCAGACAAACTGGTACTTCCGGGAGTGGGTGCCTTTCGTGACGCTATGGATGGCCTTGGGCAGAGGGGATTGATAGAACCAATTGTGGATTATATCCAATCAGGCAAACCGTTCCTGGGAATTTGTCTTGGGTTGCAGTTGTTGTTTTCCAAAGGGTATGAGGATGGGGAACACGAAGGTTTAGGCATTATTCCTGGTAAAGTGGTTCGTTTTAAATTTTCTGAAAATGGAACAAAGGAGAAGTTGAAGATTCCACACATGGGC
>JACRII010000021.1 GCA_016235875.1 Planctomycetota bacterium
AGATGGTGATGCCGGGAGATAATGTGAAGGTAAACGTAGAGTTATTGACGGCGGTGGCGATGGATGAGGGGTTAAGGTTTGCAATTCGAGAAGGCGGAAAGACCGTTGGCGCCGGTGTCGTTACTAAGATTATTGAATAAACAATCGGGAATACATGCATGCGTGAATATGTGACAATGATATGTAAAGATTGTTCTAATAGAAATTATAGAACACCTAAAAAAACACAACAGACTGAAAAGTTGGAATTGAAAAAGTTTTGTAAGTATTGTAGAAAACATACGGCTCATAAAGAGTATAAGAAGTAGCTTTGAATTTAGTTAAGTTATATATTAGTGCTAAAATAAAGGTCTGTAGCTCTAATTGGTAGAGCACCGGACTCCAAATCCGGCTGTTGGGGGTTCGAGTCCCTCCAGGCCTGCCATATTAATGAGGTGTTTGGTATGTCGTTTTTCGGAATATATAGAAGAGGACACGGAGTATATAGCAGGATTGCTGTTGGGATAGCACTGGGGTTGCTAGCGCTTTTTGCTTCTATTTCATTGTATAATGTTTTGATAGACCTGCCAAATATCGCTGAAGGTGTTAAAGTTCCGCTGGTCGATATTGGCTTAACGTGGGGATTGATTAGCGCTTTTGCACTCTTTATTATTTTGGGGTTTTTGATAGGTATTTTTGTTGCTGGTCTTGAGACGGGAATTAGTCCATTAGATGCAGGCGGTAAAAAGACGATCGGTTTTTTAATTGATACCCAGGGTGAGCTTCAGAAGGTTTCTTGGCCTACGAGGTATGAGCTAGTCGGTTCAACGGCAGTTGTGATTGTGTCGGTTATCGTAATCGGGATATTTATCCTAGGGGTCGATTGGTTTGTATCTACAATTATGGAGTATATAGGCGTGCTGTAATTTTAGCAAACTTGGGTTAAGGGATGGGTAGTGCATGATCCGCATGTAGCACTTATATAGAATGAAAGAGATTCCTCATAACTGTCAACTCTTTTAATTCCTACCAGGTTGAAAATTGAATAATATTTATTATATACGGCAGTACATAAAAACTATTTGAGAATATTTTCTGTAGGTTAATTAGATGCCCAAACAGTGGTTTGTTTTGCGTGTACAGAGCAATAGAGAGGATAAAGTCAAGCAAGGTTTGACAGAGCGAATAAAAGCTGGGGGTTTGGAGGGGTTGGTGTCGAATGTTTTGGTTCCCAGCGAGAAGGTGTCGGAAATAAAAGGTGGGAAAAAAAAGATAACCGAGAAAAAAATTTATCCAGGTTATATAATTGCCGAGGTAGAAGTTGATGAACATGGTCAGATACCCAAAGAAGTTTGGTTTCTGATTCGTGAAACACCTGGTGCGGGTGATTTTATTGGCGGGCAGAATAAACCTGTGCCAATGGCGGCTTATGAGGTTGAAAAGTTACTGTCTGAGGCAGAGCATAAGGAAGAAAAGCCTCGTGCAAAAATAGAGTTTCATGAGGGTGAAAAAGTCCGGGTCAAAGAAGGTCCATTTGAAAATTATGATGGGACGGTCGAGGAAGTGTTACCTGCGAGTGGCCGTGTAAAAGTAATGTTAACGGTATTTGGTAGGGCAACTCCAGTTGAATTGGAATATTGGCAGGTTGAAGTGATTTGATACTAGGAGCATAACATGGCAAAAGAGATTTTAACAAAGATAAAATTACAATGTCCGGGCGGGCAAGCAACTCCAGCTCCACCGGTAGGACCAGCTCTTGGTCAGCACGGAGTGAATATAGGGCAATTTGTTAAGCAGTTTAATGATAAAACGAAAGATTTGCAGGGCATGTTAACACCTGTAGAGATCACCGTTTTTAAAGATAAATCATTTACTTTTATCATAAAATCTCCACCGGCCTCTGTGTTATTAAAACAACTGGCTGGTGTCGCAAAGGGATCCTCTGAGCCGAACAAGCAGAGAGTCGGACAGGTAAACAAACAGCAATTAAAAGAAATTGCGACAAGAAAACTAGCAGATTTGAATGCGGACAATTTAGATGCCGCTGTTAGAATAATAGAGGGAACTGCCCGGAATATGGGGATTAAGGTGGTTGATTAGGTTTCCTGTTGGTCGTTCGGGTAGTTTGAAAAAAAGTAATAAAGGAAAGTAATAATATGGCGAAAAGAAGTAAAAGATATTTAGAATCCAGGAAGGTCGTAGACTCGGAAAAAAAATACGGGATAAATGAGGCTGTTAAATTGTTAAAGTTGCTAAAACCCGCAAAGTTCAATGAAAGCGTTGAAGTTGCAATGAAATTGGGTATTGATCCAAAGCAATCGGATCAGCTTATCAGGGGATCTATTTCATTACCAAGGGGTATTGGTAAAAGCCTTAAAGTAATTGTTTTTGCTACTGGAGAAAAAGCGGCATTAGCAAAAAAATCAGGGGCTGATGAAGTGGGCGCCGAAGATTTGGTGAAAAAGGTGGAGGGCGGATGGGCTGATTTTGATGTGGCAATTTCGACTTCAGATATGATGAGACTGGTAGGTAAGCTTGGGAGGGTGCTTGGGCCGCAAGGTAAGATGCCATCGCCAAAATCGGGTACGGTAACGGATGATGTCGAAACGGCAGTAAAAGAGTTTAAAGCCGGTAAAATTGAATATAGAACTGATGCAGGTGGAAATGTGCAAGCCCTTGTTGGTAAGCTTTCATTTTCAGATGCTGATTTAGAGGAAAATATAAATACGTTTGTCAAGCATATTATGAACTCACGTCCTTCGTCAGCAAAGGGGGAGTTTGTAGAAAAGGTTTCAGTGTCTTCAACCATGAGCCCTGGAATAATGTTACAGGTTTAATAAGAAATACTGAGAAGGGATGTAAATAGAGCAATGGCAAATGAATTAAAAAAACATATTGTAAAAGAATTGGTAGCGCAATATCGCAATACAAACAATTACTTAGTAGTTGGTTATCAGGGGATAAACTCATTACAATTTGATGAATTAAGAAAAAATTTGCGTAAAAAGAAAATTTATCTGGAAATAATTAAAAATTCGCTTGCAGTGATTGCGTTTAAAGAGATTGGGATTGCGGGGATTGTAAACATACTAACAGGTCCTTCTGCCATAGCAACAAGTAAGGATGATCCGGTAATTATGGCAAAAGAAACAATCGAATGGTCAAAAAAAATACCAGCTTTCAGTTTACGTGGCGGTTATGTTGATGGGGCGATGCTTTCCGCAGATGACATAAAGAACCTGGCAAAACTACCAACTATGCCAGTGCTACGTACGCAAATAGTTACTGGTATTAATGCTCCCATCGTGGGAGTTGTGAGTTCGTTTAATGCTGTTTTACGTGGCTTGGCGACTGTATTCCAGGCAATTAAAGATAAAAAAGAGAAAAGTGGTGAATAGTTTTTGTGGAATTACTGAAAAGGTAGGAGGATAAAATGACTCAGGTAAGTGAAGAAAAGGTTGTTGAGCCTTCTGGTAAAATTGCACAGGTGCTCGATTTGGTGGCGGGAATGACGTTGCTTGAAGCTTCTCAACTCGTAAAGGCTTTTGAGCAGAAGTTTGGTGTTTCAGCGGCAGCAGTAGCTGCTGTGCCAGCGGGTGCAGGAGTGGCGGCGGAGAGCAAAGCCCCTGCGGCGGAGGAAAAATCAGCCTTTGATGTAATATTAAAGGATGGTGGTGCAAATAAAATCCAGGTAATTAAGGCTGTCAGGGCAGAAACGAATTTAGGATTAAAAGAAGCTAAAGACCTGGTAGAAGGCGCTCCAAAGACTGTTAAAGAAGGAGTGTCGAAAGAAGATGCAGAGAAAATAAAGAAAGCGCTTGAGGCTGCGGGAGCGAAAGTAGAAATCAAGTAATAGGTGGTTCCTCTCATTTTAAAAAGTAGGAAACTATGGAAATTCGTAATTACGGCAATGTTGAGGATGTTATAGAAATCCAAAACCTTGTACAGATTCAGACAAAAGCGTATCGTGATTTTTTACAAGCCGATGTACCTGCTTCCAAAAGGAAGAATTATGGTATAGAAACGATATTAAGAGAAATATTTCCCGTGAGCAATTACGACGGGACATTATCACTTGATTACATTAAATATGAGCTTGGTAAGCCGCGATATACTCAGGACGAATGCAGGCAATTACGCTTGACCTACGGCCGTCCATTTAGGATTTGGTTGCGGCTAAATAAAGCGGAGCCAATCGAAGAAGAGGTTTATTTGGGTGAAATCCCCGTAATGATCGGTGGTGGGGAATTTATTATTAATGGTACTGAAAGGGTAATTGTAACACAATTACACCGTTCGCCTGGTATTGATTTTATCGAGGAGTTTCATGCCGAAAAAAGGCTGCACTCGTGTCGAATTATACCAGAGAGAGGAAGCTGGATAGAATTGGAGGTAGGGAAGAAGGATATTCTTACCGTGAGAATTGACCAGAGCGGAAAGTTACCTGCTACGTGTTTCCTAAGGGCATTGTCAGATGAGTATACAAACGATGAAGATATTATTAGGCTATTCTACGAAACAGAAACAGTAAAGATTTCAGACTATTCATCGGCTACGAAATTAAGAGGCAGGCATACAGTCGAAAAGATTATAAATCCACAAACAGGTGAGATAGTATTGGAGGCAGGCCGCCAAATCTCCGATACGACTATAAAAGCGATTACTGATCTTGAGATTAAAAAAATAGAAGTAATTAAGAAATTGGATGATCCGCTGATATTGAACTCATTGGAATCTGATTTTACAAAATCTCATGAAGACGCACTGTTAAAAATTTATGTAAGGTTTCGTCCTGGAAATCCCCAACAAGTGGAGAAGGCGAAACAGCTATTTTATGATAAGTTTTTTGATGCGAAGAGATATCGACTGGGGGCGGTCGGAAGATTTAGATTAAATAGAAAATTAGGGCACAATATTAACGAAGCCGTAATGACATTACAAAAGGAAGATTATGTAGAAGCTATAAGGTACATAATGAAATTACGCAAGGGTGAACCTGGTGTCTCTATTGATGATATTGATAATTTGGGCAATCGAAGGCTTCGGTCTATCGATGAGTTGGCGGGTGAAGAATTACGCAAGGGATTTCTGAAATTGAGAAGAACCGTGCAGGAGAGGTTAAGCGTAAAAGATTCTGAACAGCTAACGCCGCGTTCTCTTGTAAACTCTAAAACCATTTTTTCAGCGATAGATTATTTCTTTAGCCGAAGTGAACTATCTCAGGTGTTAGATCAAACCAACCCCTTGGCGCAATTAACGCATGAAAGAAGATTGAGTGCATTGGGGCCTGGAGGGTTGAATAGAAAACGGGCAGGGTTTGAAGTACGAGACGTTCATGTGTCACATTACGGCAGAGTTTGTCCAATTGAGACACCAGAAGGTACAAATATAGGTTTGATTGCATCTCTGAGTATTTATGCCGCAACTGATGAATATGGGTTTTTGATTACCCCATATCGTATAATTGATAAAGGAAAGATTACTGAAAAAATTACATATCTTCGTGCAGACGAAGAAGAAAACAAGCTGATAGCTCCTGCAGATGTGCTAATCAAGGGCAAGGAAAAATTAGGAAAAGAGAATCTATTATGTAGATATAATGGAGATTTCCAACAACAGAGTTTTAAAGATGTAAATTATATGGATGTAT
The DNA here is from genome assembly GCA_016235875.1 of Planctomycetota bacterium. Classification (GTDB taxonomy): domain Bacteria; phylum Planctomycetota; class Brocadiia; order Brocadiales; family Brocadiaceae; genus Wunengus. The sequence continues at coordinate 5,630 of JACRII010000021.1, forward strand.
CCCCAAAGCAACTGGTAGGGGTATCTGCTAGTCTAATTCCTTTCCTTGAACATAGCGATGCAAATAGGGCACTGATGGGTTCTAATATGCAAAGACAGGCAGTTCCGTTGTTAAGAACAGAGCCTCCAATAGTGGCCACTGGAATGGAGAGGGTTGTAGCTCAAAATTCAAGCATGACAGTGCAGGCTGAGAACGCGGGGGCGGTAACAAAGGTAACAGCTTGTGAAATTGTAATAAACGATAGAGATGTCTACGAACTAAGGAAATTTGTAGGGCTCAATGAAGGCACCTGTTTGAATCAGAAACCCATAGTTGTTGAAGGACAGAAGGTAAAAAAGGGAGAGATTATTGCGGATGGCGCTGCGACATGTGATGGGGAATTGAGTCTGGGTAAAAATGTACTGGTAGCTTTCATGACGTGGGATGGATACAACTTTGAGGATGCAATAGTTATCAGCGAAGCGTTATTAAAGGATGATCGATTTACTTCTATACATAGGGATGAGTTTGAAGTAGAAATTAGAGAGACAAAGTTGGGAAGAGAAGAATTTACGCGTGACATTCCTAATGTTTCAGAGAAGGCATTAAGAAATCTTGATGAAAATGGCGTAATACGGACTGGAACAAAGGTAAAACCAGGAGATATCTTGGTAGGTAAGATCGCACCAAAAAGCAGGAGCGAGTTGTCTCCTGAAGAAAAATTGTTGCACGCTATTTTTGGTCGTGCAGGCGAAGATGTAAAAAATGAATCGCTGGAAGTGCCATCTGGTATGGAGGGTATCATTATAAATACCCAGGTATTTTCAAGAAAGTCTTACCTCTCTGATGATAAAAGACAAAAGATATTGCAAGAAATAAATGATATCGAAACGAAATACGATGAACAAATCTCAAAGGAATTTGTCAAAATGTTAAAAGCAATTGATGAAGAGATTAAAGAACCTTTGGCAGATATACAGACCGGACAGATATATGTTATTGAGCGTGGTATGTCGGCGAAAGCAATTCTCCTGTTAGAAGAACGTTTCGACATCGAAAACATAGAGTTTAGCAATAAAAAGAAAAAGGAAATGGCATTAGAAATAAGTAGTGAATATTGTGAAAAGATTGAGTTATTGAAAGATGATAGAGATAGGAAGATTAATCATTTAAAACGGGGCGACGAATTACCAACAGGAGTATTGGAGCTTGCCAAAGTATCGATCGCCACAAAGAGAAAGTTATCGGTGGGCGACAAGATGGCGGGTAGGCATGGGAATAAAGGTGTTATTTCTAAGATTCTCCCTGAAGAGGACATGCCATTTTTAGCAGATGGAACACGAGTGGAAATGTTATTGAATCCATTAGGTGTGCCTTCAAGAATGAACGTAGGACAGATTCTTGAGACTCATCTGGGATGGGCGGCAAAAAAATTAGGGTTCCGAACAGTAACACCAATTTTTGAGGGCGCAACAGAAGAGAAAATTCAGGCAACCCTGAAAGAAGCTGGTTTGCCAGAAGATGGTAAATCTGTTTTGTGCGATGGGCGTACGGGAGAGCCCCTAGAGCAAAAGGTTACCGTAGGCTATATGTATATGCTCAAGCTGCATCATCTGGTAGACGAAAAAGTACATGCAAGGGCAACAGGTCCGTATTCGTTGATTACGCAGCAACCGTTAGGTGGAAAGGCAAGATTTGGCGGTCAGAGGTTTGGTGAAATGGAAGTATGGGCGCTTGAAGCATATGGCGCTGCGCACAATCTGCAGGAATTGCTTACCGTGAAGAGTGATGATGTTGAGGGAAGGACAAAAATATATGAGTCGATGGTAAAGGGTGAGAACACTTTAGAAGCTGGGACCCCTGCATCGTTTGAAGTGCTTTCTAACGAAATTGCAGGCTTGGGTTTGAGCTTGAAATTAGAGAAGACAAAGATGGAAGTTTTAAAAGAGTAATGGGAAAAGTTCTAAAATGACAGATATAGTGTACGACAAAATTAATGAATATAGTTCTGTGAAAATATCTCTCGCATCCCCGGAAGATATCAGAAGCTGGTCTTATGGCGAAGTAAAAAAGCCAGAAACGATTAATTATCGTACGTATAGGGCAGAAAAAGACGGTTTGTTTTGTGAGCGTATTTTTGGACCGGAACGCAATTGGGAATGTTTTTGTGGAAAATATAAAGGAATAAAACATAAAGGAATTATCTGTGATCGATGTGGTGTAAAGATTACCCATTCGCGTGTTAGAAGAAAACGGATGGGGCATATTAATTTGGCGGCACCTATTGTCCATATCTGGTTCTTTAAAGCAATGCCATCCCGATTAGGTACGCTTCTGGGAATGAAGACCACCTCTTTGGAAAGGATTATTTATTTTCAAGACTACGTGGTAATTGATACCGGGAGTACTCCTCTGAAAGAGTATCAAATGCTTAGCGAAGAGGAATATAAGGTAACTAAGGAAAAGTATGGTGAACAGTCCTTCAAGGCAGGAATGGGTGCAGAGGCAATACGAACACTCTTGCAAAAGCTCGATTTGGTGACGTTATCAAAAGAACTTCGGGAGGAACTGAATCAGACGAAATCCAAACAACGTGCGAAAGAAATCATTAAAAGACTTGAGATTGTAGAGGCGTTCAGAGACTCTGGAAATAAGTCAGAGTGGATGGTTCTCAGTGTTGTCCCAGTTATTCCGCCTGATTTAAGACCGTTGGTTCTTTTAGAAAGTGGTAATTTTGCTACATCCGATCTCAATGACCTTTACAGACGGATTATTAATAGAAATAATCGTCTAAAAAAGTTAATCGATCTGAATGCGCCTGAAGTAATTATCAGAAACGAAAAAAGAATGTTGCAACAGGCCGTCGATGCCTTGTTTGATAACACCAGGGGAAAACGCCCTGTGTTGGGCAGTAATAATAGGCCTTTGAAATCATTAACCGATATGATAAAAGGCAAGCAGGGGCGCTTCAGAGAAAACTTACTTGGTAAAAGAGTCGACTATTCGGCTCGTTCTGTGATCGTCGTAGGCCCTGAGTTGAAATTGCACCAATGCGGTTTACCGAAGAAAATAGCGTTGGAGTTATTTCAGCCATTTATTATACGGAGACTAAAAGAGCTAGGGCTTGCGGATACGATTAAAAGTGCAAAGAAAATGCTGGGCCGCAAGGATAAGGAAGTTTGGGATATTCTTGATGAAGTAGTAAAGCGGCATCCCGTGCTGCTCAATAGAGCGCCAACATTACATAGAATGGGTATTCAAGCCTTTGAGCCTATACTTGTAGAGGGTAATGCTATTAAATTGCATCCACTGGTTTGCCGTGGCTTTAACGCAGATTTCGACGGCGATCAGATGGCTGTTCATCTTCCTCTTTCAATTGAGGCACAGGCGGAAGCTGTTACATTAATGTTATCTACGAATAATATCTTTTCCCCGGCTTCAGGCGAACCGATCATAACGCCAACTCAGGACATTGTATTAGGGTGTTCTTATCTCACCCTGAGTTTACAAGACGTGCCTGAGGAAAAGCTTCAAAGGTTTAGTGGCACTGACGAGGTAGTATATGCATTATCTGTAAAAAAAGTTCGTTTGCATACAAAGATTGAAATAAGGCTGAAGCAAACAAAGATTATTAAGGATAAAGCAGGTGCTGAAGAATCTAAAAATGGTTTATGCAAAACGACAGTTGGGCGTGTTATTTTTAATAGCATACTACCGGAAGGGATGCCCTTTTATAATTACACACTGGATTTGAAGGGTATTAGTAAAATAATTCAAGATTGTTATAAACTTCTGGGCAGGGAAAAGACAATTATTTTATTGGATGATATTAAAGAAACCGGTTTTAAGGCATGTACAAAAGCGGGACTCTCATTTTCAATAACAGATATAAAGATGCCGGAAAAGAAGCAGGAAATTATTGATAAAACTCAGGAAGAGATTGAACGAATACAAAAATTATACCGAAAGGGAATTATCACGGAAGGTGAAAGATATAATCAAATTATAGATATGTGGACCTATGCCGGTGAAAAGGTTGCCGAGGAGATGTTGAACGAACTTAAAAACGATGTAAGAGACGGGAAACCCTATCTAAATCCGGTATACTTAATGTCTGCATCTGGCGCAAGGGGTAGTTCACAACAGTTGCGACAGCTTGCAGGTATGCGTGGTTTGATGGCAAAACCTTCCGGGAAGATTATTGAAACACCGATAAAGGCCAATTTCAGGGAGGGACTTGGTGTACTTGAATATTTTAGTTCCACGCATGGAGCCAGAAAAGGGTTGGCGGATACTGCTTTAAAGACTGCTGATTCTGGTTATTTAACGCGTAAATTAGCTGATGTTGCTCAAAACGTGGTGATAACGGCACAAGATTGCGGCACTACAAATGGTATTACAAAGAGTGTTGTTTACCGTGGAGAAAAGGTTGAGGTACCTTTAAGTAAGGCAATAACTGGGCGCGTTGCGAGAAACAATATTGTCGATTTGGTAAAAGACGAAGTAATAGTAAAGGAAAACGAATTAATTACCGAAGAAAAAGCAAAGAGGATTGAGTCCTTAGGGTATGAGAAAATTAAAGTCCGTTCAGCCTTGACTTGCGAATTATCTTTGGGGCTATGTGTAAAATGTTACGGAATGGATTTGTCGAGAGGGAAATTGGTTGAAGAGGGCATGGCCGTTGGAATTATTGCGGCGCAGTCGATTGGTGAACCCGGTACACAGCTTACCATGAAGACATTCCATATCGGAGGTACTGCTACACGCTCTGTAGAAGAGGCTGAAGTAAAAGCGAAACGAGCCGGGACTGTAAAATATAACAATTTAATTGTGGTAAAAAATCCACAGGGAAAAAACGTTGCGATTAATGCAAACGGTGAAATACTGCTTATTGATTCAAAAGGACGACAAATTGATAAACATACGATAGTTCTTGGGGCGGAAGTATTGGTAAAAGAGAACGATAGTGTCGTTGCACATCAGATATTGACAAAATGGGATCCTCATATGATTCCAATATTGACGGAAATGTCTGGTAAAATACGTTTTGAAGATATTGTAATTGGCAAGACTATGAGGCAGGAGTCCGATGCTTCAACTGGGGTTAAACGAAAAGTAATAATGGAACATAAAGGGGATTTACACCCACAAGTCATTATTGAAGATGAGACGGGTAAAATTTTAGGTCTATACCCAATTCCAGAAAAAGCACATATCGAAGTTGAAGAAGGCGACAAAGTTACAGCCGGTACGTTGCTAGCTAAGACACCGCGAGAAATTTCCAGAACGGAAGACATCACAGGCGGTTTGCCGCGGGTAGCTGAAATAGTTGAGGCAAGAAAACCTAAAGACCCTGCAGTAATGAGCGAAATTGATGGTATTGTGGAAGTAGGTGAAAAACGTCGTGGGAAACGCACGATATTGGTAAAGAGTGAAACAGGTATGGAAATAGAGCATCTTGTACCTCGAGGTAAGCATCTAAGGGTGCATCGCGGAGACCGTATTAAGGCCGGTAGTCCACTTGTTGAAGGGCCACTCATATTGCAAGACATTTTAAGAATAAGCGGTGAAGAGGAACTTCAAACGTACATGTTGAAAGAGGTTCAAAATGTTTATCGCTCTCAAAATGTACCAATTGACGACAAGCATATTGAAATAATTATTGCTCAAATGCTGAGAAAGGTGAAAGTGGACGATGTGGGTGACACGTCTTTTTTACCAGGGCAAGTTATCGACAAATTCAGATTTAAAGAAGAAAACAAAAAAATCATTGAAAAAGGTGGTAAGCCTGCAACGGCAAAACCAATGTTACTAGGGATAACCAAGGCATCCATACAATCTGACAGCTTTATATCCGCTGCTTCATTCCAGGAAACTACAAAAGTTTTGACCAGGGCAGCGCTAGAAGGCAAGACCGATGGATTGGTTGGATTAAAGGAAAACGTTATTCTCGGACATCTGGTACCGGCGGGTACAGGCTATAAGTCGTACTATTCACTTACTGCGATGCCAACTGAGATAGCTGCTACAACTGAAATAGAAAAACACAAAGATAAAGAACTCGTTACATCAACCGAATAGGGGTAGGAGGAAAAATGCCAACGATAAACCAATTGATCAGAAAAGGAAGAAGGGGTACAAAAGGAAAAACTAAGTCTCCTGACCTTGAAAAGTGCTCTCATAAGAAGGGAGTATGTCTTCAGGTTATGACGAGGACACCGAAGAAACCGAATTCTGCGTTAAGAAAAGTAGCCAGAGTAAGATTGTCCAATGGCAGGGAAATTACGGCTTATATTCCGGGTGAAGGGCATAATTTGCAGGAGCATTCTATTGTACTGGTTAGAGGAGGTCGGGTAAGAGACCTGCCTGGTATCAAATATCATATCATTCGTGGAACGTTAGATTGCGCAGGGGTTGATGGCAGAAGGCGTTCTCGCTCTAAGTATGGGACAAAGACCCCAAAATAGGTTTTAACAAGGAGAATGTAGTTTATGGCACTTGCATATAGAAGCACAGAGGTATTTCTGCAACCGGACATTAAATATAAGAGTAAGCTGGTTTCAAAATTTATTAATAGCCTCATGCGAAAAGGGAAAAAAAGCGTTGCCGAAGGAGTATTTTATGGGGCAATGGAAGTTATAGAAAAAAAGATAACAGATGTAACGCCATTGGAAATGTTTGAAACAGCGGTAAATAATGTGAAACCATTGGTCGAGGTTCGATCGAAACGGGTAGGTGGCGCAACGTATCAGGTACCAGTAGAGGTGCCAAAACAAAGGCAACAATCGTTAGCGATTCGTTGGATTATAGGCGCTGCACAGGGGAAAAAGGGGCGTCCCATGTTTCAGCGATTGGCAGACGAATTGGTAGATGCATATAAAAAGCAAGGAATAGCCATAACCCAACGGGAAAATACACACAAGATGGCTGAGGCTAATAAGGCATTTGCACACTTTGCATGGTCAAAATTTTAGTACAGGAAGTTTAATAATATGAATATTGAAAAAATGAGAAATTTTGGTATTGCAGCGCATATTGATGCTGGCAAGACAACTACTTCAGAACGTATACTCTATTATACGGGGAAGTCTTATAAGATGGGTGAAGTCCATGATGGTACTGCGGTAATGGATTGGATGGAAGAAGAACAAAAACGTGGAATTACCATCACGGCAGCTGCAACAACTTGTTCTTGGAATGATTACCAATTTAATCTGATTGATACGCCAGGTCATGTGGATTTTACTATAGAGGTAGAACGATCGCTTCGTGTGCTAGATGGGGCTATTTGCGTATTCTGCGGTGTAGGTGGCGTAGAGGCACAATCTGAAACGGTGTGGCGTCAGGCTGATAGATATGGTGTACCTAGAATATGTTTCGTGAATAAGATGGATCGCATAGGTGCAGATTTTTTGAAGGTTGTTGGTGAAATTAACGAACGATTAGGAATAAAGGCGATTCCAATACAGATACCATTAGGTAAGGAACATGATTTTAAAGGTGTTATAGATCTTGTGAACATGAAGGCCATAGTATACTCAGACGATGTTGATAAACTGGGAGTGAATTTTTCAATAGAGGAAATTCCTGCTGAATACATAAAAGAAGCCGAAATACAACGCGAAAGGATGATCGAAGGACTTGCTGAACAAGTTGATTTCTTGACAGAAAAATTTTTAAATGGCGAAAAAATAACAAATGACGAGATAAAAAAGGCCATCCGCGAGGGCGCAATTAATTTGAAACTTGTGCCGGTAATGTGTGGCTCTGCATTTAAGAAAAAAGGAGTGCAACCGCTTCTTGATGCTGTTTGTGATTACTTGCCATCTCCACTCGATAGAAAATCAATTGTGGGTACGAATCCTTATACAGATGAAGAAATATCACGAAAACCCCTTCCGGATGAACGTTTTAGCGCACTTGCTTTCAAAATTGCATCCGATAAACATGGTGACCTGACATTTATAAGGGTTTATTCCGGGAAAATAGCTTCGGGTACAAGGGTAATAAATTCCGGTAAAGATAAAAAAGAATTAATCAGCCGCATTTATAAAATGCACGCTAACACCAGGGAACAAGTAGATGAACTATCCTCTGGTGAAATAGGTGCAGTAATTGGTCTGAAGTATACGGTAACAGGTGATTCCTTGAGCGATCCAGATTACCCTATAGTTCTTGAAAAGATGGAATTCCCAGATACAGTAATATCGATGGCAATAGAGCCAAAGACAGATGCAGAAAAAGAAAAACTAGGAGTGGCCTTGTCAAAATTAGCAAAAGAAGACCCTACATTCAAAGTTAACTTGGATAAAGAGACTGGACAGATGATTATCTCTGGTATGGGTGAGTTGCATTTGGAAGTAATTAAAAATAGGATGTTGAGTGAATACAAAGTAGATGCCAATGTAGGGGCTCCAAAGGTATCTTACAGAGAAACAATAGGTAAAAAGGTTGAGGTTGAAGGCAAATTTATTCAACAGACAGGTGGTCACGGTCAATTTGGACATGTGTGGATTACATTGGAACCTTTTAAAGGGGAAGAACCTGTAACTTTTATTGACGACATCAAGGGTGGAAAGATTCCAAAGCAGTATATAAGATCTGTAGAAAAAGGGATTAGAGAGACGGCTATAACTGGTGTGGCTGGGGGATACCAGCTTATAGACATAAAAGTTACGTTGACAGATGGTTCAACTCACCCGGTAGATTCTTCTGATTTGGCTTTTTTTACTGCGGCGAGTATTGCACTAAGAAAAGGTGTGGAAATGGCAAAGTCGATATTGCTAGAACCGATAATGTCTTTGGAAATTGTGGTTCCTGAGCAGTACATGGGAGATGTGATTAGCGAAATTCACAGCCGCAGGGCAAATATTCTTGAAATGGGTACAAGAGGTGGAGTTCGGATCATTAAGGGTGATGTGCCCCTTGCAGAAATGTTTGGGTACTCAACGGTATTACGATCAATTACACAAGGTAGAGGTACATTTACCATGGAACCATTAGAATACAGACCTGCACCTGCAAAGGTATTCAGTAGTGTGGCATAACATAATTTTCAGGTAAATAATCGGAGGTTTTTACGATGGCTAAAGAGGTATTTAAGCGGACGAAGCCGCATGTGAACGTAGGGACGATAGGTCATGTGGATCATGGGAAGACGACATTGACGTCGGTGATAACGCATGTATTGGCGAAGCAGGGTTTGGCGAAGGAGAGGCCGTACGATTCGATAGATAAGGCTCCCGAGGAGAGGGAGAGGGGAATAACG
>JACRII010000154.1 GCA_016235875.1 Planctomycetota bacterium
CGTTTCCATTATGCGTATTATGGGAATTGATTATGGTGAAAAGCGAATCGGGGTAGCTATCAGTGATCCCCTTGGAATTACAGCTCAGGGTTTGTCCACCATAGATCGCACAAATATTCAGGCAGACATTCAAAAGATATTGAATATACTTCGGGAAAAAGAGGTGAACGAGATTGTCGTTGGCTTACCAAAACACATGAATAACACGCTGGGGGAAAAAGCGCAGGGCGTTATGGCCTTTGTTGACCTTTTAAAAAAGCATGTTACCATACCGGTCAATACCATTGATGAACGACTCAGCACAGTCCGGGCGCATAAAACCATGCTGGAAGGAGACCTTTCCAGAAAAAAACGAAAAGACCGAGTTGACATGATAGCCGCCCAATTAATATTGCAAGGCTATTTAGATGGGATTAAGAAATGATACACCAAAACAATACCTCATACAAAAAACCAGAACTGGTTGCACCGGCTGGTGATATTGAAAAGCTCAAGACTGCGATTGAATACGGCGCCGATGCAGTCTATGTAGGTGGAGAGGGTTTTAATCTACGGATGGGCGCAACCAATCTGACCACGGAGGAAATAAAAGAGGCCACCTCCTGGGTTCATGAGCGAGGCAAGAAAATTTATGTTGCCTTAAATATCTTTGCACGTAATTATCATATTAAGGGTATACGTTCTTACGTAAAAAAACTTGCTGAAATTCCTGTAAATGCTGTAATTGTCTCAGACCCTGGGATTTTTCTGACGGTAAGAGAAATTGCACCTCATATTCCCGTTCATCTGAGTACACAGGCAAACACTACCAATGCAAAATCTATAGAGTTCTGGCATCAACAGGGCATGAAGAGGGCCGTCCTGGCCAGAGAATTGACTCTTGGTGAAATTAAAGAGATTACCAATAATTCCCCAATACAAACCGAGGTATTCGTGCATGGCGCTATGTGCATGTCGTACTCAGGGCGCTGTCTCCTGAGCAGTTTTATGTCCAACCGGCATGCAAACCTGGGAGACTGCTCGAATTCATGCCGATGGCAATACATACTTAAAGAGGAAAAACGCCCAGAAGAGACATATCCTATTGTGGAAGACGAGAGCGGTACTTTTATCCTGAGTTCCAAAGACCTTTGTATGATTGAACACATTCCGGAACTGGTACATGCAGGCGTTACTGCCTGGAAAATCGAAGGACGTATGAAAAGCCCGTATTATGTTGCCGCTGTAACAAGGGTATATCGAGAGGCATTGGATCGTTATTTTGCCGATCCCGTCGGATACGTATACGATCAAAGATGGTTATCTGAACTTGAAAAGGTTAGTCACCGGGAGTACGGAACAGGCTTCTTTTTTGGAAATCAAGGGTATAATAGCCAGACAACACACCCTGGAAATTCCTACATAAAAGAATATGATTATCTGGGCATGATTAATAACGTTCTTTCAGATGGAGTGGCAGAGGTCCTGGCAAAAAACAGATTCCTGAGTAACACACCCGTAGAAATAATAGGAATACGTTTGAGTGAAGATTTTAGCCAGGTACTTTTAGACCTTAGAAACGAATACAATGAGCCGATTGAGGCAGCCCATGCGGGGCAAAAGGTGATCGTTAAGGTGTCGCGTCCCGTACATAAATATTTTATGCTCAGGAAGTGCGGATGAAGAAAGTGGTAAAAAACGTTGCGAAGAACACCGGCGGGGTTTGTCTTATAATCATTGGTTTTGTGTTGATTTTCACCCCTGGTCCAGGATTACTTACAATCTTAGCAGGATTATATATCACAAGTTTCCCGGGAAAACCTGCTCTCGTTGCAAAGTTGAAGAAGACAAAATTTTACAATCGATATGTAATCAATATTGAATCAAAAATAAAGTCAAAATTTAAGAGAAAGAACAAATAAAAGAATGAATACAAAAAAGCTGCTCTCTATTGCCCTCGTCATTTTTGTGACAGGCTGTGGTTCCTCCCACTATTTAAAAAAAATGTCCCCTTTCAAAAAAGAGGAAACCACCCTTGAACCAAAAAAGGGTGCACAGTCTTCTCTAGCTCAAAAAAGCGGTGAAATATTCGTATGCGCTGGCGACATAGATGTTACTTATAAAAAATTGGGTGAGGTTAGTCTGGGCGAGTTTGGTTTCTCAGGGCATGATATTCTGGCTTTTAAAATAAAAGAAAAGGCAGCAGCCGCGGGCGCTCAGGCAGTAATTAATGTCCAATACGACACCGGGGCTTCAAAAACCTGGCAGGGATACGGCGAGTTAGGCGGGACAGATTACGGCATAAAGCATACATCATGGTGCAAGGGTATTGCGGTCGTATTTATGGAATCCCATAACCCTTTGGGACTCCTCTTATGCAACCTTACCAGAGAAAATAGAGAGTGGTTTGGATTTAAAAAATCACAAAACGGTGTGATTGTTGTCAACGTCATGCCCGGAAGCATTGCAGCAAATGCGGGTATTACGGTAGAGGACCTTATTACAGAATGGGCTGGCAATAAAATCGAAAATAAAAATCAGCTAAGACAGATGATTGACGCTAACGCCGGCAAAGAGGTTAAATTAAGTTTATTGCGTGCAGGAGAAATCAAAATGGTAACTGTGTCTATACCCGCATCTGCACACAGCCGCATTGCGTCATCCACACCCAAATCCTACGGAAAAGAAACTAAACCAACTATCGAAAAGAAAGAATCTTCTCCACGTAAACTTAGTTCAAATTCTGCCGATGTGCACAACGAAGTCGGCGACCTCTACCTGAGAAAGGGAATGTATGACGAAGCAATAGAAGAGTACAAAAAGGCCATTGAAGCAGACCCGGGTTGCGCCATTGCCCATTTTAATCTCAGTATCGTTTATGACAAAAAAG
>JACRII010000153.1 GCA_016235875.1 Planctomycetota bacterium
TTCGAGTCGTACTTTTCAAAGCTGAATCGTGATATTGTTATACAAAGCTCGAAAGTAGAAGACACTTCTAAAAAGGTAGGATGTGCGCGGGAAAATCTGTTACACGTCTTTAAAAAGAGAAAGGTGCTTGAAAAACTACGTGAGCGGTACGAAAAAGAGTATAAAGAGCACGTATTAAAGATGGAAAATAAACATTTCGATGAGATTGCAATATCAAAGTTTTATTACAGGCATAAGAAAAAACAAATTCATTGATAATTTCCGGAGAATGTAATTATGAAGCTCCCAATAAACAAAAAAATGATGATGCTGCCGGGAATAGGGATTGTTGTTTTTGGAGTCTCTGTAATGGGAATGCTTTTTATGAAAGGTTCCAAAACTCCACCAACACCTCAAGTCCCGCAGACAGCATCACAAGATGAAGAAGGAAACGTCGGTTCAGATGTGAATCATGGGGGTACGGCTACTACAAAACTTGCAAAGACGGATAAGGAAAAGAAAGAGAAAACGACAACAAAGTTACCGTATGTGTATAAACAAAATGCTGCAACGATATTTAAGCCGCTTTCGTCAAATGAAATGGCCAAGATGCTTAAAGAAGTAGAGGCGGAAAAACGCGAGTACGAGAAGAGAAATGAATTGTTAGATTTTAAGGAAAAGACACTCGAGTCATTACGTGCTGATATGGACGCCGAAAGGAAAGAACTCGATACTCTTAAACTAGAACTGAATAAGATTCTTGATTCTGTAACTACGCAAAAGGTAGCGTTGAAAAAGGAAACTATTCAACTGGATGAAGCAGAATCTAAGAATATCAAGAGATTAGCAACCGTTTATGGGGGTATGAAGCCTGAAAAAGCGGCTATGATTATAAAAGAAATGGATGAGGAGACTGCAGTTAAATTATTGACGATGATGGATGGGAAGATCTCAGGCAGGATTTTAGAGTCTTTCGAACCTAATCTTGCCGTCAAATTGAGTGAAAAGTTGAAATTATTGAGAAGCGATTTCAAAAGCGTCAAAAAATAATTAAGATAAGATATAGAACTTCAAGAATTAACATGTTAATATGTTGATGAAGATTTTATTAAAATAACCAGGGAGTTTTATGTAATTTAAAGAATATAGAGGCAAAGAATATGGCAGAAAAAGAGGAAATAGTAACGAAAGAAGAAAACAAGGCCGCAGAGCAGCCAACGGTTGAGAAGAAAAAAGGCAACAAAACTATTATGATGATGGGGATTGTTGTCTTGATTTCGGTAGGATGTGCATTTGTGTTTGTTTCGAAAGTGTATCCATCTTTAACTGGAAATGTTGCGTCTGATGCACTGGTACCGGAAAATCCAGAAAATGAAGCAGCAGTAGAAACAGCAGAGGTACAAACGGTAAAACAGCCGGAAACAAAGAAAGAACCAGCCTCGTCATCGAAAAAGAAGGAAGAAAAAGGAAAAGAGGGGAAAGAAGGTGCCAATAAGGAAGAATCCATGATTGTTCCTGTGGAGACACTTATTGTGAATCTAAGTGGTTCTAACGGAAGACGATATCTAAAGGCGAAGATAAACTTAGAGGCAAAAGATGGCGACGTAAAAAAAGTTATTGAAGCAAAGTCTATACAAATAAAAGATCGGTTAATTTCTATCATATCCTCAAAAACATTAGAAGATATTGATGGGTTAGAAGCACAGGAGAACCTTAGAAAAGAAATAAAAGATGCTGTAGATGTTGTATTAAAGGTGGAGGGTGTATTACAGGTGTATTTTACGGAATTTGTTGTTCAGTAACCAACGGAGTTAAGGTAAGTAGAGATGTCAAATTCTATACTAAATAATGAAGAAGTTGAAGCACTACTCTCTGCGATAGAGGGTGGACAGGTTTTAGTCGGGCAAAAGGTAGAACCAAAAAAAGATAAAAAGATTCAACACTATGATTTCAGACGTCCCGATAGGTTTCCGAGAGAACAAAAACGTCGATTACAAAAGATTAGTGAAGAAGCAGCAAAAGCCGTTGGGGCTACTGTTTCTCGTTTTTTAAGGTCCTCGGTAGTTGTAGAACTCATTGCTATTGAAGAATTCAGTTACGAAGTATTTGTAAATTCCTTCACGGACGTTGTGTGTGCAAACGTTGTGAATTTAAAACCTCTCACTGGGTTGGGTTGTTTGACTATCGATGTGGGTTTTTGTCTTGCTATCGTAGATCGGGGACTGGGTGGCCCTGGGAAAATACCACAAAAGGTAAGACCTCTTACCATGATTGAAGAGTCTGTGGTAGGTGTTGTATTATCAGATATTATGGAAGATATAAAGTTATGTTGGTCAAAATTAGCAAAACTGGAATGGACTCTGGAGAAAATGGAGATGGATATAAGGTCATTGCAGCTACTGCCCATTACGGAGCTTATGATTTCGATCAATTTTGCGATAAGTGGAGATCTTGGCAACGGTACAATCATTCTATGCATACCGGTCACAAGCCTGGAAATGTTAATGGTAAAATCAAAATTAGAGAAAACTGACAGACAGAAGGAGATTGCCATTATTGAAAATGTTATTAAGGAAGTGGAATTAAATACTTCTGTTATTTTTGGGGCGACCCAATTGTCGCTTAACGAACTTATGAACCTTAAGGCTGGGGATGTGGTAAAACTTGACAATAAGATTACTGAAGATTTATGCTTGATGGTTGAAGGAAAAGCAAAACGGTATGGTAAGCCGGGTGTGGTTGGTAAAAAGATGGCGCTTCAGGTGTCATAGGTCAGTGAAAAACTGTATCTGCGGTTTATCTTCGCTAATGAGTCAAGTTTTAGATGTTGGATGGTTGAATGGCTAGATGGTTATTAACCATTCAACCATATAACCATGTAGCCATTTATCCATAAAGTATTTAAATTAACTTTTGCATCCTGAATCTTGCATCTTGTTTTTTATTGGTCTGAGGCTTCGCCTCGTTAGTCGATTGTTTTGTTTTGAATTTGTTATGGAGAGATGAATATGGAACAGATCAAGGAAAACGTTTTGAATGAGATTGCTGAAACGCAATCCCAGATACAATCAGTTCAATTTAGTCAGTTGACCTCCATGGGCGCTGATGGGAACAAAGGCGAAGGCAGACGTAATTTAGGCCTGATTCTTGATATTTCGGTGCCTGTTTCGGTTGAGTTGGGTCATACAAATATGCTTATAAAGGATATTCTCGCCTTATCACAGGGCTCTATAGTGGAATTAGATAAGGTGGCTGGAACGCCTGTAGACCTGTTCGTTCGGGGGAAACTGCTAGCTCAAGGGGAGGTTGTGGTTGTGGAGGAAAATTTTGGAGTGAAAATTACCAATATATGCGGTTCAGAAGAATTAGTTAAAAATCTTGGATAATATGTTTGTTCAAAAGCCACACCAGGCACAATGAGACCGTGTTAGAAGTTTTGCGTAGTATGTACAACGTGCCCACATAAAAAACATCCTTTTAGCTGCCATTTCTACACCATCCCGTCCCTTTGAAGAAATTTGAGGGAAGCGGACAATCCCTCACTGCGTAGTGTCTCTCTATTGAAGTGTAGCATTTACAATCCTTTTACGATCTGTTGCATCTGTGAGTTGTTTAAAATTCCCACAAAAAGTACAATAAGCCCACGATAAATAGCCCTCCAAAATCCCATCAAAATCAAGGAACTTTGATAACTTCCAGACAGTTAAGAAATATCCGAAATAGCTCAATGTATATATCTTAAGTGTGTATACCTACCTCCTGAATGATGCAAACAAAATTATCTTATAACAAATAGAAGTGACGAGGCATATTATTTGCGCAAAGTGTAAAAAGTTTTTGGGAGAAAATGAGATGAAAAATAAATGCCTGATAGTGTTTTTGCTTTTCTTGCTATTTGTCTGTAACACGGCGTATTGTGATATTGCACCAGCGCAAAAGGCTGAAAAACCAGGGAGCGTTGCAACAGAATTCGATGGTATAGGAATTGTTTCACCTTTTAATTTCTCGAAGATTACTAAGGTGCTGGAGTCAACAGGGATCGTAATTGTAATCATCGTCGTTACGGTATTTTTCTTACGCAGGAAATTAGGAATCAGAACAAGTATGAATAGAAGAAAGCGGTACGTCCATATCGTTGATACGGCGTCTTTAGGTTCAAAGAAGCATATTCATTTAATTAAAATACCCGGGAAATTGCTGCTGGTTGGCGCCACGAATGAGAGGATTCAGCCGCTTACAGAGATAACAGAAAAAGAGATTGTGGAATCAATCGATATGGAATCTCAAGGCAGTGAATTTATGAAGTTCTTTAAACGTGCCTATACAGAACGAACATGATTTTTCATGGTAACGCAAGGATAAAAATATGAGAAAAGGGTTATTGATTTTGGTTGTTTGTGGAATGGCGATAACGTTTGGCTGTATGGGTATCGTTGACGCTGCCGGTGAATCGACAAGTCCGCTGAATTTGACAATGAGTATCAATAATATGGGGAAGCCTAAAGAGGTAGCCAGTACCTTAAAGATTGTACTCTTCTTAACAGCGCTTTCTTTATTACCGGGGCTGTTATTGACTATGACCTCTTTTACGAGAATCATTATCGTGCTTTCCTTTGTGCGAAAGGCATTATCGTTTCAAACGCTGCCGCCTAATCAGATACTCATCGGTATTTCGCTCTTTCTAACATTTTTTGTTATGGCCCCCGTGTGGAAGCAGGTCAATTCTGAATCACTCCAGCCGTACTTAAAAGAAGAGATCACACAGAGTGAGGCATTAACAAGAGGAATCGTGCCATTCCAAAAATTTATGCTTAGGCAAACCAGAGAGAAAGATATCGCCTTATTTGTGAATATTGCAAAGATGGAGAGGCCGAAGTCAGCGAAAGACATTCCTATGCACATATTAATTCCAGCCTTTATCACCAGTGAGCTTAAGACTTCATTTCAAATGGGTTTCCTTTTATTTCTTCCATTTCTTGTGATTGATATGGTGGTAGCTTGTGTGCTAACAGCTATGGGGATGTTCATGCTTCCTCCTGTTATGATTTCAATGCCATTTAAATTAA
Organism: Planctomycetota bacterium; assembly: GCA_016235875.1. GTDB lineage: Bacteria > Planctomycetota > Brocadiia > Brocadiales > Brocadiaceae > Wunengus. The sequence goes on from JACRII010000153.1 coordinate 5,046, forward strand.
TCCTTTTTGTTCTGGTGGATGGCTGGCAATTAATTATTCAGTCTTTGATTTCAAGTGTGGCATGAAAAACAGAGGGTTTGGTAATAGGTATCAGTTCATCCCCCTCCCCTAACCCCTCCCACGAGGGGCGGGGGAAAAACGTTTCTTCCCCTTCGATGGGGGATGTCCGGTGGGGGTGCTGAACTATTACAAAAATTACTAAGGGGGTTGACTATGACAACAGAAGTAGTTATCACAATCGGCAAAGACTTATTACAAACAACGTTTTTCCTTATGGCACCCTTGCTGGTGGTTGCAATGGTGGTTGGTTTGGTAATAGGCATATTTCAGACAATCTCAAGTATACACGAACAAACAATTACTTTTTTGCCAAAAGTGTTTGGAGTTCTTGGGGTGTTCTTATTTTGTTTGCCGTGGATGCTGCGCATGATGACCTCCTATACTGTAAATTTACTGGGAAATCTAACAAGATACTGTCAATAAAAGTTTATATGGAATATCTGATAAGTTTTGTAAATGACTTGCCATTCTTTATGGCTGTATTTTTTCGCATTGGAGGAATGCTTTTTTTTGCCCCAGTCTTCGGTAATGCTCACATTCCTATGCCTGTACGAATCGCCATTGCCTTGATGTTTACATTCATTTTATACCCGTGCATAAACAAAAATCAGTCCCTGCTGCCTTCTGATATTATTTCGTACGCCTTTATTGTTCTCAAAGAGATAGCGATTGGCGCTGTAGTTGGGTTTGCAGCTTCAATGATTTTTGCGGCCTTTAATATGGCGGGTTATTTAATAAGCAACCAAATGGGGCTTGATACGGCAATGGTTGTTGATCCTTCATCACAGACTGGAGATGAAGAATCAATTATTTCGGTATTTTATAATATGATTGCTATTTTAATCTTTCTTTTAATTAACGGGCATCATTGGTTTATTAAAACAACTGCACAAAGTTTCACAATGATCCCACTCGGAAGTTTTGACTTTACTACCATAACATTCACGAAGGTACTCGCCATTTTTAAATCTCTTTTTTTGATGGGCATCAAAATATCCGCTCCCGCATTATTGGTTTTATTATTGTCCGTAGTAGCGTTAGGATTGATGACGAAGGTTGCACAGGAGATCAATGTGTTTGTAATTGCCTTTCCAATAAAAATATGTATAGGGTTTTTTATACTTATTGTGTCAATTCCGTTTGTAATAAATTTAATGAAATCGTATATGCTTAATTTCGAAAAGAGCATGATATCCTTATTGTCGACCATGTGAGGTTGAAAAGATGGCATTTGGTGCTGACACAGAAAAAACTGAACAACCTACCGGCAAGCGTATAGGTAAGGCACGTAATAAAGGAAATATTGCATTTAGTCCCGATCTTAATAACGCTGTCGTCTTATTGGCCGGCATAGCGCTCATATATGTCCTTGGTGTAATTACCTATAATAGCCTGACTAGCACTATGAAGCTAACCTTTGGGAATTTGTCGTGCAAGGATTTTAATCAAAGCATTGTGATAGATATATTCATAAATCAGATCTACGGGTTAGCGAAGATACTTTTGCCTATTCTTGGCGGATTATTGCTCATTGGATTGGCCATATCTTATTACCAAACAGGCTTTATATTTAGTTTTGAGGCTTTGGCGTTTGATATTAACAAACTCAACATCGTAGCGGGGGCAACAAAGCTGTTTTCAACTAAGTCACTGGTAAAGCTGCAGTTTTCTGTATTAAAACTCCTTGTGGTTGGAGGGCTGGCTTTTTTAATAATCAAGAAGGAATTTAACCACCTCATTCATGCCTTTGACCTTAGCCCTGTACAAATATTCGGAATGATGACAAAATCGATGTATACTCTCAGTTTACGCATAGCAGCGGCATTGCTGATTCTTGCAGTTCTGGATTTCTTTTACCAAAAGTGGCAGTATAAGCGAAGCCTCCGTATGACAAAACGAGAAGTGAAAGACGAGGGAAAAGAGTCGGAGGGCGACCCGTTAATCAAAGGAAAGATTCGGGCTGTACAACGACAAATGGCTATGAAGCGCATGATGGCGGCAGTTCCTACGGCTGATGTTGTGGTAACCAATCCTACACACTACGCAGTAGCGTTAAAATATGAAAATACTGCTATGAAGGCGCCCACGGTAGTTGCAAAAGGCGCCGACCTGCTTGCACTGCGCATCAAAGACATTGCAAAGAAACATAATATACCGTTAGTAGAAAACAAATCACTTGCACAAACACTTTATAAAACGGTCGAAATAGGAAAAGAAATACCACAAAAATTGTACTATGCCGTCGCGAAGGTATTGTCTTATGTATATCAACTCAAGAAAGAGCAGAAAAGAATATAAATGAGGAAAAACAATGTTAATAAGGGTTAACTATGGCAACAAATAAAATAAATTCTACGGCAAAGACGCCTTTGGGCCGATTGTTATCACAGGGCGAGATGGCGTTAGCCATAGGGGTGATAGGCATATTCGTCGTACTTATTATACCGGTACCGCCATTTTTACTGGACATGCTTATTACCGTGAACATTTCATCCACCCTTCTTTTACTGTTGGTTACTCTCCACGCAAAAAGACCGCTGGATTTATCCACTTTTCCTTCGATATTGTTGTTTCTGACACTTTTCCGGCTGGCACTTAATGTTGCAGCCACACGGCAGATATTATTACATGGATACGGAGGAGAAGTGATTGCGTCATTTGGTGAGTTTGTTGTGGGTGGAAATATTGTTGTTGGGTTGGTGGTATTTTTGGTGATTATTGTTATCCAATTAGTTGTCATAACTAAGGGTACAACGAGAATTTCAGAGGTGGCTGCCCGTTTTACACTAGATGCAATGCCTGGGAAACAGATGAGTATTGATGCAGACTTAAACGCTGGACTCATTACAGAGGACCAGGCGCGAAGTCGGAGAGAATCGATTTCCAAGGAGGCAGAATTCCATGGAGCAATGGATGGTGCAAGTAAGTTTGTAAGTGGAGATGCAATCGCGGGTATTGTTATCGTGTTGATTAACATCGTGGGTGGTATTGTTATGGGAATGCGCCAAGGTATGCCGATATCTGAGGCGTTGCAACATTACACTATTTTGACGGTGGGCGATGGTCTCGTGTCGCAAATTCCATCCTTTATTATCGCAACTGCTTCAGCCGTTATTATTACGAAAACATCTTCCAGCGAGAATCTGGGCAAGGATTTAGCAGGTCAACTGTTTACACAACCCAAAGCAGTGGCATTTGCATCGGGAATCCTTGCGATGTTTAGTATAGTTCCGGGTTTGCCTAAGCTGCCTTTCATGATTCTTGCAGGTTTTTTCGGTGTGCTGTTCTTTATCCTCAGGAAATCGAACAAAAAAATACTCATTGAAGAAGAGACGGAAAAGGAGACAAAAAAAATCGGGCAAGAATCGCAATCTGAAGAATCCGTTGAAAAACTGCTTCATGTGGACCGTATGGGGATTGAGGTAGGGTACAGACTGGTGCCATTGGTTGATCCGCAAAAAAACGGGGGCATCCTGGAAAGAATCAATGCACTACGGCGGCAAATGGCAAGAGATATGGGGATTATGGTACCCCCCATTCGAGTGAGGGATAATTTGCAATTAGGAGCAAATCAATACGCGATCAAAATAAGGGGGCAGGAAATTACAAAAGGAGAATTGTTTCCTGAGTGTTATCTCGCTATTGACTCAGGTACAACTACCAAACTAATCGAAGGAATGAAGACGTCGGATCCTGCATATGGTCTGCCCGCCCAATGGATATCTGGCGCAATAAAAGAAGATGCCGAGGCTTCAGGATATACGATTGTTGATCCAGTGTCAGTGATGATTACACATCTTACAGAAATTATAAAGAGTCATGCATACGAAATTCTTTGTCGTGAAGATGTGCAAAAGCTTGTTGAAAATTTGAAGAAAGAATCACCAACAGTTGTTGAGGAATTGGCTCCCGGAATCATGCCTCTTGCGAGTATACAAGAGGTACTTAAAAATTTATTGAAAGAGCAAGTGCCCATTCGTGATATGGCAACCATACTTGAGACAATTGCAGACTGTGCTCCCGTGACAAAGGATGCTGAGGTAATAACAGAATATGTAAGGCAAAAGATTTCCAGAATGATTTGCCAAAGGTATCAGAATGCAGAAGGTAAGATAGGAGTCATCTCTTTTGATCCGCAACTGGAGCAGGCTATTGCCAATGCAATTCATAAAACAGAGAGAGGAAACTTACTGGCTTTGGAGCCGAATATGGCACAAAAATTGATAGATATGTTAGTAGAGATTGTAAAAGGTTCGTTATCGTCTGGCTATGAGGCAGTTCTTCTGACATCCTCTAATGTAAGAAGTCATGTTCGCCGTCTTATAGAAAA
>JACRII010000155.1 GCA_016235875.1 Planctomycetota bacterium
CCCATCGATAGAAATCCTGCAGTAATCGTTCCCAAACTTCCCGATGTGGCCGAGCCTACATATAGTGCAGAATTTAAGCTCGAAGTGTTTGTTCCAATAAAAACAGCGCCATCGTTTCTTACATTTAAAGTAACGGTGCCTGAACTGTTTGTAACCCTCAATCCACCGGTGGTATCGGTAGATGAACCCGCAATGGTGAGCATGGCCGACTGTGTTGTTGTCCCGATACTTACGGTGGAAGAGCCCACGTACAGCATTTTTGTTCCGGAACTTACGTCCGTTCCTCTTACAACATTAAATGCGCTTGATGTACCCAGGATTATTTCAACATCTGCTGCGTTGATCAATTTATGACCTAAACCAACAGCTATTACAGCAATCAATAGAGCAATGATTAGATTCTTCCTCATCCCCATAGTTATTCTCCTTTTTGATACTTTTATGAAGTGTTAATATCAAATGGTAAATCGCATCGCAAGTTTTATTCCTGCTTCAGAATATATCAGGGACAGACACTGCGGATGTTTCGGTGAATAAATTTAAAAGCAAATAAACACCATAACTTTACGATTATTATTCAAGGATACGGAATAGCTTCATTTTTAATCATAATTTATTTGAAAGTATTCCAATATGGCGCTATTTCCCTATCATTTTAGGATATGTATTCCATACTGTATGAATTCCATGCCCGATTTTGGAAACAAAAAAGCCTTACTGCCAAAATTTACTATTTTGACAATAAGGCTCTCTTTCGTACTGCAATTGTTATTAATCTTAGTGTCATATTCGGCAACCAGGCTGTCTTTAGGTATTGATTTAATCTAGTAAAGACCCTATTGGCTTTGCGTCCCCTAATCACTTAGGTTTTGCCTTTTCGTTATGCGACCACTATCGTTTAGGGAAGTGCCTTATAACAAATATCGAATTCTTTGTCAAGAGAAATTTACTCATTAACTCACGAGATTTGTACTTAACATCAATGCAAATCAATGATATAATCCTGTGGCTTCTTGCTTCATTCCAGAAAAATTTCATCATTTTTATGGAGAAAGAGATGAAAAGTAAGGTCTATTTTATTAAGGTAGAAAATGGTGAGGGCGTCGCCTCGCTTGCGCAAAAGACGGGTCAGTTGTTTGATTTTGCCGGTTTTAAGGATGCGATCAGTAAAAAAGACATGGTGGCGGTGAAAACGAGCTTTGGTGAAAAGGGAAATACCGGTCACCTCAAACCGCCCATTATAAAAACAATCGTGGATAAAGTGAAGGAGTGTAATGGCAAACCCTTTCTCCTGGAGACAAACACGCTGTATGAAGGTCGCCGTACCAATGCTGTTGATCACATCTCGCACGCCCACGATCACGGTTTTAGCTATGAAAATGTCGGCGCCCCCATTATCATTGGCGACGGGCTTTTCGGCGAGCACGACGTGGAGGTGGAAATCAATCAGAAATTCTGCAAGTATGCGTTTTTATCGGGCGTTGCAAGGGCATGTAACACCATCGTATCGGTTGCGCATGTTACAGGGCATATATTGACTGGAATGGGGGCTACGCTGAAGAATATTGGGATGGGGCTCTCGTCACGCGGCGGCAAGCTGGCGCAACATTCAGGGGTAATACCTCAAATCTCGAAGAAAAGGTGTACTGCCTGCGGCGTGTGCGGCAGGTGGTGCCCGGTAGGAGCAATTAAGATTGATGAGCAATATGCCATTATTGATCCAAAAATATGTATTGGGTGCGGCGAATGCCTGGCGGTGTGTCAGTTTAGCGCGGTAAAAATCGCATGGGATGAGAGTACGGTGGATCTCCAGAAGAAAGTCGCCGAGTACTGTCTGGCAGTTATGAAGGGAAAGGCAGGGAAGGTGGTATTTTTTAATTTTCTTACTCATATCACGAAACAGTGTGATTGTATGGACAAACCTTATCAGCCCGATATTGGAGATATTGGAATTTTGGCTTCCACAGATCCGGTTGCTATAGAAAAGGCAACGACGGATATCATCAAGGAACGCATCGGGAAAGATTTCTTTAAAGATGCCTGGCCGAATATTGATTATACCGTGCAGATTTCTTATGCACAGGAGATAGGATTGGGAAGCATGGATTACGAACTGGTGCATTACGGGTAGGGCTGCAGACAATTGAGTTTCTTGAGTTTGTTGAGTTTCTTGGGTTAACCAGGCGAACTCAAGAAACACAATAAACCCAAGAAACCCAAGAAACATAGAGACGCAAGAAACCCAACGAACCCAGAGTCTGTGCAATCTGCGGTTAAATTTGTTGTGTCGGATTTTCATTTTATTTATGCGGTTTTTGGGGTGATGTGAATTGTAAAATCCCCCTTAGAAAAGGGGGCTAGGGGGTTGTAAACCTGTCCTCGTGAAAACGGGGATAGCCCAGAAAAAACACAACCCCCTGAATCCCCCTTTTTTAAGGGGGACTAACTTAAAAGGGGGGAAACGAGATGATACAGAAAACGCCCATCGTTATTGATTTTGATGGCACTATTTGTGAACATAAGTTTCCGGATATAGGTGAACCAACACCTGGTGTAAAAGAGGCGCTGGAGACATTAAAGAAGGCCGGATACCGAATTATTATCCACACCTGCCGGACGGGATCGTACTGGAAGGGCATAATTCCGGGAAACCAGCCGAAGCTCATTGAAGGATTTATGAAATATCACAAATTGCCCTATGATACTATTTGGATGCCGGACAAACCTATTGGCATTGCCTATATTGACGATAAGGCGATACGATTTGACAACAATTGGAAAGTTATTACAGAAAATATCCAAAATTATTCAAAAAAGACAGACGGCTAATCACTCCTAAATTATTCACTTCCATTAAAAACCACGGATTGAAAATCTAAATAAGTGGATTTTTGTCTAAAATTCTTGATAAAGATGCCAGCCTGTTTTATCACCGCTGATTATTCATATTTTGTAACTATTGGCTTTGAAGGTAACTAGAACATATTTGTGTATTGTTTTTAGAGGGTATTCTTTTGGTACGATAATTGACTTAATATCACATAGGAATAAGGAGAACGCAGGGAAAACAAAAGTAAATATTTAGGTTCGAAATTAAGAGAGGGAGAATTAGGCAATGAGTAAAGATATTGAAAATCTAAAATTGGCAATACAAAAGAAAGAGCTTGGTATCGAACGATACAGTGATCAGATTAAGGCATTAAGCGACCCCCAAACCAACGCATTACTTGAGGGTATTTTACATAATGAGATACGCCACAAGGCAGAATTAGAAGACCATTTAGCCCGGTTATCCTAACCCGAACGAGTCGGAAGATACTAAGCGCATAACAAAGGAGAAACAAGTATGAGAGAGGGATTTAAGTCGGTATTAGAATTTTTAGAGGCTGATTTGGAAATTGAAGAAGAACAGGAACATTTGTATAACCAATTGGCCACAGTTTCAAAAGATGCGAAGGTAAAGGGGACTTTTCAACATCTGGCAAGGGCTGCCAAGGGGCATAAGGATGTGCTGGGAAGGATTATCAAGGACATTGAAACTGATAATCACGATGTAAGTTTCTATTGCCTCATGTGCGGCTGGGAGATAGATTTTGGGAAGATGCCTTCTGTGGGAAATGAAGAACGTTGTTCGTTGTGTTGCCAGAAGTTTGCCCTTGTGGATGTTGATAATGATTATGCAATAAAATTCCTTCCGCAATAAGAGATGAAAATAGTGCAATCCCAGAGATTATAGCGGGGAAACAAAAAGTCCCCTCTTGGGAGGGGATAAAGGGGTGGGTAAGGAATTCACCTATATAAATGTTC
>JACRII010000156.1 GCA_016235875.1 Planctomycetota bacterium
CTTCCCACAGTCTGTTTTACAACTTCAGGGAATCCCGGTTCCGCCAATTGCAGAAAGGCGGCCTCTACCACATCCCAGCGGTTCATTGCACGCAGCATGTCAGCTACTTTAAATAAACCGTCGTTGCCGCTGTTTAATTTACTGCCATGTGAAATTAATATAATGCCAGTCTTCATTTTCATTCATTCCCTTTACCCCATTACACAGGACACAGATTTTCGCAGATAAACGTAGATATTTTACACAGGGGTATTTTAAATTTAGATTGCTTCGGGAGAACCACCCCTCGTAATGACAACATTGTTTGTACATTATATCAGTCCTCAGCTTCTGATTCAATGAGTGGCAAATATATCTTGAATGTAGTGCCTTTGCCTGGTGTGCTATCAACATCTATGTAACCGTTGTGCTGTTTTACCAGCCCATACACTATTGCAAGCCCAAGACCCGTACCCCTCCCAATCTCCTTAAAGAACGGGTCGAATATCTTCAATCGTGTATCTTCGTCCATACCTATACCAGTATCTGAAAAAGATATAAGGACATATTTCCCCACCTCACCGTAACCGTGTGCCTTTATAAATGTGTCGTCTATTTCTATAACATCTGTGCTTATTGTCAAAGAACCTCCTTCAGGCATGTCATCTCTTGCGTTTGTTGTAAGGTTCATCAGAATACGTTTCATCTGGTCGCTATCAGCCATTACGATACAGTCTTTATCGGTAAGCATAGTATTCATTTTAATGTTTTCTCGAATAAGCTTTGACAGAATGGATTCAGCATCTTTTATAATTCCATTCATATTTACCGGTTGTGGATTGATGGGCTGTTTTCTGCTGAACGTAAGGAGGTCATGCGCTAAATTGGTTGCTGTTTGTGATGAACTTATGATTTTTTGCGCATACTCTCTTAATGGATCATCCTCCTTTAGCTCCGTCTGTAATAAACTCGCATATCCCATGACTACCATTAGAAGATTGTTAAAGTTATGGGCAACACCCCCCGCAAGTTTACCAACTGAAGCCAACTTCTGTGCATGATAAAGCTGGTTTCTTAGTTTCTCCGTCTCCCTTTCGGCCTGCTTACGCTTGATGAACGAACCTATCTGTGATAGCACCGAAAAAATGAGTTTAATGAGTCGTTCATTCTTTTCTTCCACCTTTTCATGATAGAATACGATAACAGCGACTACTTCATTGCCGGCAATAACGGGGAAGGCAATCCCTGTCTTTAATCCAGCTTCTCTGGCAATAGGCGCACGTAGATAGTTCGGATCGACCGTAACATCCCGTACCCACACAGGCTGTTTTGTAGACCAGGTCCGACCGGGAAGTCCTACGCCGGGAGGAAATGTAACCCTTCTGCTCTGCTCGGTGAATATTTCAAAATTATCACGGTTGCAGTAAAATCTGTGATTGCGTACCAGGAGTGTGCCATCTGAATTCAGCATCCATGCCTCACCATAAACCCAGCCAGTAAAGTTACATATCTTTTTTAATGTGATGATTAGTGCATCGTGTAAATTCTGGGTTGCGCTAATTGCCAATGCTATTGATTGCAACAGATAAAATTCCTCATTTAACCGCTTGTGTGTGGCAATTTCCTTGTTAAGTATTTTAACTTTTTCTTCTAGCCTTGTTGCCACAATCTGGCTGTAACTCTTCAGGAAACGTTCATCATTTTCAACTAAGCCACTTTCGGCGAATTCCTTCTTTGTCTCTATCTTATCAATTAAGGTTTTAACTGATTTCCAAATTTCTTCAGGTATTTCGGGTTTTGCAATATAGGATTCGGCGCCGAGTTTCAATGCAAGTTCCCTGTCCTCATCGCCTTCATAAACGCTGGAATAAACTACAACAGGAATAGATTTGAGGTTCTTGTCCTTTTTCATATTTATCAGGAATTGAAAACCGTCGACATTGGGCATCAGAATATCAGAGATGACAAGATCGGGCATATAGAATTTTGCCTTCTCAAATCCATCCTGACCATCTATAGCATCTATGACCTCGTGGCCATCCTTTTCAATGATAGATTTCAGAATCCTTCTCTCAAAAGTACTATCATCGATAATAAGTATCTTCATGGATATCTCAATGTTTAGAAATTTCAATCTGGGAGGGGTAATTCATGAATTACCCCTACATGCAAATAGAAATAGTTGCAAAAGGCCTAATTTCGCGTTTAGGAATTTTGATTTTACAAGAGATTCCGAAACAAGTTCGGAATGACAGATAAAGCGAAATTCTCATGCTGAACTTGTTTCAGCATCAAATGTCAGTAATATGATTGTAAACGCACGTAATATAACGTTTCTCAACTATAATTACGCAGCCTCGTGCTTTTGAATCCGATCAATATGAGATGCAATCAGATCAAGAATCTCCGCAGAACTGGTGCATTTTACCAGGTAAGGACGCAGTTCGGTTGCATTATGCATACCCATAATGTACTTAATTACATGTTTACGAAAAAGGATAACACCAACGTCCTGCCCGTAATATTCAAGCATATTCGATAAATGTCGTTTTATGAGTTCTATCTTCTCGTGAAAAGAGACGTGATTCCTGTCCTTGTATTGGAAAATCCACGGATGGCCAATAGCGGCTCGGCCAATCATTACCCCGTCACATCCTGTGTGTCGTTTGATTCGCTCAATGTCTTCCACGCATTTTACGTCACCATTGCCAATAACGGGTATCTTTACTGCTTGTTTAACTTCTGCAATTGCATCCCAATCAGCCTTGCCGAAAAAAAACTGTGATCTCGTTCTTCCGTGTACGGCAATGAGAGAAGCGCCATTGTCCTCAAGGATTCGAGCTACTTCCAGGTAATTGCGTGACTTGTTGTCCCATCCCAGTCGAATCTTGCCAGTTACGGGGACGCGCAGAACCTTAGTAAGTTTACTAAAAATACGGCCAATCTTTGAAGTGTCTTTGAGAAGCCCTGCGCCAGCGCCTTTGCCGGCAATGTCAGAAACAGAGCAACCCATGTTAACATCTATAATATCAGGCCCTAAAGGTTCTATTATACGACAGGCTTCGGTAATTTTATCTTCGTCATTTCCAAGAATCTGAAACGTAACGGGACGTTCAACCGGTCTGAAATCAAGTATTTTGAAGGTTTTTGGATTTTTCCACAGCACTCCATCCATGGAAACCACCTCTGTGTAACTCATTGACATCCCGAATTCGCGACAGATCAGCCGAAACGGGATGTCAGAGAATCCCGCCATCGGGGACAGGATCAAATCTCCATATATAGGAATGTTTTGTATAAAAAAACTAGGATTCATATTTTAAATTTGTTTAGAGTTTCGGATTTCGTGCTTCGAATTTAACAGGCATAATTATAACATAGGGATAATAAATATCATTTGTTTTTTTTGTTATAATACGGTATTTTAATACCAGACTTTTCAATGAAAATTAGTAATATGTTCATATGACAGAATGCAGGAAAGAATTCTGTTATTGTGTTTATTTCTTATTTCTGACTTCTAACATCTCGTATCTAACCTTATAGGTACTATGGCATATCAAGACCTGTCGGATTTTATAAAAAGACTGGAAGAATCAGGGCAACTCAGGCGTATAAAGACCGAAGCTTCTGCAGAATTGGAGATAACAGAGATTGCCGATCGTGTCTCCAAAGCATACGGGCCTGCCCTCCTCTTTGAAAACGTAAAAGGCTATTCGATGCCGGTACTCATCAACGCATTTGGCTCTTATGAACGCATGGCCATTGCGCTCAACGTTAAGCATGTGGATGAAATTGCTCAGGAGATTGAGAGACTAGTAAAGCCTGAAATGCCATCAACCTTTATTGACAAGATCAAATTCATTCCCCACATGTTGATGACGATGTCAAAATTTCCCCCAAAGACCATTAAGTATGCGCCGTGTCAGGAGGTGGTTTTTGAAACAGAGCCATCCCTTTCCAAAATACCCATTATAAAGTGCTGGCCAGGCGATGGCGGAAAGTTTATTACTTTGCCTTTGGTTTTTACGAGAAATTTGAAGACGGGAAATCGAAATGCCGGTATGTATCGGTTACATGTCTATGATGACAGGACAACAGGTATGCACTGGCACATCCACCATGATGGCGCCCGACACTACCGGGATTATCAGCGCGAAAACAAACGCATGCCAGTGGCGGTGGTGCTTGGCTGCGATCCGGCGATTACCTATGCGGCTACGGCGCCCGTTCCACCAGAAGTAGATGAAATGGTCTTTGCTGGTTTCTTGAGGAAAAAGAATGTGGAGATGGTTGCCTGCAAGACCATTGATATGGAGGTGCCTGCGGATGCGGAGATCGTGCTGGAAGGCTACGTCGATCCAAAGGAAACCCGTATGGAAGGACCGTTTGGCGACCACACAGGCTATTATTCACTGGCAGATTATTATCCCGTGTTCCATATCACATGCATTACGCAGCGCAGGGAACCGATCTATCCCACCACTATTGTCGGCAAGCCGCCGATGGAAGATTGCTATATGGGAAAGGCTACGGAACGGCTGTTTCTTCCGCTTTTGAAACTCATGATCCCGGAGATTGTGGACATGAACCTGCCACTCTTCGGGGTATTTCACAACTTTGCATTTCTGTCAATTGATAAACGATACCCATTCCAGGCGAAGAAGGTCATGCATGGGATTTGGGGCATGGGACAGATGATGTTCACGAAGATTATTGTGGTGGTGGATAAAGACGTGAATGTTCAAAATGTGGATGAGGTGATGTGGCGGGTAGGAAATAATGTAGACCCGCGCAGGGACATTACCTTTGTGGACGGCCCGATGGATGCACTTGAACATGCCTCAGACTTGCCAAAGATTGGCTCCAAGATGGGGATTGATGCTACCAAGAAGTGGCCTGATGAGGGTTTCACAAGAGAGTGGCCTGATGATATTAAGATGTCGCCAGAAATTGTAAATCTTGTAAATAAGAAATGGAATACATACGGAATCTAAATTTATGATTACGCAAACCGAATTATTAACCAAAAAAGGCGTACATATCCAGCAGATGTTCGGCTCGATTGCCAAGGTATACGACCTTTTAAACACCCTTTTAAGTTTTAACTTCGACAAGAGTTGGCGTAAGTTTGCCGTGAAGGTGAGTAATGTCACTCCGGATGCAAAAGTGCTGGACGTCTGCGCCGGTACTGGCGATCTGGCTATAGCGTATTCCAAGATGTTAAATGGACGTGGGAAGGTTATTGGGAGCGATTTTTGTCTTGAAATGATCAAACTCGCAGATCAAAAACTCAGGAAAAAGAACCTTTCTGGTAAAATAGAAGTTCTTGGGGCAGATACTTTGCATCTGCCTTTTCAGGACAATTATTTTCAAGTCTCTGCCGTGGCATTCGGGATCAGGAATGTATCTGATTTAAGTGCGGGTATTGCGGAAATGGTACGGATAACTGTTCCGGGTGGTCGTGTTGTTATATTAGAATTTTCACAACCAACGAACCCACTATTTAAGGCAATCTATTATTTTTATTTTAAAAAAATACTACCCCTCATTGGAAGGCTTATTTCGCGCAGTAAGTATAGTGCTTATTCCTATCTCCCATCTTCAGTGTTAGAATTCCCCAATCGATTAGGATTGAAAACACGCATGGAATCATGTGGGCTTGAGGATGTGAAAATTTATACAAGGACATTGGGGATTGTTACAGTTCATGTTGGCAAAAAGCCAGCGTAGTTTGATACATTGCGAGAATAACGACGGTGCAGAGGAGTAGAGGTGATATGATTTCCCTTGCACCCCTGCTCAATTTCTCCCCCCGCATTTATTATGAAATATTTCGGCGATAAAAAATCCAAGGAGATTTAGTTACCAAATAAACATCTATACGCTTGACTAGCTGAAAAAGATTTTGTATTATGTCACCATAGATTTTGGACACGGATAATCTGTGCCATCTGTGTTCCGAATAGTTTTAAAATAATTCCTCTTTTCATATCTCTGTGATCAACATCGTATAAATGACGTATAAGGCAAAATTATGTGTCATTGCAGATACGACTTATCAGCTACTGGGGAATAGTGTAACGGTAGCACAAATGATTCTGGATCATTTCGTCTAGGTTCGAATCCTAGTTCCCCAGCCAATTCTAAGCGGGTTTCCAAGTTGTCTGTGACAATTTTGTGACAAAAAACATGAATATAATACTACGCAAACGAAAGAAAAAGTGGCATTACGATTTCAACTTAAACGGTAAAAGATATAGAGAATCCACACACACAGAAACAAAAGAATTAGCCAAATTATACGCACAGAAAATCTATAACGAAATTTACCTCAACAAACACCACATCAAAAATACAAATATCCTCTTAAGCGAATTCATACAATTACACCTTAAAACACAAGAAAATAACCTTTCGAGAATGTGGCTATACACAAAAAAGCAAATACTTAATAAATTCAAAATAATTGCCCAGGAACAAAGTATCGAATTTATACAAGACGTATCAGTCGAATTCCTCGAAAAATACAAAATGGAACTACTCAAAAACAACAAGCCAAAAACAGCGCAAAACACCCTGGGAATAATACAAACCATGTTTAAACATGCAGTAAAGTTAAAATACATTCAAGAAAACCCCGTAACGCAATTAGACATCATAAGGGGCATACAAAAGAACAAACAAAGGTATTTAACAAAAGAGGAAATCGAAACACTCCTAAAGGCTTCCAAAGAGCATTACTTTAAAGATTTAGTCGTAGTCGGAATCTATACAGGAATGAGAAGGGGAGAATTAATAAATTTATGCTTTGAAGACGTGGACACAAAGAAAAAACTAATTTATGTAAAGAATAAAGAGAACTTTACAACAAAGTCCCGGAAAGAAAGGGTACTACCACTACACCAAAATTTACATCAATTCTTTAATCATAACAAACACAAAAAGGGATACTGTTTTACTAAAAACGGGGATCCACTAAACCCAAAAACACTCACTTTAAAATTTATTAAACTTTGTAACGATCTGGATTTTAAAGAAATCAGTTTGCATACACTCAGACACACTTTTATAAGCTGGTGTCTAATTGAAGGGATAAGCATTTTTAAAGTGGCGAAATGGGCCGGTCACAGCACAACGCATATAACAGAACTATACGGCCACCTTTGCGCGGAAGAAAAAACTCAGAGGGATATTGACAAGCTTAATTTCTAA
>JACRII010000157.1 GCA_016235875.1 Planctomycetota bacterium
TCTTTATTTATAACAAAGCTAAATATTGTTAAACAATTAAAAATGGAGATAAAAAAGAATGAACCTCGATTTGAAGAACGTGATGGGGCAGATCGGCAATATCTGGAATGGAATCAGCTTATCGCACAAATTTATTATGATCATGATGACATTGGGGTTCATAGGCGGAATCATTGGAGTGACGCAGTGGGCTAGGAAGCCTGATTTTGCACTTCTGTATGGAGAGTTGGGGCCGAAAGAAAGCGGTGAAATTGTCGATTTGCTTAAAGAAGAAAATGTTCCTTTCCAAATCCGGGGGAATGGGTCTGCGATAGCAGTCCCCAGTGAAAAAGTACATGAAATGAGGCTCAAACTTGCAGGTAAAGGATTGCCACGAGAGGAATCAGGGTATGAGTTACTAGACAAGGTTGGCTTCGGTACATCGGATTTTGTACAACGAGTAAATTATCGCAGAGCGATTCAGGGGGAACTTGCAAAAACAATCAGACATTTAGACTATGTAGAATGGGCGCAGGTGCATCTTGCATTGCCTGAGGGCTCTCTGTTTGTAGAGGATGAAAAATCAGCGACGGCTTCCGTCATTTTAAAACTGAAAAGCAGGAGCGCCGGTGTATTAAGGCCTGAGCAGGTTGCCAGCATTGTTCATCTGGTAAGCGCGAGTGTTGAAGGACTTAAACCGGAGAATGTTACCATCGCCGACACCCGTGGAAACCTGCTTTCCAAGAAGGAACTACCCTCATCGATGATAGGTGCGAGTAACGATCAGTTAGAGATGAAGAAAAAGATCGAAGACTATTTTGTAGCGAAGGCCCAGGACCTGCTGGAAAAAATCGTTGGCGGTGGTAAATCGGTTGTGCGTGTAAGCGCCGATTTGGATTTTAAACATGTGGATGAGAAACTCGTTGAATTCGATCCGGAACGTAGGGTTCCTAAAGTTCAAACGGTGACGACAAGAGTGTCTGGAGGTGCGCCATTTTCTGGAGGCGGTGTGCCTGGAATGCAGGCCAATCTTATGTCACAATCGGGAATTATCCAGTCTGTTGGATCTTCAGAGAATGAAGAGACGGCTCAAACGCAATATGAGCTGAGCAAGACAGAAAGGATTATTGCAGACCATGGGGCATCCTTAAAGAGACTGTCCGTGGCGGTGCTTGTTGACGGGATGTATGAAGACCAGAAAGCTGAGGATGGGAAGATTCAAAAAGTTTACAGTCCAAGGAATAAAGATGATATGGTACGAATTGCGGCGCTTGTGAAGCAGGCGATCGGAATCGATGAATCGAGCAATCGTAATGATACTTTTGAAATACAAAACGTGCAATTTTACGAACCGTCTTTTGAACAAGAAGACGCATCCTTGAAAAAGGAGCAGCAAAAAGAATTCATGTTAAAAATGGCAAAAAACGGATCTCTTGCGATTACGGTATTGGTTTTTCTCCTGTTTGTGATGAGGAGTATGAAAAAACTGAAAAAGGCCAGGACGACAAATGAACAGCATGGCTTTACACAACACCATACATCGAATATGAATGTGACGACAGAAGAGGTAGATGAGGAAGAAGAGGAAAGAGCTGATGACGCAAAACAGGTAAGACTGCGCGAGCAAGTTGTTAGAAATATTAGAAAAGACCCAAGTGTAACCGCAAATTCATTAAAGAAATGGATTACTGCCGATCTGAAGGGTATAAGTAAATGAGCATAGTAAAAAATTTATCAGGAATACAAAAAGTAGCTATCATCCTGTCAACCCTTGATGCCGATACTGCTGCAAATGTGATCAAGGAATTTGATGATGAGCAAATTGCAGCGATATCTGGCGAGATGACGAATTTTGATCGTATTGATAAGGAACTCGTAGAGACGGTACTCAATGACTTATCTAAAGAATTAAAATTAAATAAAAAAGCCGTAAAATACGATAACAATTCGTTCAAAAAACTTCTTGTGAAGGCTGTTGGTTCGCAAAAAAGTGAAGAAATTCTGACGAGTGTTGAAGAAGGGACTTTATTCCCAGTGCCTTTTTACCCACTCAAGGGGGCAAGTGAGGAAGAATTGCTGCGCATACTTGTGGGTGAACATCCCCAAACAATAGCACTTGTCCTGTCTTATGTTGATTCGCAGCGTGCGGCAAAGGTGTTGGTTCAATTTCCAGCGGAATTACAGGCGGATATCATTATGAGAATAGCTACGATGGAACCTCCGCCGGTGAAATTATTATATCAGGTAAACGAAGTTGTTGCATCAAAGGTAAAAAGTGATGACCGACGTCAGAAAACACCGGCAAGGAAAAAGTTTAAACTCGCTTCAGAAATTATTGGTGGTATGGAAGGACCGGCTGATAAGAATGTGGTTGATCTGATAAGCCATAAGAATCCAGAATTGGCAGACGAGATTAAAAAACTATTGTTTACATTTGAAGATGTTATTTATGTGCAGGACGATGCTTTTAGAAAGGTTCTTACAGAGGTTGATAACGGTGTAATTGCTTTGGCGCTAAAAACTGCAAATGAAGAAAGTGCGAAGAAGTTCTTTAGTAATATGTCGAAGCGTGTAGGTGATGCTGTCCGGGAAGAGCAGGAGTTGTTAGGTCCAAGGCTTTTATCCGAGGTGGAAGCAGCACAGCAACAGATTGTTGAAGCTATAAAACGACTTGAAGCAAAAGGGGAGTCTGTTGTGAAAAAGAAGGGTGCAAAAGGGAGCGTCGAAAAATTTGTATGAAAAACAAGAAAGTGTATGCGTCACCAGATGTAAAAGGCATTTATGTATTACAATCGTTAAGATATCAAAGTAAGTCTCTTCATCCGGGTGTGACCACCGAATGGGAAGCAAAAGAAAAAAATGACGAAGAAGAGAGATTGGGTGTCCTTGAAATAGCGAAGGATGAAGCATACAAAAAGGGCAGGCTGGACGCTGAACAGGACTTCAAACTGGAAATGGAAAAAACAAAAAGTGAATGTGCATCGTTAACGGCCTTATTTCAGAATGCGGTTAATCAGCTAATAGATAAGCGGGAAAAAATATGGCAAGAGAGTGAACTTGAGATCGTAAAACTTATTTTGACTATCTCAAGCAAGATGGTCGGGGAAGAAATTAGTAA
>JACRII010000019.1 GCA_016235875.1 Planctomycetota bacterium
AGCAACTCCCATTCCGTGTAATAAAAACAACTTACGCAAAAACAAATACTACTTTAGTTGTTTATTTTCACCATTGTAGTACATTTATGAATTATAATAACAATATTTCTTACACATACCACTCAACTGTATTATTTCTTTTTTGAAATGTGTAATACAAAATAGAATAGATATCAGATAAGAATCAAAAACATCACTCCGATTCAAAAAGCTTCACTAAAGCTTGTTTTACATGCCAGACTACCGTCATTATAGAATCCATAATATTTAAATACACTGGAGAGGCCTGCGGCTGACACAGACCTTTGATTAATCGCTCTTCATGCCCTTCTGCATAGCCCTCGACGATTTCATCGAGATTTTTATACTTATCAACAACATACTTCATGAGCACTTCGTTCTTGGTTACCAACGTATCACCGGCTGTTTTTAATATATCAAGCGTTTCTTTGAAGAGATGACGAATCTCACCCACCGCTTTATCGCTGAATAGTACCCCTTCACTAATTTTGGCTCTTACATGCTGAAGGGTGGAATCTAAACCGGTAACCGCCATTTCAATACTGCTTACGATTGACATCAGGGATTTTATCAACTCCTTGTTAGCGTCCGGCTCTGTAGCCTTTTTACTGAGCAACGTCCTCAGTTCATTTCCTTCAGTACGAATAGCCGGGCTCACCTTCCTTGCTTCGTCGATCAAATCAACCTTGTGCTTCATAAACCCATCCATACAAAGGTTCAAAATCGATTCTGCCTTAAAGCACATGCTACCGATCCGTTCCAACACACTCTTTATATCATCACTTACATTTTTAATTGCCATAGTTATCTTTCAAAAATCTTTTATTACATCTTTAAAGGCATCGATGGTCGAGTTAATCTCCATTTCACCATGAACCGTAGATACAAAAACTGCCTCAAACTGGGACGGAGCAAAATAAAACCCTCTTTCCAGCATACCATGAAAGAACTTTGCATACCGCTTAGTATCACACTTCTTGGCAGTGGCGTAATCTGTAACCGGTTGATCGACAAAAAACGTACACAACATTGACCCTATACGGGTATGGTAGGCGGGAACTTTGGCGTCCTTGCACGCTTTTTCCATGCCTGCAGCCAACCTTTTCGATTTTTCTTCCAGAACTTTATAAACATTATTATCTCTTAATATTTCCAATGTGGCTATACCCGCAGTCATCGCCACAGGATTTCCCGAAAGCGTACCGGCTTGATACACAGGTCCGACTGGGGATATACTATCCATGATCTCTTTCTTTCCACCGTACGCGCCAACCGGAAGACCGCCTCCAATAATCTTTCCTAACGTGGTTAAATCGGGTTTGATATTGTAAAGCGACTGCACACCACCGTGCGCAACCCTAAAACCCGTCATTACCTCATCAAATATCAACACAATGCCATGCTTTTTTGTTATCTCTCTCAATCCCTCTAAATAATTCTTTTTGGGAGGTACAACACCCATATTGCCGGCAACTGCCTCAACGATAATACAGGCAATATCTTTCCCCCTCCTCGAACAAACCTCATTAACGGCGTCTATATCGTTATACGGGAGAGATATTGTATGCTTAACGAAATCCTGGGGAATACCGGGGCTGTTGGGTGTTCCTAACGTCGTTGCGCCGGAACCTGCTTGAACAAGCAAACTGTCCACATGTCCGTGGTAACAGCCCTCAAATTTAATTACCGCATCCCGATTGGTAAATCCCCTTGCCACACGAATGGCGCTCATCGTGGCTTCTGTCCCGGAATTTACCATCCTTATCTTCTCGATTGAAGGCATCGCCTCTTTGATAAGCTGTGCCAGTTTCACCTCTAATCCTGTTGGCGCGCCGTAACTCGTCCCGTTGGCAACTGCCTCATTAATCCTTTTTACAACCCTGGGATCCGCATGTCCCAGGATAAGCGGCCCCCACGAACCTATATAATCCACATATTTATTACCGTCAATGTCGGTAAGATAACACCCCGACCCTGACTTTATAAAGATTGGAGTACCTCCTACCGCGCCAAATGCCCTGACAGGGCTATTAACTCCGCCGGGTATAAAATTCTGCGCCTCAGCAAACGCCTTTTTCGACTTTTCTGTAATTATCTTTGACATGTAAAGTTGAATTTTATATGTTAATAGTGTATTTAAAATTTTCAGGAACTATAAAGACAAATATAATAACAAACCATATTTTTTTTGTCAATATTTTTCATACGCTTCTATGATAAAAAAAATTAATTTAGGGGTGTTAATTTCCGGCGGCGGCAATACCCTTCAAAATCTTATAGATCAGATAGAAACAGGGAAATTACCCGCCACTATTCAGGTAGTCATAAGCAGCAAACCCAATGTCACAGGACTGGAACGGGCAAGAAAACACAATATTCCCGCAGCGGTTGTTCCATATATAAATTACAAAAATGTTGACGCCTTCAGCCAGGCCATTACAACGGAACTGGATAAATACCCGATTGATCTGATTACCCTTGCAGGGTTCGTTCACTTTTATAAAATACCTGATAAATATAAAGGAATGATCATGAATATCCATCCCGGTCTCATTCCCGCCTTTTGCGGTCGCAATTATTACGGCAATAAGGTGCATGAAGCCGTCATCAACTATGGCGCAAAGGTCTCAGGATGCACGGTGCATTTTGCTGATAATATATATGATAATGGACCCATTATCATCCAAAGGGCTGTTCCCGTCCTCGAAGACGACACCCCCCACTCCCTTGCTGCACGGGTATTTCAGGAGGAATGCGAGGCATATCCGGAGGCAATACGCCTCTTTGCTGCGGGGAGGTTAAAGATTGAGGGAAGAAAGGTAAGAATACTCAATATATAGCTAACGCAGGCTAGGATTTAATATACTCATAATGTACACTTATAAAAAAGAAGTATTACCCAATGGATTACGCGTAATTTATATAGAAATGCCCCATATCCATTCCGTGGTAATGGCAGCGTATATCGGCCTGGGTTCACGGTATGAAGACGAAAAGAAGCTTGGCATTTCACACTTCCTTGAACACATGCTCTTCCGCGGAACGAAGCGATTCAAAAATTCCTTCGAATTACTCCAGGCTATAGACAATATCGGCGGCGACAGCGACGCCTACACCTCGCCAGAACATTCAGCCGTTGTAATCCAGGTACACAACAAACATATCGAAAAAGGCTTAGAAATCCTGGGCGACATCATTCTTGGGGGGAATTTTAAACCGGACGACATCGAGGTTGAAAGACGCATCATCCAAGAAGAAATGAAACAATTTGTGGACGTCAAAGGGGATTACGTAGGTATTGACGACATGTCTTTTTCCCTGATGTGGAAAGACGGTTCAACCGAAGCGCCCTTATTTGGAGACGAAAAAACCATCGCAGCCGTAACTGAGGAAGATCTTAACACGCACTACAAACAATTCTTTGTCCCGGAAAATATCGTCCTCTGCATCAGTGGAAATTTCGAGAAAGAGCCGGTCTCTCGCCACATAAAAGAACTATTCGGGAATTTACAGGGAAACTTTTCTGCCCAAAAGCCATTGCTGAAAACGACACAAACAGAACCGAGATATTTATTTAAAAAATCTCCGTCTCAAACCACCAGTTTCAAGCTCTGCCACAAGGCGTACCCGTACAGACATAAAAACGTCATTATTATGCTCCTGCTTGCAGACGTTCTGGGAGGCGGAATCAGTTCCAGGCTGTCGCTAAACGTCCGTGAAAAACTGGGACTGGTTTATGAAATTGCCTGCTATCCCACCATGTTTTCAGACGTGGGATCTCTCGATATTTACACCTCGACAAAAAAAGAAAATTTCGAAAGGACCGCTCAGGCAGTCATAGATGAGGTACACAAACTTTCCCGCGAAGGGATAACCGAACAGGAACTCAGCAGGACAGAAGAACGGGTATTCAGCCAGATGCAGCTCGTCATGGACAGCCCGCTCGCCATGGCCAACTGGTTTGGTATCGAGGAGCTTTTAATCACCCCAAAAACACCCGACACCCCGGAGAAACAGGCACAGAAGATTCACGATATTAAATTAGAAGACGTGCACAACGTTATTTCCGAAATATTCGTGCCTGAAAAACGCAATTTCATCGTGGTGGGGGCATTTGGTTGGTTGAACAAAAAGCATACAATCACGCTTCTTAAATAAATGTTCCAAAATTCGCTTAATAATGGGAACTTATCCGCTCCAAGATTAAGCAAGTTGGCCGCCGCCCCCCCCAGCCGCAAGGAGCAATGATATCTTTACGGTATCACTAATCATGCCAAAATTATACCATATTTCCTCGCCTCTTTAAAAACAACAACTTCTTATTTTTCTTGCAAAATTTGTGTAATTCTTTTAACCTGATAAGACAGCACTTGAGCATATTTTGTCCTTTTAGAAAGGTTTTTTACTATGAAAAGTTATGTTGTAATTCTTCTTGGCTTTCCCCTTGTTGCTTCTATGCTGGGTTGTAGCAAGGATGATACCTCATACCCTAAGGCTGGAATCGTTTATAAATCCCAGGGTATCGGGGACGAAAGTCCAGGCGACCTCCAGGCTTCGCAGAAACCCGATGTTCAACAGTTACAGGACAAACTAAGATCTATGAGCAATGATGACTTGTTCCAATTTGCCCTTGTTTGCGGAAATCAAGGCAATTGTTCAGAGGCGCTCACTGCCTATAATAAAATATTGGAAACAGACAAAAACTATCCTGATCTTTACTATTATCAAGGTTTGTTATATCGTGATATGGGTATGATGGACGAGGCCATCTGTGCCTTTCAAACGGCTATTACCCAGAACCCCGATTCTGCGGAGGCACACTATAACCTTGGCTATGCCTATCGATGCAAGGGGCTGCATAATGAGGCCATTCCGAAATACCAAAAATCTTTGGAACTCATCCATGAAAACAAGACGAAACAGAAGGCTTACATTCACTTCAATCTTGGATTTTCTTATTTTTCGAATGGGATGATTGATGATGCAATCGGCCAGTTCAAAAAGGCCCTGGCCTACAAACCCAAAGATAAGGAAATACACCAGAAGCTCGGTATTGCTTATACGGCAAAGGGCTGGACAGATAAGGCAAAGGATGAATTTACCCTTTATCATGAGCAAGATAAACCCATAAAAAAAATCCCGTAAAATACAGTTCACCGCAAAGGCGCAGAGGACGCAAAGAAAGTTGAAAGCGTGAGTTGTAAGATTTAAGTTGAACTTTTAACTGTCAACTTACAACTGATTTAAAGCTTTGCGCTCTTTGCGTCTTTGCGGTAAATTAAACATTTATACTAACGGAGAAACCCATGAAAGACCTCAAAAATAGGCTCGACTTGTTAGAAATGGATTTAAAAAAACTGACGAAGAAGATCAAGGAAGAAGGCCCTTGTGGTACTGAAGAGGACTGGCATCATGTGTTACAAAGGGTAAGAAAGATCGAGGAGTTTGCCATCGCACAACTGGCAATTAAGAAATATGTAGAAGGTCAAAAATAATCGTTGTATAAGCCTCA
>JACRII010000158.1 GCA_016235875.1 Planctomycetota bacterium
ATTGCATTTTTTGTATCTACCAACCTTTGTATTTCGGTAATCCACTCTTTTGCAAGGATATCCCAATCGTAAAGCAACTCAACCCGACTACGGGCGCCATGACTGAGGCTCTGCCACGCTTCGTCATTATTCATTAAATCAACGACTGCCTCAACGAACTGTCTGCCAAACTCGTCAGTATTGGGATCTCCCGGAATAAGTCGTCCACTGACACCATCTGCCACCGTCTCCGGCAATGCCGCCAGTGTGCTGGCAACTACTGGTGTTCCTGCAGCCTGAGCTTCAATTGCGGCAATACACGATGTCTCTCTCCAGGTACTTGGATACACCATCAGGCGGGCAGTAGCCATTTCCTCTGCCAGTGCTGCTTTGGGTAAGCCCATCCGTACAAACACCCCGGGCTGACGCACCTGTTGCCAGATAGGGTCTTCAAGATTATCATCAGGTAATTGATAGGTATAAACGTGCAGCTCAGCGTCTGGGACTTCTTGGCGAATGCATGGGAATAATTTCAGCAAAATATTCAATCCGCGATCAGGACGGCTGGCATAAATTAAACGATTACGATTCCTCTTTTCAGCGGGTCTGAACAACTTCAAATCTACACCATTTCGTGTCAGGAAGAAACGTTCTGCGGGAATACTAAAATGGCGCGACCACACGTCTCTCTGCCAATAACTAATGGCGTAAATACGATCAATGGGCAAACGAGACGGACGTTCCCCTTCTAAAAATGGAACATTAATATCATCATGTATCCAAAGGATACGTAACTGTGCCTGTAAATCAACCTTAAAAGGCCGTAGTGAGCGGGAGGAAATGAGCACCGGCAATTTATACAGATTCCGGTAAATGTGAAAATCCACCAGATCGTCGTAACGCACACCATCATAAGTGCCTGGCCTTTCGCAGTTGCAAAAAACGCGCACCTTGATCCCCTTTGAAGCCAGGGCACGGGCAATGTAAATAAGGGCGCTTTCGCTGCCTCCAAGCCCTTTTTTTTCCATCGTCCCGCCATGAAACGGATAACCGCCGGTATAAAAAATAACGTCTGGCTCGTCAGCAATTACAGATAGACCTATAGCCGATGCTGCCGACCTTGCTCCCTCATAAGCCGAAGCAAATTCAATATCACGAGCAATTGTATTACGAAATGCATCATAAGCTTCCTGGTAACATCCATTTTGCAAATACAACTGACCAAGATAATAGTAAGGATTGGCAAAAGAGGAATCAGCATCTATACTACGTTGTAACAAACCTAGTGCACGATCTCTATACCCTAACCGGTTATTAATCACCGCAGCATTGAAGAGGACACGGGGCTCATCAGGACAATCTTTGAGAATATCCTCAAATATACTAAGCGCCTGATCCAACTTTCCCTGTCCTGCTAGACCAATACCCCGTTGTAAAGATTCTTCAATAGCCATGCATCCACACCTCTTTCGAGTTAATCCCCATTAGAAAAGGGGGAATCAGGGGGTTGTGTTTTTCCCGGTGTTATTCCCCATTTTCATGAGGACAAGTTTACAACCCCCTTCCTCCCCCTGTCCCCATCCGGAGGGGGATAAAGAGGGAGGAAGGGGGATTTTTATATCCACTATCTCCTGATCCGCATAATAAAATGAAATCCCATACAATTCAATTATTCACGCCCGCAACACAAGGCAAGACCACGCTGCGCGTCTTCCCTCGATGGATCCAGGACAAGGGTACGCTCATACATATCCCTGGCCCCGGCCAAGTCACCACGCATAAAACGACAATTCCCCAATAGCAAATGGGGTAACGCAACCGAGGCATTACACTCTATAGAACGAATAAACTCCGCTTCTGCACCCTGATAATCACCTGCTGCGCTACGACAACAGCCTAGTTCTAAATAAATCCTGGACATATTCAAATCTGCGTTTGGAGATAATTCTTCTTTGCCTTTGGTAATTTGTATTGCACTCTCTAGATACTTGATTGCTGTATTAAATTTATTGTTAGTTACCGCCAGTGTTGCCAATATATAATAAGACAAGGGATTGTCAGGTTCAAAAGTTGAGATTTGATGAGCATGGTACGCTGTTTTTGCACTATTGCCCAATTCCAGGTATAGTTTGGCCAGATTTAAGTGTATCTGACCTATGAGTTCACGCTTGATATGGCCGTCGTCTTTGTCTAATGCACGATGAAAGGAGCGAATTGCCATATCTTGTTGTCCAAGTTCCCGGTAAGTCATCCCAAGATTGAAATGCACAAATGGATCGTCTGGCATCCGTTTTACCTCGGCTAGCAGGTAACGAAGGTTTCGTTCTGCCCGATGACGCTTTTTCTCTTCAGTAGCTGCATACGCCCAATGATGAATCACAATGTCCGTGCGTAATACCTTTCCTCCAATACGTTCTATTGATGGAAGAATCTGTTCATGAATTGCCCCTTCGAATCGAATAGCGGGATGATGTCGAAAAAGACGGCAGTACTCAATGTAAAAAGCGGTAACGATATTCTCAGCTTGTTGAGGAATA
The DNA here is from genome assembly GCA_016235875.1 of Planctomycetota bacterium. Classification (GTDB taxonomy): domain Bacteria; phylum Planctomycetota; class Brocadiia; order Brocadiales; family Brocadiaceae; genus Wunengus. The sequence continues at coordinate 2,517 of JACRII010000158.1, forward strand.
CACTGGCGCACAGTGGCGCCCATGATATCCTTTTGTGTAATTACCTGGCGAATTTTACCGGCGTTTACACTATCAATAACTTCATCTGCATCAATATAAAGAATCCAGTCGCCACTGGCATGGCGTAATGACTCATTACGAGCGGCAGAAAAGTCATCTATCCACGTAAAATATTTCACCTGTGCGCCATGGCTATGCGCTATTTCTATTGTGTCATCGGTGGAGCCTGTATCAACAACGATTATCTCGTCTACAAAAGAACGGAGGCTCTCAAGACAACGAGAGAGAAGGAGTGATTCGTTTTTAACAATGAGACAGGCAGAAATACGTACCATATGTTTATCGTATGGCTTCATCTCCTAATTACTTCAAGGAAACCATAAAAAGATGACCGTTTTACTAACGCAAAACGGTCATCTTAAATAAAATGAAATTTCCTATACAATTCAACTATTTATTTGAATAGGCTCAGTATTGCCTGTGGTCCTGTATTTGCTTGGGCAAGCATCGCACTGGCGGTCTGCTGTAATATCTGCAGCTTAGTCGCCTCCAACTGCTCAAACGCCATGTCGGCATCCTCGATACGACTCCTCGCTGCCTCGGTATTCGTCTTGGATATAGTCAAGCTTGTCTCCTGATACGTCAACCTGTTCACTACTGACCCAATGTAGCTCAATGCCTCAGACACATCGGCTATGGCGGTATCTATCCTGCCCATTAATATTTGAGCAGACGCTGCCGAACCCACTAATGAACCAGCAAGCGCTCCTGTACTAACCGAGACGTACAATCCAGAAGAAGAAAACCCTTTGGTTGTTGCAGCCGAATCAAAACTGACGTTGGCCTTTGCAAGTAAATCAAACTTCATTATATCATTTGTGGTACTTGACCCTGCGCCGATCTGGAACCTGAACAGTCCGCTTGCGCTTGATGCTCCAACTGTAGCAGCGCCGCTGAATATTGTTTTGTCGTTCCACCTTGCCTGATTAACCTCGAGGTCAATCTGATTGGTTAATTTGACCAGTTCTCCCTTGATGGCGGTACGCTCAGCCGTGCCCAGTGAGTCATCGGCTGCCTGGGTGGTCCTTGTTTTCATCTGAGTCAGGATGTCAACGATGTTACCCAGGTGTCCTTCCGCAACTGCGATAAGATTCTTAGCAGAGCCGATGTTGTTTAATGCCTGGCCAAGGCCTTCTGCACGGGCATTAAACTTTTTGGCAATGGAGTAACCTGCGGCATCATCAGATGCATTATTAATTCTTTTGCCTGTAGCCAGCCTTAATTGAGCCACTGATAACCGGTTACCAACATCGTTCAATGACTTTAGCGCGTTTAAAGCGCCAATATTGGTATTGATTCTCGCACCCATATTAAACCTCCTTGTTAAAGTTTACAATATAATACAATTACATTTTTGGGAAGAATCTCAGGAATAACCAGGCGCCCGCTGTTATTCTTTGGATTCTACTCTACTAGTTCAACAACTTTATGTTGGGCTTCATCTGATTCTTCACCGGTACTAACCTGTAAAAAATCAATAAACTTTTTTAATATCCCTTTATCAAAGTTCCCATCCATTCCCTTTACCATATTCTGTAAAACGTTAAAAGCGGCGTTAGAATCGTTTGCAGTATTCTTAGACATCCGTATTTCAAATTCGTCCAAAATACGGGTTATACGGCTATAATAATGGATTTCTTCACCCTTCAGACTATCCGGGTATCCCTTCCCGTTATATCGTTCGTGATGTTGTTTTGCAATGAGGCAAGCTTCCCTGGATAGATTGCCACTGTTTGACAGAAGAATAAAACCCAAATCGGTGTGTTTTCTCATCTGTTCTCTTTCTTCCTTTGTCAACTCTTCCATATCCTTTTTTATCATAGAATGGTCTATCTTCGCTTTACCAATATCGTGCAAAAGCAACCCGGTGCCTAAGGTCAAAAGATCATTAACAGGCATCTCAAGATAATATCCAAATAGTAACCCTAATATGGCTGTATTTACCGAATGTCTCATAACATTCTTATCGTATGTCAACATTTCCATCAGATGCGAATAAACTTCTTTATCTTTCAACATAAAATCAAGCGCAACCGTAGTCCAATCCCTTGCCCTTTCAACGGTGATACCAACGCTTGAGTCTTTCAAAGCATCTGTAATCATGTTTGTTGCAACTTCATAGACAATATGAACTCTCTCATGCAACGTAGCCATTTCATCGTGAACAACCTGCTCAAGATTTGTTTCCATGTATCGCAAGTATTGCGCATTGCCGTTCTTTGCAACGTAAATCTTATTGATATTTTTCTTTACAAAGGATTCTTTCCGTTCATCGTCAAACAGGTTATTACCCTTGCAATACAATAAATATTTATTTTCATCATTCACTACGGTTTGTAAATACAGATCACATCCCGCGAAGGCGCCTGTTTTTATACTTCTCAACGTAACAGGAAGATATTTATGATTTTTATCATAATACGTAGAGGTAAAGTGGTCTAGTTTGTTAGGATTTTTCAATCTCTCATACAAATCTGTATTCCTGATAGCGATAGCTACGTATGCTGCAATTGTTTCCAGGAATCGTACGTCATTATCAGTATAACTATCTCCTGACTTTTTACTATTTACGCTTATTACACCAACAACCCTGCCTCTTGCCCTTATGGGAACACAGAGTACTGTTTTCCCAAGATACCACTGAAATTGTTGCTTATTAAAACGCAAATCTTTTTCAATATCATCAATAACCAGCGACTTCCCACATTTCACAACCCACCCGATGGCTCCGTCTCCCACCTTAAATATTGAATCATTCGCTACGTGGCTGGGCAGACCTTTTGCGGCCTTTAACTGGACTTCGTCTCCATTGACTAACACAATAATTCCGGACAAACTGCCCGTTCCGCTGACAGTAATATTGTTGACCAGAGGAAATATCCTTTGCAGATCAAGCACCGAAGTTAAGGCATATCCGATTTCCTTGAGATTAAGTTCTTTCAGGCTGTCGTAAGACTCATCCATCAATTTATCAGTAGAACGCGGATGATGTAATAAATAATGTAATTTAGCAAGGCATCTGATATCGCTTAGCGTATCCTGAACTATTTTCAGGTCTTCTCTAACCGTTTGAGTCAACAGATTTGTTGTCATAGCAATTGCCCTCTGGAATTAATAGCGAACACGAAAATTATTAAAATCTTGTATCTTGTTTTTTAATTAGCAATACAAATGCCAAATTATTTCACAAACAACTTCCTGATAAATATAATATTAACTACTGATACCTAAATGTTTTATATCTTACAAAACCGCAACCATAGCGGGATTGATGTGGCTAATAATTAAACAGCTGCTTACCAGTGTGTAAATATTTCCTATACAGACATAGGAAATTTCTTCTTACTTTTCTGATACTGCCTTTCACCACCTGAGCCAAGAAACAGGATGAAATCCTTGAAATATTTCTCATCAAAGCTCTCTTTCATTTCTTCATTCATAATCTTCAATGCCGCAAATGGCTTTCTCGCATCGGAATAAGACCTTTGTGTTGTCAGGGCATCATACACATCTATAATACCTGCAATCCTACCGTATTTGTGGATCGCATCGCCCTTTAACCCATTTGGATAGCCTTTCCCGTTATACTTTTCATGATGCTGCATGATGGGAAAGAAACTTGTGCTATCGACACCACCTGTTTGTTTTAGAATATCTGCGCCTAAGTCCACATGCATTTTAATCCTTGCAAACTCTTCATCGTTCAGTCTTTCCTTTTTATTAATTATCGCTGGGTCAATCTGTGTTTTCCCCACATCGTGCAGCAACAACCCGGTTCCAAATACCTGCATCTCACCGCCATCAAGACCCAAGTATTTCGCAAATAACAGTCCCAATACAGACACATTTACTGAGTGTGTATATGTATAGTAATCATAGGAAATCATACTCATCATACCCGAAAAAGAGCCTTTACTCCGGATAATAAAGTCGATGGTATTTGATACCCAACTCTTCGATCGTTCCACCTGTTCACCGGAACGCGGATCTTCAAAAACATCTTCCATAATGTTTTTAGCTACATCGTAAACTATATACGCCTTTTCTTTAACATCCACCCTACCATCGTTAATAATGTGCTTTAGACTCGATTCAACATATTTTAAATATATCTTTTTATCTTCTTTTCGTATAAATAGCGTCTTTACACTATGTCTTTGCAAATCTTCGATTTTGTCTGATTTAACGACATTCGTTCCACTACAATATAATACGTAACTAACCTCGTTATTTATGTGGTTTTGTAAATAAAGGTCGCATCCCACGATCGTGTCAACCCGAATTGCATTCAATGTTACCGGTATATATTCCACTGTTCCACTCATTCTTGTCTATGCCTCTATGTCAATTATTTTTCCACACCGATTTTCTTCAGTGCGTGTCTCATCTGACTCTTTATGCTCGATTTCTCGTATGTCATCGACTGCTTTCTGCCCGGTATCTGAAATTGGTTTCTTGCAAACCTTGTTCACTTTCTTGCCGTCCTTTTTCTTCCGCTTATCAAAGTTAAAAGTTCCACCTGACTTCCTGTCGTCGTCAGTCTTTTTAATAGACGAGCATCTAAAAAGGGGCTCTTCATGAATACGTTCGATATTATCCGACATATATTCACCTGCATAATACGAGCTAGGCATTTACTGAAACCCTGCTCATTCTTGCCCGAAGTAAAAATAACGCCCGATGGTGAAGTTGGGACACCCTTGATTCTGAAATACCTATCAATTGACTAATTTCCTTCAGCATTAAATCTTCGTAATAATACAGTGTTATTACCAATCTTTCCCGTTTTGGTAATTCTGCAATGGCATTAGCCAGGAAAGTTTTTTCTTCCTGTGTTTCCAAAAAGCTTAACGGGTCATTAACCTTTGGATCCTTAATTTGCTGATTTCTCTCCTCTCTCGAATTGTCTTCAGATTTTTGATTGTACTCTTCCAGCGAAAGGAATGTGCTAAAACTAATTTCTGACAACAATTTATCCCACTCCGCAGGGTGTATTTTGAGCACTGCTGCAATCTCATCAGATCGGGGCGGTCTGTTCAGCTTTTGTTCCAGTGAAATGTACGTATCTCGAACCATTGTTGCCTTATCCCGCACAGAACGAGGCAACCAGTCTTGAGACCTTAAGTAATCTAAAATTGCACCCCGAATACGAGAAATAGCATATGTGCCAAATTTTGTATCCTTCTTTGAGTCATACTTTTCCGATGCTTCTATTAATCCTAGAATGCCATACTCTATAAGATCTTCTTTGTCTACGAAAGGAGGTAAATACACAATAATTTTACCTACCACATATTTAACCAATGAAAGGTACTCTATGATTAATTTATTACGCCTCATTAAATCTCCCCGTGTATAGCTCGATTTTACTTTAGTCACTGTACCCATTTTCGTTTCCCCTTAAATAAATTTTGTACAGACAGGTTTGAAACCTGTCTCTACTGTTATTTATTATTTTGCCCCGTAGTTTGATCACTTTTAGGAGATACAGATTCTTGCGCTTGACCAATTCCACCGGGTGAAACTGTTTTTGCCACACTTACAATATATTTGATGAATAAACTACTTAAGATTCCAACAATAACCGTTATTACCACACTTCTGATGGCCAGCATAGGTATGGATACGTTGGACATCAGTCCCAAAAAACAGGACGAAAAGAACACGATTACGATAATATATATACGTCCTCTGGCTAATAGTTCCTCCATCCATCAAACCTCCTTTTTAGATTTACGATTTGGGATTTACGATTTGGGATTTAACAAAATCGTAATTCGTAAATCGTAATTCGTAAATTTTTGCTAAAGATGTCAAAATATTTTTATAAAGAACCTATAGTCGTGTTTCACTTGCAATTCTTCTAAAATAACCTTCAACTCCTAACGTTTGCGTTCCATCATCACTGTTTAAAAATGAAGCAACCATATTATTAAGGCAACTGGTTGCCGTCGTATTGGGATATTCTTTTACAAAAGATTTCTGAAGCCTTGTAGCAATCGGGATATTAGGGTCTTGTAACAAATATCCCAGGTATTGTACATTTACATTCAAAAACCGATGCGTTACTGATGCAATTTTTTTCATCGTCAACTCGGCTTCTTCCCGGCTGTTCGAGAGGTTCACAAGTAGTTTAATATTTAAATCTTTTTTCTTTCTGGAAAGGGCTTTAATCATGGCATAAGCATCTGTTATTGCTGTGGGTTCTGGTGTTGTTATGAGCAATATTTCATTCGATGCAAGAACAAAACTCAACACATTAGATGATATCCCTGCGCCGGTATCTACAATAACGATATCCAGTTCTTCATCCAGGTCACAGAATCCTTTAAAAAGCGCCTCCTTTTGCTCTTCGCTTAAACTGGTAAGTTCTTCAATACCCGAACTTGCGGGGACAAATTTTATTCCATCGGGACCTTGCAGAATAATATCTTTCATTTGTTTACGCCCCTCAATAACATCCTGTAATGTATATTC
>JACRII010000160.1 GCA_016235875.1 Planctomycetota bacterium
GCGCAGCCCCTTAAAAGAAAGTGGATTGAGAAAAGCAGACATACGTGAAATATCGAAACACCTCAATCTTTCCAACTGGGACAAACCTTCATATGCCTGCATGTCCTCCAGGTTTCCTTACGGGCAATCCATCACAGAGGAAAAATTGACCATCGTAGCTGCAGCGGAAAATTACTTAAGAAGTATTGGACTAAAACAATTCCGCGTCAGACACCATGACACCATTGCGCGAATTGAGGTATTGCCTCAAGACATCTCCGTACTCTTACAAGACGGCAAGAGGAAAGAGATTGTCAATAAATTCAAGGAAATTGGCTATAAATATGTCACTATTGACTTAGAAGGTTATCGTAGCGGTAGCATGAACGAGGTTCTAGTGCCGCAAAACAACAAAAAAGGGTAATATCTTTAACTGATATTACCCTTTTTAAAATCATAAAGCAAACGATAATATTAGTCGTAGATATACGTATCTGTTGATGAACCGAAAGTGGAAATTTGATCAGTATATATATTATTATAACCCAAAGTACTACTATAATAACCACATGTAGTGGTACCCTTCCATTCCACATGGCCATCAATATACAACACATTTTGTCCCTTTGAGGCATGGTTGTTTGAGAGTGCGGCGGTACCGCCTGTACCACCGTGTGCATCCGCTGAGATGGCAACGCCAGGATCGTCAGCTGATGTATGGTTGTCATCGTAACCATAGCTACAACTATTGTCAGTCGATTCGAATGTAGCATTCGCCACAGTTGCTGTTCCAGGTGATATTGACAAATTGCCAGCATCGGTAACACCAGTATCGCTAGAACACTTAAAAACCTTTCTATCAGTAATATATGCATCAAACAGTTGCCCCAGGGATTGCATCTCGGTGCTAGCAGCACTGCCACTAACTGTGGGAAATGCCCCACTATTGTCATTACTATACATATTAATGGCTAATCCGATTTGTTTGAGGTTAGATGCGCACTGTGTCCTGCGTGCTGATTCACGCGCCCTGCCTAATGCTGGTAATAAAATACCGGCAAGGATACCGATAATAGCAATTACGACCAGTAACTCAATTAACGTAAAACCCGCACTGCTCCTTTTCTTCATCATAACTATGTCCTCCTAGAGATTGTTAAGATTACCTTCTTACGATTTTACAGGTTACTGTTCTTCAATCACCTCCTTATTACATAAGAAACTTCTGTATCGAGATATTAACAAAATATTAATTAACGCTCTATATTTACAAAGGCGTTTTATTCTAAAATATCCCTAAAACAAAAAACCTTACGGATGAAATATTCGTTAACACATATCCCATCAGTAAGGTTTTCCATTGTTACTCTAAAAATCATTTTCGGTAGCAAGGCTGTCTTTCCCTCAATAATCCTTAAGAACTTAAAGACCCTTTACTTTGCGTCCCCTAATCGCTTAGGGTTTGCCTTTGTCGTAAAACTTTTGCCATTATATCATTAAACAAATCTCAGTCAACTAATATTTAGACGATTAACCCTTAGGTTAAAACAAGACAAAATACTTGCTAGATTTAATAAAAAACTGTAAGATGGGATTTGTTATTAATATTAAATAGTGCATCCTATGAAAGATGCGCCAATGTACATACTTAATTATATATCGGTTATTCATAGAAAAAATTTATGAAAGAAGCGATGTTTTTTGAAAAGCTTGATGAGAACAGGGTAAAATGTTATCTTTGCCGTCATCATTGTGTCATTGAGGATGGCAAAAAGGGCATTTGCAGGGTTCGCGAAAACCATGGTGGCATACTCTACTCCCTCGTTTACAGAAAACTTATTTCAGAGAATATTGACCCTATAGAAAAAAAACCCCTTTATCACTTTTATCCTGGTACTACCTCCTTTTCAGTCGCAACGGTGGGATGTAATTTCAGATGCCTGAACTGCCAAAACTATGAGATATCACAACTTCCGAAGGATCATGACCAAATTGTGGGCAGAGACGTTGCCCCTGAAGAGATCGTCGAGGATGCCTTAAGTTATCAATGTAAGAGTATTGCCTATACTTATACGGAACCCACCATTTTTTTTGAGTACGCCTATGAAATAGCAAAAATAGCCACTCAAAAGTCTCTTAAGAATGTATTTGTAACGAATGGATATACAACACGCGAGGCACTCACTACGATAAAACCGTTTCTCCATGCCGCTAATGTGGATTTAAAAAGCTTTTCCAAAGAAACGTATAAAAAGCTATGCGGAGCACGTCTGGAAAATGTACTTGACTGCATTCGCTCTTACAAAGAGATGGGCATCTGGATAGAAATTACCACTCTCATCATTCCGGAAATTAACGATTCAGAGTCCGAGCTGAGGCAGATTGCAGAATTTATAAAGAGTGTAGGTCCTGAAATTCCCTGGCATGTAAGCCGTTTTTACCCAAAATATCGGTTAATTGAAAAACCACCAACTCCTGTGGCTACGCTCAGAATGGCGCGCGAAATAGGTCTTGAGGTAGGTTTACGCTATGTCTATGAAGGTAATGTCCCAGGCGAGGGAGGAGAAAATACGTATTGTTATAAATGCAAGAAAGTCCTTATCAAAAGATATGGATATCAAATTATTGAAAACAATATTGTCAATTTGAAGTGCCCGGAATGTAATACGACCGTAGACGGCATCGGCATTTAACCGTAGAACATAATGATTATGGTTCTGTTTGGATAAAACTCAAAATGAACAACTGGAGGTTGTATGGTTACACTAAAGAAGATATTATGTCCTGTGGATCACTCTGAATGCTCGTATCTTGCCTTAAAATATGCCATTTCTCTGGCATTGAAAGATGAGGCAAAGTTATACCTCATGCATGTAATCGATTCTCGTTTATACGACACGGAAATATACAAATTAAGCCCGTATAAACTCAACGAGATTGATGAATCTAAAATCCGTACAGATTTGATGAAAAGCTTACCAGAAGGAACAACGGATGTTTTAGAGGTAGAAACAATTGTAGTAAAAGGCGTACCTTTTAATGAAATTATTAATGCAGCTACTGAGATTAATGTAGATCTTATTGTAATCGGCACACACGGTAGAACAGGACTTTCTCACGTCATGTTGGGTAGTGTAGCTGAAAAAGTTGTCCGCAAAGCCTCATGTCCCGTACTTACGGTTAGAATGCCTCTCCCAATTCCTGGTACAAACTAAATTTATAATTAAAAAAGAAAGCCATTGCAGCTTACTAAAACACTGCAATGGCTTATAACAAAGGGGTCCTTGGGAGAAATTTACCTTTGTTTATATTTACCGTACTGAATATCTTCCCATATGTCTATCATGTAATTCGCCGATTTTCGACTTATTCCAGTTGGATACTCTGCTGTAATAACCAACAATTCGGGTGACTCCGTTAAGACGAGTAAAGATTCCTGTTTCAAGGGCATTGATAACCGATTTCAAATCCTGCCGAATCACCGAATCAATATCTATGGCATATGCACATTCCAATTTATAGTTAATAATCTTTAAACAATCCTCTTTAGGCGTATTCCCGGGAAGATCACCGTCTATCTCTAAAAACTCATGCCCTTCAATTGCCGCATCAAAGGCACTCAGCTTTTCTTCAATGAAATACTGTATATTGTCTTTGTTGCCCGTTCTCTCCAACATCGAAGGTCTTTCTAGTATTGCTGTTGTCATTTCTTCATATCTCCTTATTATTATGTGTTCTTACTATTCCTTATCCCTTACTTAACAAAACTTTTTGAAATATTAAAATCAAGCAGGATAATTTAATGAATACCTACAAATAAATTTGATTTAAAAACACCTCGCTTTACAAACCTTCTTTTCTATCACCCCCCTTCCCTAATAAAATTTAACATACCCTGCTTACAACATATTGTATGTCTAACATGGGTCATAAATATAACACAAAAAAAACCTTTGTCAAGAAAAAATACAATATTTTGTACACATATTTATATTCTATACAACAGGTGGAAGAATAAATGTTTTATTTATCGGTACTTATGATTTTATAAAATATCAGGTATTAATCAATCCATTGTATGCATAATATGTTATTCAGTTAACAAGTTTTTTATTGAAAAGACATCCCTATACTTAGTAAAATTCATTACGTGAAAAAGGCAGCCATTTTTGACATTGATGGAACAATACTCAAAAATATTTCTTCAGAAAGAGTTTTTTTCCGTTATCTTCTAAATAAAGGATTTGTTACAACAAAAGATTTATTACGATTCGCAAATGTCTTCGTAAATAATCTTTTGCAGTTAAAAGGACTCTACCTTAGAAAAAACAAATATTATCTCAAAGATAAAGAGTACGAACAGGTTGTTTCAGAGATAAAAGAGTGTTTTAAAAGACAAATTTCCTCACATATTTCAGTAACCGCATTACAAGAAATAAGCAGGTTAAAAGATGCAGGTTATTTAATTATTTTACTATCCGGAACGTTAAGTCCTTTGGTAGAATGTTTCAAGAAATACTGTGACGCTGATATAGGCGTGGGTACTTGTCTTGCCATTGACAATGAAGGCAAAATAACAGGGGAAATAGACGGCATACACTCTTACAGTAGCGGAAAAGTAAAGGTCGTAAACCAACTTGTTGCAGAGCATAATATTGACCTTTCATCATCTTATGCCTATGCCAATCAATATTTAGACGTAAAATTTATGCGTATGGTAGGACACCCTATAGCGGTAAATGCAAGCCCCATGTTACGGTTGTATGCAAATATTAAACGTTGGAAGATCATGGAATTTTGAGAGGAAAGCACATGAATATCTATGACATCATGAAGCAAAGACGGAGTATTCGTTCTTATAAGCCCGACCCTGTTGAAGAAGAAAAACTCACTAGAATATTGGAGGCTGCGAGGCTTGCCCCCAGCGCTGCCAATAGGCAACCTATCTACTTTGTAGTCATCAAAGATGCAAAAACAAAACAGCAGTTAAAGAATGCCTACGGTGAAAAATGGTTTTATACGTCACCCGTAATTATCTGTGCCTGCAGTATCCCGGAAAAAGCATGGAAGCGAGGCGATGGGAAAAACTACGCAGATATTGACGCCGCAATTGCGATGGATCATCTCATTCTTGCAGCAACAGAGGAAGGATTGGCTACGTGCTGGATTGCCGCTTTTAAGGTACCCATCATAAAATCTATTCTAAGCTTACCCCTTGGAATGGAACCTGTAGCACTAACACCTCTTGGATATCCTTTGGATATTCCGGAATCCACCTATCGTAAACCCCTGGAAGAAATGGTTAAAATCATTTAACGGGATACA
>JACRII010000161.1 GCA_016235875.1 Planctomycetota bacterium
CCTATCTTTGGGATAGTATTTTTCCAGAAGGATTTCATAACTTTTAATCCTCACGTCCGCAGGAATGTCGTCGCTTTTTGTTTCTCCTACCAGCGGGTGTAAAAGTATGGCATCTACTATTTCCAGGGCGCACTTCTGGATGTATTCGTGTGCACGATGCACGGGGTTACGAGTCTGGAATCCAACCACCCTTCTCCATCCTTTTTTTACAAACAACTCTCTGGTTTCAACCGGGTCCAGCCTGTATGCCAGGAAATTACCGGGTTTTGCCCTGTTTACCACACTTACCCCGCCACCGAGCAAATATTCACCCATTTTGCAAACATAATCCACGCCGGGGTGCTTCGCATCATCCGTGCCATAGACCTCTAAAGATTCCTTCTGCTTGTCGTGGTGAAAAATTTCTTTCAGATGAAGAACTGCAACCACTTCATTAGCCTGATCCAGAAGGGCAACATCCTTCCCCGGTTTGAGTCCTTCTATCTTTTCTTTTGTTGCAGAGAGTACAATCGGAATTGACCATGGCAAACCATTAGATAACCGCATATTGTCCACCACATTATCATAATCCGCTTTGCACATAAATCCTTCGATAGGGCTCATCGCACCAACTGCGATCATATCGAGATCCGACATCTCCCGGGAATTAAGCTGGATTTTTTTCATATCGTAATGTGTAGCCTTATCCAACAGCGCTTCCCGTTCCTCCGTAGAAACGATCCTATTTATAAGTTTTCCCCCATGAGGGTCAATATTTTTGACCATCTTTCATTAATCTCCTTTCAAACGCCTTGCCTGAATAATAAATTCCTCTTGATGCCCCTCGGCATCCCAAACCGTCCAAATCGTTTTATCGCACTTCAGCCTTGCTTTTAACGAAGCGCCATTGCTGCAAGCCTGGAAAGGCAGTCTCAGTTCAATCGCCTGCACAGGGCACTCCTTCACGCAACAGGCACAGGTCCAGCAAGCAGACTGGTCGCGAATCGCCGCCTTCATGTTCTCCTTACGGTAACATAAGTCCCCTGGACAGATGCGTTCACACCGCGCCACGGGCAACCCCTTGCAGCCGTTGCAAATATTTTCATCGATAAATATCCCCATCACACACCACTTTCGAAAATTGCACTTTGTGCATCAAACACCTATTTTCCCAAATCAGATTGGGTTTTACTTTGCAAAACCCAGCGATTTTTCTTATATAAACGAATTCATTACCCACCCCTTTATCCCATAAGCGTTAACTTAAGAAGCTAATTCAGTTTAAATGCAATTAAATATCGAATATCGAACAAAAAATGTCGAATTATTAAGTTTTTTTCCTTCGAAATTCAATATTCCTTGTTCTACATTCTATATTTCACTCTTAAATGCTATAGCTCTTTCTTAAGTTAACGCTTATGCCCCTTTATCCCCTCCCAAGAGGGGACTTTTTGATTCCCCTCTATTGGTGGTTATTATAATGTCAAGCGAGGACGCCTGACCTACCTTAAGGGGTCAGGGGGGTGTTAGCTTTTTGTAAAATACCAATATAAACCGTATTTCTCACATACTACTGTCTTACAAAGGAACATGAAATACAACACCCTCCCCTAATCCCCCCCATCAAGGGAGGGAAAGTTTCCTCTCCCCTTGTGGGAGAGGTTAGGTGAGGGGGGTTTTTTCAAGAAACTAGCTCAAAGGTCTTTCTACCATTTTTATTTCATCTGTTTCTGAATTATAAATAGAATTAACAAACGAAAGCCATCGGCTATCTTCTTTCTTCGGATAATCTAATCGTGTCTGGTAGCATGCCCATCTCGTCTCTTTACGGCAGATGAGGTGTTCTACCAATACCCTTGCAACATCAACCCTATCAATACATTCTAATGCCTCAACTAGGTTATAATTATTTACGGCTGTCATGTCTTTCAGGCGTCCTTTGAGACATTTTAATAACCGTCTTGCCTCCAGCAGTCTCTCCTCATGGAGTGCGTAATTCACGGAAATTCCCCCGGCATATTCATCCATAATCTTTTGAAGCCGTTCACGCACCTCCGATGGAGATATCCCCGACTTTTTCGTTAAAGGAGTCAAAACCCTTGATTTTTCAGTGTGAATTAGCTCGCTGTCTATGTCCTCCAAAGACACTCCTTTTATGTCTTCCAAAGCAGTCGTTGCAGCAATACGCGCCTCTACCCAGGTTCCACTTACATATTTTTTGGGTGCGCCGCCTGCCACCTCTCCTGCAGCATAAAGACCCTTTAAGGTTGTCCTTCTTTCTTTATCGATCCAGTATCCGGACTGACAATGACCGCCCACAACAAAAGGCTCAGTCCCCTGAATTTCCACAGGTTTTTTTCGTGGATCCATACCCTCGCTTGCCCACAAAAGGATGATCTGTGGATTCATGTTCAAAAAATCTTCTTTGAGCCGCCGTTCATCTGCATCATTCAATGTAGTCGTATCCAAATAGCAGGGGCCTCTCCCTGCCTTCGTCTCTTCAACTGTGGCCAAAAGTCTGTACTGCGTGAGGCATTTATTTCCTCCCAGGTGTTTATAGTATAGTTCCAGATAATCTTCGCCGCGCGCATTGATCTGTTTTGAACGAACTCCGACAGCAATAGTGCCTGTCGGCGCATGCACGTCTTTAACACGTAAGGCGATGAAGCGGTTCTCAAAGCTGGTCATCTCCGCTCCTGCACGTATTCCCATGGCATATCCTGTCCCCGCATTCCACGGGCAGTACCACATCAGGTGTCGGGCTTCCCCGGGATTGTTAGGTCTATATATACCGGATGCCCCACCCGTAGCAACAATAACAGCCTTAGCGCGAACCGCATAAAACTTGCTGTCCTTAATCCCGTATCCGAATGCCCCACAGATACGACCACCATCATAGATAAAATTTGTCGCCACAGTGCGATTCAACACCTGGGTACTGGTTTTTGCTACAGCCTCAGCCAGTATAGGCTTCAACCGTTCACCCAAGATACGGATACTACGCTTCCCTCGTTTCTTGTAAGTACCGTCTTCATTCTTCTCGACAGGAAGCCCCATTTCTTCTACATCTTTAACTACCTCATTCAGCCCTTGTGCAATGGTATAGACAAGGTCCTTCCTTATCACACCCTCAAACTCCCGCTCCACATACGACACATAAGACTCAGGCGTCTGTCCGGAATGCAGGTACGCATTGATGGCATTCAAGCCCATCGCAAGGCAGCCGCTGCGCTCAATATGCGCCTTTTCCATAATAACTACCCGGCAGTTTGGAGATTTTTTGTAAATCTCCACGGCGGCAAAACAACCCGCCGCCCCGCCGCCAATAATTAAAATATCAGCATCTATGTGCATAATACCCATACCCGGAATATGAAAACGAAAAATAAATATTACTGATATTTTATTATCGTGTCAATTCTAAACTACTCTGCCTTTCTCATCTCATCCACGAATTCTTTGTCACTCAATAATCCTATAGCAACCTCGGCTACCACAGGATCAAACTGCGTCCCGGAACACCGTTGTAACTGGATGATAGTATTCCCTACTCCTATGCCATTTCGATAGGCTCTGTCTGACAGCATGGCATCGACGGAATCAGCAACACCCAGAATCCGTGCTCCCAATGGAATATCTTCCCCCATTAACCCGTCAGGATATCCTTTACCATCGTACCGTTCCTGATGAAATCCAGCAATAGCTGATAAATCCCTAAAAGCTTCGATCGTATCTAGTATCTCCATCGTAATAATTGCGTGCTTTCTCAAGACATCCACTTCCTGGTCAGAAAGATGACCGGGCTTGTCTAAAATTTCGTATGGTATGTACACCTTGCCGATGTCATGCAGATGGGCAGCATTCCTGATTTTCTCAATTTCCGCCTCTGATAATTCCAGAACACGGGCAATCTTTTCGCTCAGAAAGGCAACCCGTTCTGAATGGTTTTTTGTGTATTTATGCTTGGCATCAATAATGTCGGCAAAGATATGCAGGATAACCTGCGTATAGTCATCCACCTTAGTTGCAGATATAATCCAATAAGGATTAACCGACTGAAGAATCTCCGAAAATATCCCCTGCATGCTCATATCATCAGAAATTCTCATACAAAAAGACCCGGCATCCTTATTCTTCAAGTCCATTATAGCGTTCCACAGGTCCGGGCTAAATTCCAGCCCCTTATGCAATCTTAAATAATTATAAATTTCAGTGCATAGATAGCCTCCATAAACATGTATCTTCTGGTCTATGGTATCGGCAATACGAATCAATTGAGCGCCCAGAAAGACATCTCCACCCTTCTTTCCATTGGGATAACCACTTCCATCATACCACTCGTGATGGTCCTGGATAAAGGCTTGTGCCTCTTCCAGGGCGCTTATCCTGGATATAATCTTTGAACCTACCGTGGGATGTTCAAAGATATGGGAAACTCGTTTTTGTTCCTCCATAGTTGGAAACATTAAAGGATGTTCACCAAAGATGACGGCGCCCACATCATGAAGCAAACTTGCATAGAATATAATATCTCGTTTTTCGGGCATGACGATTTCTGAAAGGGCAGTTGCGATTACGGCAACGCGTCTGGAATGCAGCAGATTGTGCTTTCCAAATTGATCCATGATGAGTGACAGCGCTGATACAATCTGATCGAACTGCGACTTTATTTTCGCGTCTTTCATTGTTTATCTCCATACCCATCTACAATCGTTGTCAGAATCAGTCGCTCCCCACCCATCTTAAAAGAGGTTGCATTCAAAGTAACGTCGATATCCTTCTGTGCCTTTGTAACAATTGTTGTCTTTATACCGTGTGCAACACCGGCTCGAATCTTTTTAAATAATGATTTAACATCCTCTTTAAACTCATTCCCGATTACATCGAATACACACATTATGCAAAGGTCTTTTTCGAGAAACCCTGACATTTTCACAAAGACATCATTGAAACCAAGAATCTTCCCTTCGTTATTTGATAAAACCACGGCATACGACATGTTAC
>JACRII010000162.1 GCA_016235875.1 Planctomycetota bacterium
CGAAATGGCAAGAACAACCTTATAAGGATCGAGAATGACATGGGCATCTGAAACAAATACATTCCCTTTTACTGCTTCAAGAAACCACTTTTTAGATCTCCATTCGCCCCGATAATTATATGTGGTAGAGGTTATTACACGACCTTTCGTATCAATCATGGTAATGTCTTCAAAACGCTTGTAATAATCCTGGATTTTTCTCATTACCAATAACTTTTTATCTGCATGTATCTCGGTGTCCATCATGTCTTCGCTTTCCGCTAGCATCTTCATATCAGCTACACAACTCCACATAAAACGACCTACTTCTTCCCTGGTATTTTTAGCTAACAACCCAAGATTATTACAGGCATCGTCTCGTATAAGTCCTTCAGTATATTTAAACAAAAAGAATATCCCTATAAATAAGGGTAAAAGACCTACCAGTATAAAAGGAAGGGCTATTTTGAATCCTAATTTTCTAAAGAAACTTATATTCCCCAATTTTGTCCTTTAATTTGAAAGTAGTTCTGCCCAACATTCGTTGAACTTTTTCTGGACATCAGGTAGTAGTATCTTATAAAATTCCAACTTATTAATTGTTCTTTTTGTATAAAAACGTAAGGATTTTTTAATATTTCTTTCTTTACATAGCGCCATGCCCTTCTATTACAACTGGCATAATATGAGTAATTGGTCTGCCGGGCGCTGATTTCTGGACGAAGCATAAAATTGATAAAACTTTCAGCAAGTTGCTTGTTTCTTGCTCCAACAGGAATAGCCACGACATCAACCCAGAAACTCGTACCTTCTTTAGGTACTACAAATTTTATGTTGTTATCTTCATCATTAAGTATGGCTGTATCTCCGTTATAACACTGAGCAATCCATAATGTATCGTTTCTCAACTTTTCTTTAATCTCATTATAAGCTATGAAGCATTTATTATGGAGGAGAGGTTTCATTTCCTTTAGTATCTTTAGCGTTGCGTCCAACTCGTTGGGGTTTTGTGGATTTAATTGATACCCCAACAGTTTTAACCCTACGGACATAACTTCATAGGGATCATTCACCAACGCCGTATGTCCCTTATATTTCACGTCCCAGAAAATACGCCAGCTGTCAACGGTGTCCTTTACGTATTTTGCATTATATGCAATACCGGTAACCCCCCAGTCAATGGGAACACAATATCCTTTCCATTTATTTATAATAGTCCTGAACCTTGCATTAAGATTACGCAAATTGGGAATATCTGGCTCATCGAATTTCAGCAGCAATTTAGATTTTATCATTGCATCCATCGTACTCTCACTTGGGAAAACAAGATCATATCTCCCCGGTTCAGACTGGACTAAAGAATACATAGCGTCTTCAAGATCATAGAAATCGACATTTACCTTCACATGAAATTCTTTTTCAAAATCTGAAACAATCTCAGGATCGAGATAATCCATCCAGGTATACACATTAAGTGTGGATGAATTGTCCGTGGTATTTTTTGAAGTGTCCGATTGGAGAACCTTTAGTTCCAACCCAAATATATTTTGAACAATGAATCCCAGGGTTACAATAAATAAAACGTATGCAACTCTTTTTGTCTTCACAATTATTAACGTAAAGATGGTTTTGGTTTTAATTCGGCAAGTTGACTGAGAAAAGGCAGGTATTTCCACTGATAATTATATTTTTTACTCAACTCTTTAATCATGCAATGATACTTTTCATACAGATCGTACAAAATTTCTTTGTAATGAGGATTACAATAAAAAATACGGCATCCAAGTGTTCGAAAGTCCCGGATACTGCATTCATTGTCCTTCAAAAAAGGACAAACATTGTCAGAAACATTAAAGTCCGGCACTTCCATGTTCTGCGTAATATAGTTGACCTCAATACTACTGGTATAGAGAACATGACCAAACGTACTGAAATTACAACACGTTCCGCACGTGTTACAACCGGGATTTAACGGTGTTAACTCTTTTTCTAAACGCTGATATAATAGTGACAATTCAGAATAGAGATTTTCCTGTACTACTACTTCCCGTGTTGTCATATTAGCCAAAACGTTCTTCATATGTTTTTAAATTGTCCTGTATATCCTTTAATGTATGCAATTTTCCTTTATCCACACCAGGACATGTATTCTTCAATTTTTCCCACTCTGACCTGTTCTCCAGATTCGATCCCCAGAATGGAAATGCCTTACACTGACAGGGTCTGACATCGTAAATCTTGCATCCGTTATCGTACATAATACAATCGCCGTTACCGTACTCAACCAAACTAAACCGGTCATTAAAACTCCTCAAATAGTATCTGGCAAATGCGTCCTGCATAATACCAAGAAACGATGATATTTTTTCTATTTCTTTTTTATTGACCCATATCACACCAGGTTCACCGCGGCAGCACCTGCCGCATCGCTGGCATTCAAATTTTAACCCTTCTTTGAACCATGGTAGTGTACTACCTTGAACACCCTTGTTTTTGTCAGATTTTACATTATCCATATTCCAGACCTAATTGGTTGCCGGGACATCTGTGAGATATATTTTTCCCCAAAAGTACCAAAAAATACCATATATTCTAGGAAAAGGCAATTGTCATTTTAATCAATAGAATTGCCGGCAAGGTATCCCGTAGAGAACGCTGCCTGGAGATTAAACCCCCCTGTTGGGCCATCGATATCAAGCACCTCTCCCGCAAAATATAACCCCTTTAGAAGTTTAGATTCCATTGTCTTCGCATCGACTTCGTCCAGATTTACTCCGCCTGCCGTTACAATAGCCTCCTCAATAGGACGATGACGAAGCAGTGTAAGACGCAATCCCTTGAGTTGTTTTAGTATCTTTCTTCTTTCCGGTGTTGTTATTTGAGATGCCTTTTTATGAGGTTCAATATTACAAAGACTCAATAGAACAGGGGCTAATTTCTCCGGAACGAAAATAGTAAGGCATGCTTTAACAGCCTTCCCACCCTGTCGTTTAATCTGGTTTAAGAGAATACTATCGAGTTCTTCTGTTGAACGATTAGGTTTAAAGTCTATGTGAATTTGCACGAAACCATTTGGAAGGCATTCGACAATCCGTTTGCTCATATCTAAAATGGCCGGGCCGGAAATGCCGTAATGAGTAAAAAGCGCCTCCCCAAAATGTTCTGCAATCTTTTTGTTCAGTTGATACGCCGAGATATTTACATTTTTAATGGGCGTTCCCTGTAAAGATTTTACCCACGGCTCTTCCGTCTCAAAGGCAATAATAGCGGGATACGTTGGATAAATTGAGTGACCTACGCTGGCGGCTAATTTATAACCGCCCCCCGTACTTCCTGTAGCTGGATAACTTAACCCCCCTGTTGCAATTAAGACATTTTGTCCAAAAATATTACCGTGATTTGTTTCTACCCATCGGACATGATTGTTTTCAGATTTTAGTCGCAAGACATGTGAATTTGACTGAATTGTTACATGAAAGTCTCTCATGTAAGCTTCAAGAGCCATCAAGATAGAATCTGCTTTCTGGCTCTTTGGAAAGACACGTCCTTTGTTCTCAACAACCGTTTCCACATCATGAGACAATAGGAATGATCGTAACTTTTCATTGTCGAACGTTTCTAACGCCGTACGGAGAAAATTTCCTCCCTTCCCGTATGCCCCTATAAATACTTGCAATGGGGCGGTGTTTGTAACATTGCAACGACCAGTAGCACACATGAGAAGTTTTTTACCTAAACGGTCGTTTTTTTCAAGCAGGATGACCTTTTTCCCCCTTTCAGCAGCACGACCAGCAGCCATCATTCCCGCAGGACCGCCGCCGATAACGATAAAATCATAATTATCCGTCATATTCATTCATACCTGAAGAGTAATATTATTCCATTATGTAAAATGATGTATATCTTTTATGGCAGAATTATCGCAGATGATAACTCGTTTCTGAGTCTAATCTATGAATACCTTCTTCTCTGGCTATTTGAAGGGCATTCTCGAATTCCTCACGGCTGATACGCCGATTAATCTCAGAATATTTATGGGCAAGACCACAGGGATGATATTGATCCATGATATTTACGTAGGTATTTGTTGAAATCTCCTGGGCGAGAAATTGCATGACATTCCGCGTGCCGGCTAATCCATTTGGCATTATAAGATGGCGAACGATTAATCCCCTCTCTGCAATGCCACGCTCATCTACCACAAGGTCTCCTACCTGTCTGTGCATTTCCTTAATAGCTTTCATAGCCACTTGTGGATAATCCCTGGCTTTGCACAGTTTTGCAGCAACTTCACTATCGGAGAACTTGAAATCAGGCATATAAATATCAAAGACTCCTTCTAAAAGTTCAAGAGTTTCAACAAGATCATAACCACCAGTATTATAGACCAAAGGTATTTTCAAACCTTCTCTCACGGCAATAAGAAGTGCTTCAAGTATTTGTGGTACGACATGGGTTGGTGTCACAAAATTAATGTTGTGGCAACCCATGTTTTGAAGCTCAATCATCATCTGTGCAAAACGTTCCGATGAAACTTCAAACCCTTCTCCTAGATGGCTAATCTCATAATTTTGACAAAAAACACATCCCAAATTGCAAGAAGTAATAAAGATTGTTCCAGAACCATGCATGCCAACCAAAGGTAATTCTTCACCGAAGTGAGGATTATAACTGGAAACCTTTGGTAATCTACCCACCTTACATATACCTACTTTGTTTTCAAGCCTGTTGACCTTACATCGTCTCGGGCATATCTGGCATTGCTTTAAAAGACCTTGTGCCTTTTCAATCCTTTCCAGGAGTTTACCGGTCTTATACAAATTTATATAGGCAGGCTGTAACATAAGTATTTTTATCAATAATTTAATAGGTAAATTAATTTTATGGCTTCTAATCATATGAGTCAATAACAAATCATTTTAGGATAAAATATGCTTGAAAATTATAAGTTGCTAAATCGACCTGTAATTTGATATATTTTGTATAAACGTAAACTTACAATAAGGAGCGGCATTACATTTTCATATCTTTAAGTGAGCAATGTCCTCATTGGTACTTACTCCGAAAACAAGTTTATAGAGGTTTAGTAAATGACGAAAAGATACTTCTATAACATATCCATCCTTTTTTTATTCTTCGTGTCAGTTTTGGCAATCCACCATAGTGCACATGCGGCATTCCCGGTAACGGAAAGAATCCCTTACAGTGATTTTAAGAAGTTAATTCAAGAGGATAAGCTGGAAGAGGTTATTCTGGATTCAATGACGCTAAAAGGGATTTTAAAAGCCGAAGTAGGAGAAAAAGTTAAAAAAAGTGTAACAACGGTGAAGGTCGATGATCCTGATTTGATTAAGGAGCTTGTTGCACATAATGTAAAATTTTCCGCAACATCACCTGCAAATGGAGGATGGCGACAAAACCTGTTTTTACTATGGTTTATCCCCATGATAATATTTTTAATTATGATGACGAGGCTGAGGCGAGGAGCAACCGGAGCGGGGCTTATGTCCATTGGAAAGAGCCGGGCCAACCTTTATATTGATAAAGATACCGGAGTTACTTTTGATGACGTAGCCGGTGTAGATGAGGCTAAGGAAGAGCTGAAAGAGGTCATAGATTACCTGCAAAACCCGCAAAAATACCAAAGGCTGGGTGGTAAGATTCCCAAAGGGGTGTTGCTTGTGGGACCAACCGGCACAGGCAAGACGCTACTTGCCAAGGCAGTTGCAGGAGAAGCAAAAGTGCCATTTTTCTCAATCAGCGGTTCGGGGTTTGTCGAGATGTTTGTGGGAGTAGGCGCTGCGCGAGTACGTGACTTATTCGCACAGGGGCAGGAAAAAGCCCCTTGCATTATTTTTATTGATGAGATTGACGCTCTTGGAAAGGTTCGGGCTGCGGCTCCAATCTCTGGCGGCCACGAAGAACGTGAAAACACTTTAAATCAACTCCTTGTCGAAATGGATGGATTTGACACTCGAAAGGGTGTGATCCTTATGGCAGCAACAAACAGACCTGAAATCCTGGATCCGGCGCTGCTCAGACCCGGAAGGTTTGACAGGCATATTCTGGTAGATAGACCCGATATCAAAGGGCGTGAAGAAATACTAAAAGTTCATTGTAAAAATGTAAAACTCGGTAAGGGCGTTGACATAAAAATCATTGCTGCAAGAACACCGGGCTTTGTTGGAGCAGATTTGGCCAATGTAGTTAATGAGGCAGCGCTTCTTGCCGCGCGGGTGGGTAATGAGGCCGTGTGTATGGATAATTTTGAAGAGGCCATTAATCGTGGAATTGCAGGACTAGAAAAGAAAAAGCGTGTCATGAGCAAAAAGGAACAAGAGATTATAGCTTATCACGAATCAGGACATGCCCTTGTTGCAGAATCTGTGCCTGGCGCAGACAAGGTGCATAGAATCTCCATCATTCCTCGTGGAATTGCTGCACTTGGATACACTCTCCAATTACCTACAGAAGATCGGTATTTGCTGACGCGATCGGAATTATTGGATCGGCTTGCCGTACTTTTGGGTGGTCGTGTAGCAGAAGAAATCCACTTTAATGAAATCTCTACGGGAGCACAGAATGATCTGGAACGAGCAACGGACATAGCGATGAGTATGGTAAGAGAATATGGTATGAGCGAAAAATTGGGCCCCATGACGTTTCAAAATGGCAAGAAATCACAATTTTTTGATATTGGGTTCCGTACCGGCAGAGAATTAAGCGAGGAAGTTTCAAAAGAAATTGATAGTGAAGTTAAGAAGATCATCTTCGACACCCATGTAAGAGTAAAAGATATCCTCATGAAGAATAAAGATCGTTTGCAGATACTCGCAAAACTTCTTATGGAAAAAGAGGTCGTTGAAGGTGATGAACTAAGAAAGATCATTGCCGAGAACATTCCCACCCAA
Source organism: Planctomycetota bacterium (assembly GCA_016235875.1). Taxonomy (GTDB): domain Bacteria; phylum Planctomycetota; class Brocadiia; order Brocadiales; family Brocadiaceae; genus Wunengus. The sequence goes on from JACRII010000162.1 coordinate 6,891, forward strand.
AAGAAGGAATCCCCTGCCTAAGAGGATATCTCGAAAAAGAATCCGAATCCAATCTTTGATCGTATAGTAATCTCCCCCGTGCAATAAAAATATCTACCCGGCGGCAAATTTACCTTCCTCATGCCTACGTTATCCGCAATCTTGGTATAGGTATCTTCCTCTTTATTCAAAACGTATTTTTGTGAAGGATAAAATATAATACTGCCTAACGAACCCTTTGAATCAACGCTGTAAAGCGTTTTTCCTACCACCAAAGGATTATCTGTTTGGAAATCGATGATCTTAATGTCCTGACCTTTAATCACAGTTGGTGAACCTTTTACATAAAAACGCCTTTCTTTACTACTGGCTTCAGAATAATATTCGGTATTGTTAATTCCTATATAACCACCGTCGCCCACAACAAAAAGTCCTCCCTTTGGCGGTATCTTCCACAGAGTAATATCACCTACAGAAAGATCTGTTTTTTCATCAAGCGATAACGGTACATACAGCGGAACATAACCTTCCTTGTCAAAGGTAAGTTTGAGGTTGCCTGGATTATAATCAATAGAAAAAACACCGGTAGCATCGGAAGTAGTTTTTGTTTTTGATCCAGTAGATACAACAGCAATATTTGCAAAATTAATGGGTTTGCCAAAACCATCAATGACTCTGCCGCGGAGAGTACCGGTTTCAAAGGCGCTTACAGCTTTTGAAGCGAGAAGAACAACAATCACAGAAACAAATATTTTCCTAAACATTTTTTGCATATTCCTTTTGTTAATTTTCTATAATTAGACAACAAACATAGTTTGAGTTTGTATTTCTAACACATCATTGGCACAATTGTCAAATTTATTTAATTGACAAGTACCACGCTAATTTATATACTTTTGTGACATGTTGTAATAGTTTAGGCATAGTCCTAACAAGTATCATAGATAACGGGTTAAAAATGGGAAGGAATAAGAATTATGGGAGGTAAATTTCGTCTTGCTCTGCTCTTTTCTGGTTTGTTGAGCGTGTCTCTTTTTCAAAACAATAATTTATACGCAAAAGATACTTTGGAAGATGGTATCATTGGCTTGACCAAGGAAGAGGTTCGTGAAAAGTTGGGTAAGCCACCCTTTTTATATTGCGAGGAAGAACCTTACAGACGCTATGTAATAGTCAAACCGGAAAATGAAAGTCTCTTGAGGGCAACTTTTTTATACGACGTTATAATCCATGATTTATATACCATTAAAAGAGACGGCAGTAGCCTTGAGTACAGGATTTATTACGGTGAAGACGTTGCTGATGGGGAAAAAGTGCAGCGTGTGAAGGAGTATTCAGTGAATTTATCTGACAATCCAGTTCCTCTGGGAAAAGTTGCAGAGATTGTTCCTGAGTTCAAGCCTGCTTACAAAAGCGCAAAGGTTTACCAAGAACGTTTGCTTAGTCTGAATACTATCCGCCTCATATTTGTAACTCCGGAAACCAATGAACTGTCAAAACACCTGGGAAGCCTGTTTGTAGATCTGGATAAGGACATACAGGATTGGGCATTATCTTATGATGTCATGCTCTGCGCCGGTGAACCAGAAAATGTATCGGCCAATAGTATGGTAAAGGAAGTTGTTGTTGCAATTGACGGTGAATATCGTATCGGAAAGACATCAAACGTCTTTGGATCAAAACTGATAAAAAATCCTTTGCAATAAAAATACTTACTTTTGTGAATTTTAAAAAGCAGTAATGATTAATGTTCAACTCATTTTTCTTACTGCTTTTTTTATTTATACTAAAGAGCCTGTTTTAACAGAGGGGGTAAATACGTGAAAATTTGCTGCATCGGCTGCGGTTACGTGGGTCTTGTCGCTGCCACATGTTTGGCAGACATGGGCAATGACATCATCAGTGTAGATATAGACAAAAATAAAGTAAACAACCTGAAAAAGGGAATTATTCCTATCTATGAGCCTGGACTGAAAGATATACTCGATAGGAACGCAAGAGAAAAAAGAATCACCTACTCAACAAATATCAAAGAAGGCATTCAAAAATCAGAGGTTATTTTTATTGCAGTAGGAACTCCGCCCGATAGTAATAATTGCGCTGACATTTCTGCCATTACATCCGTTGCTGAAAATATTGGACGGCACATGAACGGGTACAAGATTATTGTAAACAAGAGCACTGCGCCAGTAGGAACTTTAGAAAAAATTGGAAAGGTGATAGAGTCCGCACAGAACAAGCCTATTAAATACGATCTGGTTTCAAATCCGGAATTTATGAGAGAAGGTGAGGCCATTAAGGATTTCACAAATCCCGATAGGATCGTAATCGGTGTGCAAAGTGAAAAGGCAAAGCGCATAATGGCATCCATCTACAGCGGTATCTCCAGAACAGACAAGCCGATCATGTTTACAGACCTTCGCAGTGCCGAACTAATCAAATATGCCAGTAATGCGATGCTTGCCACAAGAATATCTTTTATGAATGAAATGGCGCAATTGTGTGAATATGTAGGAGGCGACATTAAAGCCATCGCAAAGGGAATGGGGTTGGACTCAAGAATCGGACCGCGATTTCTCCAGGCAGGCATTGGGTACGGAGGTTCTTGTTTCCCCAAAGATGTTAAGGCCCTTGCTCAAATTATGAAACTAAATGGAATAGAACCCAGAATATTAACCGCAGTAGATGAAGTAAATGAACTACAAAAGAGTTCCCTCATTCACAAAATTAAGAAGCTGGTACCTCATTTGAGAGGGAAGAGTATTGCTATCTGGGGATTGGCTTTTAAACCAAAAACAGATGATATGAGAGAGGCGCCGTCCATCACGATTATTCGGCAATTACAGGAATTAGGGGTAAAAATTAAGGCCTTTGATCCCGAGGCGCAACAAAACGCAAGGAAGATTTTTAAAAACATAACATACCGCAATGACCCATATTCGGCACTGAAAGGGTGTGATGCACTGGTTATAGTAACAGAATGGAATGAGTTTAGAGACCTTGAACTTAAAAAAGTCAAACAATTATTAAAACATCCAAATGTAATCGACGGCAGGAATATATACGAACCACATGAAATGAAAAAACTGGGTTTTAACTATATATGTGTAGGTCGAAAATATTAATTCATTTTATTTCACAACCAGGGTGTTTTTACATTTTACCAACCGACACATATCCAGGAAGTTGACTCGCCGTTCGCATGCTATTGAAAGATTTGCATTCCTTAGTAATTCGTCCAGGTCAAAGTGTTTTCCCAGACCCATCTTATCTCTGACCGGAGAAATAATTTCCTCGAATCGGGAGATAACCTTATTGTTACAACCTGTATAGTTTAATATAAATATTTCCCCACCCTTTTTACACACCCTTTTTATTTCGTTTAAAGTTTTTAGTGGATCTGGCACTACCGTGATAACGTGCGCCGCAATGACCTTATCAAACGTATTGTCGGCAAAGGTCATGGATGATGCGTCCATATTATATAAATCTAAATTGAATAATCCGTAGTATTCCTTTTTTGCCTCGGCTTTATCTAGCATTTCCTGACTTATATCTATACCCGTTACATGAGCCTCTTTAGGATACAGAGGCAGCGATAATCCAGTCCCCACGCCAACTTCAAGTATTGTTTCGTTGGGTTTTACGTCCATCATGTTAAAAGCAACATATCTTCCATGTTCAAATATTTTTCCAAAAAAAGCATCATAAATCCATGCGTAAAATGAATATACTTTTTTTATATGCTCGCTCATAAGGAAGTTTTAATTATAACAATCCACCAAGATCTGACAAATATTATCCTGTATTTTTCTGATGACATCAAGGTCTTTAAAATTATTCATTAAAATTGAAAAAGCAAGCGTATCTCCATTTAAGGTATCGATATAACCAGAAAGAGCGGACGTTTTTGCTATATATCCAGTCTTTGCATGTATTTTATTTTTGTATCGCGAAGAAATCATTCGATGACGTAATCCCCCATCAATTCCTGACACAGGCAAAGAATCATACAGCACATCTTTATATGGATGCTCGTTCATGTGCGTCAGGAGAGTTGTTATTATTCTAGGCGAAAGTTTATTACCTTTTGACAAACCTGAACCATCTTCAATTTGATATTCATCAGGAGAAAAACCCAATTTCCTCATAAACGCATGCAAGACCTCTATTCCTGCATTTGAACTTCCTCTGCCTTTAATCTGCAAACCCAATGTTTTTAATATTTGTTCGGCATAAAAGTTCTGGCTATTTTTATTCATCACGAGGATGGTTTGTTTCATCGTAGAGACGGTCTCTGTTATCTTTTCCAAAACTGAATCGAAAGAATCAGTTTCGTCAATTACTCTAGCACAACCCTGTACTTCAGTTCCTTTTTTCTCTAAAATTTCCTTAAAGACCGTTGCCAGGTAAAGGGCTGGATTATGCACATTCACCCAAGTTTTTTCAGGAGATGCGTTGATCCAAAACTTTCCCTTGATAAATATTTGATTCGTACCGGGTTTCCGATATATCGAGTACGCATGTTCTTTCTTTTGAGATGTGCTAACACATTTATTAACGATTGTAAAGTATGACGTGCTTGGTTCTACCAAGACAGTTACAACATTTCCTGGTTTTTTGTCGGAAATGAGTGTTATATCGACACAATTGTCATTAAAGGACAAACCGCAACTTGGCGCACAATACCATGCAGATAATTGGTTTTCTGGCCAGTTAGGATTGGTATAGATACGATCAAAGACACTGTCATCTGCAATAATATCTCCTGTAACCTTACGAATACCCTTGCTTCTGATAGCATTTGCCCATGACTCTGGAACAGACGTAATATTGCCATTATAAAATCTGCCAGAAAGGTTAGGGTCACCACTTCCTCTAATAATAATATCTCCTTTAAGTTCACCTGATGCCGTTATTACGCCATGTGCATCAACGCTTGTTCTATATTCGAAATCTGGACCTAAATATTCTATTGCGGCGGCTGTAGTAAGAAGTTTCATGTTTGAAGCAATACAGAATAAATCATTGTCCCGGTAACTAAACAAGGGCGTGTTTTTCTTGATGGATACAACACTAATGCCATACGAGACGTTTTTTAGGGATGGATTTTTTAATAAAATTTGAATGCGGCTATCGAAATTGGTGGGGGAAGTTGCATTTGCCTCTAGAAATTTAGTAAAAAATACACTACAGATGAAAACAAGTATAAAAGTATTAAAATGTACTTTTAAGGTAAACTTGCAACAGTCCATAATCTCGCTAAAAACGGGAATGAAATTTATCTCTTACTTTTTGAGTATTTCTTAGTCTTTTTTGGTATAGCAGCGGTGAATCGTACTTCTAATAGATTCTCGATTGTTCGCAAGAGAAACACATGATCTAAAGGTTTTAAAATGAATATTTTTGCGCCTGCTTTAATAGATGAGGATTCAACGCGCTTGGATTTTTGTTCACTGATCATTACTATTGGCATTTTTGCATTTAACTTTTTAATTTCATGTAAAATATCTCCACCAGGAGACTCTTGCACCGACGTGCTAACGATAGCAATGTCCATGCTTCTTTCCTGTAATATGGTCAAAGCCACCTGTTTATTAAGGGCTACTTCTGTTTCATAACCATGCTGTTCAAACAAATCCCTTAAGGTATCAACTGTTTGCCGTTCATCCTCTACGATCAATATCCTTGCAGAAGGCATATTCCCCCTTTCATTTTCTTTAGCGATTTAGTATGCGCAAGGTATAACAGTATAAAAATGAGACTTTTACTGCCTTTTAGTCATAATAGAGAATGAAAACATATCCAACCTTCCACTCTTTAAAACGCCAAAATAGAAATATGTTTCTGTGCAACTGTATCGTATTTTTTGTTTATGCTTTATAATAATTGTGAAATTATCTCATTGCTCGTTGGATTTCCCTGTCAATGTCACGTTTTTTGATGTCTTCACGCTTGTCAACTTTCGATTTTCCTCTAACAAGGGCAAGTTCCACTTTGACAATACCATCCTTAAAATATATTGATAAAGGAATCATCGTATATCCTTTTTGCTTTATCTTACCAGCTATTTTGGCAATCTCTCTTTTGTGTAACAGTAGCTTCCTCACCCTTTTTGGCTCGTGGTTTTGCCTGTTTCCTTGTTTATATTGACCAACGTGCATCTCATAGACAAATATTTCGCCATTATTAAGATGGGCAAAACTTTCATTAATACTTACATCCCTATTCCGTACTGATTTAACTTCTGTCCCTGTTAGTACAATACCTGCCTCAATCTTTTCTAAAATTTCATATTGGAAATACGCTTTCCTATTCTTAGCAATGAATTCCATTTATAGTAACCGAGTGAATACACAGTACATAAGAACGAACCTCTCCATAAATATTCCTCACCTAGCCTCTGAATTGCTCCCACTTGTGGATATAAATTACATGTAAAAAGAAGCATATCTAAGTCTTTGCCATAATTTTATTTACTATGAGCGCCCTTACCAAAGAATTATTGCCAAATAACCTAAAAAATATTTGAAAATCGTAACAGATTGTTAGCATTAATGCAAGGTCAATTTATTAAAATTCCATTGACTTGAACCTTTATATTCTTTAAAATCTTTACGAGCCGAAGTGGCGGAATTGGCAGACGCGCTAGATTCAGGGTCTAGTCCCGGCAACGGGGTCAGGGTTCAAGTCCCTGCTTCGGCATTTTATCTTAATCTAATCTCCATCTTTCTTTTGATTTCTGCTTCTTCCTGCAGTTTTCTTGCTTCTTCTTTCATATCACTCAGATCATTTTGTAGTGCCGCCCATCCATATAAATGCGTATGATTAGGATTTGCGTGATATGCTCCTTTCCAGGTAACTTTTGCACTGTATGTTAATTTGAAAAATAGACGCTCAATCCTGGATTTGTTGCTATATAACTGTTGATTCCCAAGAATAATGGCATGACCAAGTGATTGAGTATTTACCCTTTTGTTAATCGGGGGAATTATCAGGTTGTTCCTTTCCAGTCCATTAATGATTTCCTCGGCTTCTCTAACAATTGATTCCACATTTCTATGGATGGTATCTGCTGCGGTTAATTTTTCTTTTGCAAAACGTGGCGAATGACATTCACTACATACCGACAGCATGGCATTGCGCCTGTCGGCTAATCGAGATTCATCCACTGCGATACCGTTTCTGTCAATATAAGATAATTCGCCTCCCACAGGTCCATAGGCAAGCCCGAAACTTATATCATGAGTGCCCTGAGGCATATGACATGTAACACATATTGGTGACCGTAACGACCTAATGGACTCAGATTCTTTTAGTATACTAGACTGGCTCGCGGTATAAACAGCCCCATGCTTTGAAGAGATATATATCTCATAATGCGGTTGATCCGACCCCATGTGGCATGTCATGCAAGCCTCCGGGGTTTTTGCTTCGAGCGTATTAAAGGTATGTCGTGTATGACATGAATCGCACTTAAACTGTATGTTATGACACTGTTCACAATTTGCCGTGCGGGTCTCTTTGGAAATCTCTATGTCTCTACCGCAATCCAGCATTCTCTTCCAACCAATGGAATGGCGACTCTTCATAAATTCGTTGTACTGTTTCGTATGGCATTTTCCGCAGCTACCGGCAATAACCTGGCGATTGACCCTTTTATCCTCACAATTACTTCCACCGGTGTAGAGATATTCTAGTTCCGATGCCTCCTTTACTGCAGGTTCCAGCGCAGAGGTTATATGACATGCCTCACATCCCACACCCTTTCTGGCATGCTTGCTACCCTCCCAATCGGCAATCCAACCGTGTGTCACACCGCGGTCTTCGTGACATGTAATACACCTTAAAGATTCTTCTGTAATACCTCTTTCCTCTTTAACAGATACAGCCTCTTTTTCATGAGGAGTATTCACTGTTTTCCCTTGAGTAGCACAGCCTGTAAGCCAAATTAATTCAGCAAAAAGAGGTATGATAATAAGGAATTTTATCAACTTATCGAAATATCTTGCAGGATATGGCATTGTTTTTCCCCCTGAATGGATATTGGTTGTATTACCTTTGGCTGGTATTATACACTCAAAATTTTAAAATAAAAGGGGGATTCTACGAAATGCCTATCACGGCATCTTCATAATTTACCCATAAATAATTAGCAAAAAGTATTTATTTGCCTTTAACATCAGAATCTTGTAAATAATACAATGTTTGTTTTTTGATTTCCTTGTTTTTGGCTTAAAAGTAACAGGCAGATATGAAAAATAAAGGCAGCAAGGCTACTATTATTTTAATCATTTGCAATACCTTTTTATTCGGAATAAAGATCACAGCAGGTCTCATGTCCAATAGTTTGGCCATTATCTCGGATGCGGTAAACTCGTTTACCGATATTGTGTCTTCAGTAATTATTTTCTTTGCGGTAAAGACCTCTTCAAAACAAGCAGACGAGGGACATCCCTTTGGTCACCATCGGGCAGAACCAATAGCAGGCTTAATTGTGGCTATTTTTGCTGGAATCTTGGGATTCGAAATACTTCACACCTCTATTTTTAAACTCATGGAAACGCACGAGCACAAGATTGGAATATACGCAATTGCAGTACTTTTGGTATCCATAGGTGTAAAAATTATCATGTCCTCCTATTTTAAAAATGTAAGCCGCAAAATAAATAGCCCTGCCTTATTGGCAAGCTCCATCGACAGCAGGAACGACGTATATATATCGACAACTGCTCTGGCCGGAGTAATCTGTGGACTTTATGGTTATCCACAAATGGATGATATTGCAGCAATCCTTATCAGCTTTTGGATTATTTACTCAGGTTACAAAATCGGCATTCAAAATATTGATTACCTCATGGGCAGACAACCCGATTCCTGTATCATGGAAGAAATTAAAAAAAAGGCATGCGCTATTTTTGGTGTTATTGGAATTCACGATGTCCGTGCACACTATGTAGGCAATTATATCCACGTTGAAATACACATATCCATAGATCAAAATTTGACGATGATACAGGCACATGATATCGGGAAAAATGTCCAAAGAGAAGTAGAAGCTATCGAAGGCATTCATAAGACATTTGTGCATATTGATCCCATTTAAGAGAAATACAACTACTTACTATAAATGCTATTGTGCTGTTGAAACTGAGAAAGGAGGGAGTCTCATCCCAGAGATGAGACTCCATGTTTGGCGAGGCGTATTTTCATTTTTGAAGTCTTTGTGCCGTTTTAATATATTTTTTGCCGATACATGCTGCATTGTCATACTCAAACCTTTTGAGACACAATTGGCATTCAATATAATTATCGTTTTGTCTTAAACTGGGCAAGGTATCGCTTTCAACGATACGCTTCCCAAGCTCAGGGGATTGTTTGATTACCTGGAAATTACTTGTAAAAATCTTAAATTCCTTGTCGTTACCACAATTGGGGCATACAAAAAAAGTGTTCATCATCATGAAATTTTATCTCCTTTCCAGCAGCAATAATTAATTTAAAATTTACAGTTTAATTAACAAGATGATAGACAATTTTGTTCCTGTATATGTAAAAAGCCCTGCAGACTAAACTGCCATATAAGCATTCAATTCATGAAAAGGTATAGGATTATTGCATCTACCCTGTGGTTTGACTCTATTTTTGGAAATCAATACAGACAGGCAATATGAGAAAAACAAACTTTGTTCATTACAGGGATTCCCTCTATATAGTACTACCAAATACAAAACTTTAAAATGCTTGACAGAGGCAGTTTAACACATTAATATAAGTAACATTTATTCATTTTAAAACAGATCATAATTGAGAGTTTGTTCACAGTCCAATAACCACCTACAGTAAAGATCTGTCTTTTACGCAACTTATAAGATATGAATCTTTCTTCTTCATTCAGTATGAACATTATCACGATTACTTTTTTGCAAGATAATTAATGTTATCTCCACAACTCATAGAAGAAAAAGAGCATAACCCGTTAATCCTTATCGTTGATGACATTGAAGCGCATGCAGAGCTTATGGAAGCTTTCCTGATAAGGGAGGGTTATAACGTTCAGGCTACCACGAATGCTCAAGAGGCGATTCGATTCACAAAAAACCTTTCTCCGGATTTAGCTATTCTGGATGTTATGATGCCCGGCATGAATGGCTATGATTTATGTAAAAGCCTGAAGTCATTGTCAGGCAGGAAGTTTTTCCCCATCATTCTTCTAACCGGTTTAGACCAACTAGAGAACAAAATAACAGGTATCGAAGCCGGGGCTGATGACTTTTTTAGCAAACCCTTCAACAGTATCGAACTCACAACAAAGATTCGTTCCCTCATCAAACTTAAAAGATTACAAGATGAACTTGATCATTCAGAAGACATAATCCTTACACTTGCAGTTGCTATTGAAGCTAAAGATCCTTATACAAAAGGCCATTCAGAAAGGGTTAGCAACCTCTCAAAAAAGCTTGCCATATTTATAGGACTTTCCCAAGCAGAGTCAATCACTATCAAAAAGGCAGCTACATTGCATGATATCGGTAAAATAGGGTTAAAAGAAGATATACTTCACAAAAGAGTACCTCTTCAAAAAAACGAGTTAGAGTTAATAAGAAGACATCCGATAATTGGTGAAGATATATGCAAACCTCTGCATTCACTGAAGCAAATTCTTCCTGGTATAAGATACCACCACGAAAGATGGGATGGAAGGGGTTATCCAGATAGACTAAAAGGTGAAGATATACCCATTATCGCCAGAATCATAAGTGTTATAGATAGTTTTGACGTAATTGTTTCAGAACGGCCATACAGAAGAAGCTACAGTATAAATGCGGCAATAAATCTTATGAACACTGAAAAGTCATCAGGCCAATGGGATCCATGGCTCGTAGAGAAGTTCATCACGATGATAGAAAATGACCCTTTGGTTCATAAAGGGGAATAAACATTTCAATATTTTTTTTGCACGTCCTGAGTTTAAAGATAATTTCCTCGAAACATCAACAAAGGGGTTAGGATGATAAAAATCGCTGTAATTGGAGCTGGTAATGGTGGAAGTGCACTTCTTGATATTTTTCACACCAATGGTAACATAAAAATAATTGGTATAACTGATAAAGACAAAAATGCCTCTGGCCTAAATCTTGCGAAAGAATGGGGAATCTTTGTTGCTGAGGATATAAAGCAATTTTACAGACATAATCCGGATATTATAATAAACGCTACTGGTAAGCCAGGAGTAAGCGAATTTATCAAAGAGTCATTTCCTTATCCTATTGAGGTTGTAGATGGTCTTGGAGCGAAGCTCCTCTGGGAATTGGTCAGCAGACATCAAAAGGCAAAAAAGGATATGGAGACCCTGTACCAAAACGGACTCCTTATTACCAGGGCCAAAAACCTGAAAGACTCTCTGGACGAAATACTCAGGTCCGCCATGGAACTTACAGAGACACCCGCCGGGAGTATTGCCCTTATTGAAGGTGAGGAAATGGTCATGACCACTCAGAGAGGCTTCAGTCAGGATTTCTCGAAAAAACTACGATGGAAACTACGCGAAGGGGGCCTTACTTGCTATATATTGAAACAAATGGCTCCCGTTGAACTTCAGGACGCCGGAAAAGAACCCATCTTTGAAAATATTATGCGGCAAAAAGAGGGGATAAAATCCCTCCTTGCCTCCCCCCTTCTCCATGATGAAGGTGCAGTCGGCATTCTCTATTTGAACGATTTCAAACCACGAGAATTTACAGAAAGACACAAGCACCTCATACGACTCTTCTCCACGCTGGCTGCCCAGACAATAGAAAAGTATAAGCTACTCCATGACCTTGAAGAATCTCTGACTTATCTCCAGGGCATGCTAAATGATTCACAAGATATGATCATCACCACCGATCGCGAAGGCAGGATTGTAAAATACTCAAAGGGTGGAGAAAGAATTTTGGGTTATGGGGCTGATGAAATTATAGGAAGTAAGGTATCGGAATTTTATGTTAACAAAAATGAAAGAACAAATATCCTCAAAACCCTTCATGAAAAAGGAGCCATATACAACTACGAAACAAAACTCCTGAAAAAAGATGGTTCTCCCGTTGATATAAGCCTCACCATATCCGTACTACGGGATAAAACAGGGTGTATTATAGGTACGGTGGGTATAAGCAAAGACATTACAGAAGAAAAACGCCTGAGAGAAGAGCTTAAGAAAAAAAATGAAGAGCTTGAAGAACTTACTGAGAACCTTGAGGATAAAGTATTTGAAAGGACAAAGGAGCTCGAAAAAATAAACAGAGAACTAAGCAAGGCAAATGAAATGAAGGGCCGTTTTATAGCTAATGCGAGCCATGAACTCAGGACACCCCTTCATTCCATAATAGGATTTTCAGAAATACTCCTCCAAAAAACCTTCGGCGATTTAAATGAAAAACAGCAAAGGTATACAAACACTATCTATACCTCCGGCAAACACCTCATTCACCTCGTAAACAATATCTTAGACCTCGCTAAAATAGAAGCAGGAAAAATGGAACTTTCACACCAAACATTTCCTTTAAAAACAACGATTGATGAAGTATTAATGGTATTAAAACCCCTTGCAGGAAAGAAGGGGATAGAACCAAAAATTGAAATGAGCAGTGAAGTTGACAATTTTACTGCTGACAAAATCAAATTCAAACAAATACTATACAATCTATTAAGCAACGCTATAAAATTTACGCCAGAAGGTGGAACAGTTGGAATAAATATAGAAAAGGTAAAAGGCAACAAAGAGATTTTGCCATGGGCTTTAGAATCGCAGAGGTTGCTCAAAGTTTCTGTATGGGATACCGGTGTTGGTATTCGACCCGAGGATAGGGAAAAAATATTTGAAGAATTTGAACAGCTCGACCCGTCCAAGTCGACCGAGGGTACCGGACTCGGTCTTTCGTTAACAAAGAAACTGGTAGAATTGCACGGGGGACAGATAGAGGTCGGCGGCACATACGGTCAGGGAGCTATCTTCAATGTATATTTACCTTTTGTCGTCCATGAAAAGCAAACCAGCATGCCCAAGCCCATACTCCCCCCGATTGCCGAGACACGTTTAAAAGAAGAATGTCCATTGGTACTTGTGGTAGAGGATGACATCCCGACAGTGGAAATTCTAACCATCCATCTTACTCAAGCTGGATATAGGGTTGCTCATGCCTATGATGGAGAAGAGGCCATACTCAAGGCA
>JACRII010000159.1 GCA_016235875.1 Planctomycetota bacterium
CCCACCTGCCCTCCCCCATCAAGGGGGAGGAACTAATTGTTTGAAATTACGAAACAGTAACTTAAGAGAAAGGATGGTAAACATGGAAGAAAAGAAAAAGATTGTTGTTGTTGCAAGGACTGAAGGTATTGAAATTGTTGTAGAAGGCGAGGAAGATACCGATGATTATGAATTGTTACTCTCGAAACCACAAGCCATGGAACTTGCCATGAACATCCTGAATACCTTATATAAGACCGGTATAAAGATGTAGGCAATGAATGGGAACTAATAATTCCCTATCGCAGCATAGCCGCAACCAAAGAACCCCTCTCTTTCCCCCCTTCGCAAGGGGGGACACAGGGGGGTGATAAAAAAACTTACAAAAAAAAGATGTTTTTACAGAGTAATACTATAAAACGCATCTGCGTGTTTTGTGGTTCCAATCATGGCGCACGTTCTGCGTATACCGATGCCGCCCAACAACTGGGGAAAGCCCTTGTATCACATGAAATAGGACTTGTTTACGGCGGAGGCAGTATTGGCCTGATGACAGTCGTTGCAGACGCCGTTCTGGAAGAAAAGGGAGAGGTTGTCGGTGTGATTCCACACGCCCTCTCTTCCAAAGAGTTTGCCCATTATGGCCTGACGGAACTCCACCTCGTATCGAGCATGCATGAGCGAAAGGCCATGATGGCGGAACTTTCTGGCGCCTTTATCGCAATGCCCGGCGGTTTTGGCACCCTCGATGAGTTTTTTGAAATTGTTACCTGGGCGCAACTGGGACTGCACACAAAACCGATTGGGTTGCTCAATGTAGGAGGATATTTTGACTTGCTCATGAAGTTCGTCGATTATATGCAACAGGAACGTTTCATCTCAACGGAACATCGCCAACTGATTATAACGTCTCATAACCCGGAAGAGCTACTATCGGCGCTTATCCGCTACAAACCATCGCAGCAGATTCCCAAAGTGATTGATTGGAAAGAGACATAAATGCTGTTTCATCCCTTGTAATCGGTGTGTAAATGAGAAAATTTGTCCTTTAAATTTACTGAAATTTAAACCTCACCCTCTTTTATATACGTTGCTCCGCGCAGAATGGTATTTTCGTATTATTTTGTCATTCTGAGGGGGTGAAACGGTCAAAAAATCTCAACTTTGAAATTCATAAATGACAACGTTCAGGACATCGTTCACAAAAATAATGGTCACGACATCGTTCAGTAAAAACTCTGAAACTCAGTAATATCACGATGCCGTGACCAAAAGATTCTGGTTCACCGCAAATGGTAATTATATTCTTCAAGCTGGGTCTTGCCCAGGAACAGTTTTAACTTTTGTTCTTTGACATCGATAGTAGCCACAACGTATTCATACTGGGTCTCCGGTGTAACTGAAAACATCTCGCCGAAGATATTCAGCCTGCGGTCGCTACGGATGAAGCGCACGAAATGGTAACGGCCTTCCTCCGGCTTCTTCAAGGGATGCCTCGGTACATCGGTTTTGCTCGGGAAGGCCAGTTTGTTCTCCATACAGGCCAATGCTTTGAGCGGGGTTTTCCCCTGGATCTTGCTGTAGCGATAGGTGCTGTTATGTCTATGCTCGAATGCAAGCGATTCCTGCCGAAGCTCCGTCATTGACGTCATCGTAATCTTGCCGAGAAACTTCTGGCGATAATGGTCGTTGAACTTCTCGACCACTCCGTTCCGCCACGGCTCGGAAGGTGGGATAAACCATAGATTGACTCCATAGTGGAAGCAGAGACGAATAAGCGGTCCCATGCTCCGTGGATGGGCTGGACTTCCGAAGAAGGCCAGCTCGTTGTCTACCTGAAGATTTTCTGGAATGCCCATACGCTGCCAGACGGCATAAACAGCGTCCAGAACACTTTGCGCTGATCGAGAGGGTATCGGCTCAATCCCGCACCGATTGATCGCAGGATCAATGGCATGCAGGCTGTAAAAGCGGGTTGGGCCAGTAAGATAACAGGGGCCTACTAAATCAAGCTGATGGGTCTGATTGGGCTTCATCGCCGGGAGTTCGGGATATTTCTTGCCCTTTGGTTCATAACGACCTGTCCGCCGATGGTTCAACTCACGACGGCGCAAAATGCGTCCAATGGTGCTGAGTGAGGGAATCGGTTGTACCTCCATGTCGTTCATCTCCCATTGGATGGCCTGATTGCCGCAGAAAAGCCCCTTGTTGTACAGGCTCAACCGAACCATCTCCACGATCTCTTCTATCTCCGCAGGAGTGCGGTAGGGGCTGGAAAGCGGCCGCCGAGAATGTTCTTCACACCACGCTGGATCATCATGGGTATGCCGTGACACCCATTTATACAACCATCGTGTTGTTTTGCCCAGTGAGGCGCAGATACGCTCCGGAGTTTCCCCGGCGAGATATCTCCGTACTGCACTTGCCCGTTCTTTCTGAATCTGCTTTATCATGAACACCTCCTTAAAAGAATTAGGTGTCCATGATAAAGCAGGCTGTGGCTATTCGATTGTCAAAGATCGTTTGTGAACGATGTCGTGACCATTATTTTTGTGAACGATGTCCTGAACGTTGTCACCTAAACATTAAATTATGAAAACAAAACTTGATAAAATTACAAGATTTAAATTTTTCAAAAAAATTCAATATGATACGTTTATGAAGCTGCTATTGCTGTCTTTATTTACATTATTACTTCCTTTGTTGGTGCCTTTATCAGTATTTTCAACAATCTGTTATGCGTCAAAGCTAGAATCAGAAGAGGGTTTATGGAAAATTGAGGGCGTTTTATCTGCGTTGAATGATTCGAATGAGAAAGTAAAAATAAGGGCAATGGGAAAAATAGTAGATGAAGTTGATTTATTCAGGATACATTTTAAAAAAATTGAATCTGATATAGTAAAACTGCTTAAAAGCAGCAATGTTGATGTGCAGGAGGTAGCGGTTTGGGCACTTGGAGCGATGGGGGAGTCTGCAAAGGAGTATGTACCGCAGATTGCAGAACTGCTCAAAAGTTCGGATAGCGGTGTGCGGCAGTCAGCAATTGAGGCACTTGGAGCGATGGGGGAGTCTGCAAAGGGAGATGTACCGCAGATTATAGAACTGCTCGAAGACTTGGATGAGTATGTGCGGCAGTCAGCAATTGAGGCACTTGGAGCGATGGGGGAGTCTGCAAAGGGATATGTACCGCAGATTATAGAACTGCTCAAAAGTTCGGATAGCGGTGTGCGATGGTCAGCAATTGGGGCACTTGGAGCGATGGGGGAGTCTGCAAAGGGATATGTACCGCAGATTGCAGAACTGCTCAAAAGTTCGGATAGCGGTGTGCGGCAGTCAGCAATTAAGGCACTTGGAGCAATGGGGGAGTCTGCAAAGGGATATGTACCGCAGATTGCAGAACTGCTCAAAGACTCAGATAATTCGGATGATGTGTGGAACAGCTTTTGGCTACTTAGAGCGATGGGGGAGTCTGCAAGAGAGCATATACCGCAAATTATAAAACAGCTCAGAGCTTCGGATGGGGGTTTGCGGAAGGCGGCATTGGAAGTACTTGATAAAATAGGGCCTGTTGATATAAATACGATACTAACCATTATGAATCAAATATATGACAATATCTCACTATTAGATTCTCATATATTTTTTGCATATTATTTTTGTGGCGGGGAGCCAGATTTAACAATTTTTATAAAGTGGGTTGGTTCACCGGAATACTCTCAAAAGGATATTGAATACGACGAGGGGAAGGAAATCTTAAGGAGTTTTGCGGAAATATGGGAACCAAGCAAAAAATTTCATCGTATTCATGAGCATTTAGAAAAACAAACTGCAATGGTAATTGATACATTAAAGGAGAAATGGGAACATGAAGATGTATCCCTGCTTGAACGTCACGCTTTAAACTTAAAGGATTCTACCCATGGAGATTCAATTCGTAGTGTTATTTCTACAATCAAAAGAAGAGAAAAGATTATTGATATCGCTAAGAAGTCGGGTGCCGTTTGGCTAGGTCACGGATTATTTTGGCTGACATTAATTTTTGGTTTTTCAAGATCGCCGAAAATTCAGGCAGTCTTTTTCTGGAACCCTTGGGTAAGACGGATAGCAGGGTTTGGCTATGTAAGTTTTGCCCTTACCTGGATACCCTTTTTCCGCAGGAAATTACTTGCTCCATTTAAAAATGCATTATTATCAGATGCTCATTTGGAGAGTTTTGATTCCCTCTCATACTTTGAAGAATCAGAAATAAAGGAACTAAAAACTGGAGAAACCAAACCTATCAAAGAAGCTATTACTCAAATTAGAGGACAGATTGTATTGGAAGGAGAATCTGGTCTCGGGAAAACTATGTTTTTGCGATTTTTAATAAAATGTTCAAAAAGGATAGTGGTTTATTTACCAGCAGATCGTTGTTCGTGTAGTGTAGTTGAAGCAATACAAAATAAACTGCTTGGTTTGGCAAAGGATCCTTCATTCCTTAAATCGTTGATATATGCTGGAGCGATTGATATTTGCATTGACGGATTAAATGAGATAACGGCGGATACCAGGTCTACAATAAAGCAGTTTGCAGAAGTTTATTCGAAGGGGAATATTATTATGGCAACACAGCCCCTTGAATGGAATCCGCCGTCGAACGCCAAAATATATACTATCCAACCGCTTACACAAGATAAGATAGAAAGTTTTCTTATTACACGCAAACAGGGTCTTTTACATGATATGAAAACAATTGATTCAAATTATGAAGAGTCTTGCAAAGGGTATCTTGAAGAAGTCTTTAAACCTGAACAGCCTAAAGAGGTGCTTAATACAACCAAAAGAATCCTTTCCAATCCTATGGATTTAACACTGGTGGCGCAAATGATAGCCTGTGGGCAAAAACCTGATCTGTTTCATTTGCAAGAACAACAATATAAAACTATGGCTGAACATTATAAAAATATAAACGTAAACCAGGAATTTCCCTTACAGTCTTTTTCAGAAACAGTTTATAACATGCGGTTAAATGATAAGAATTCACTACCTGAAGGTGAATTTAATAAAGAATTCGAAGCAATGGAGAAATATAAAATGGTAGTTGTTCGTGAATTCATTACCACTGATCAAGGGAGTAAGAGGAGGGAATATTTCTTTCGACATGACAAAATAATGGAGTTTTTTATAGTGCAGGCATTTCTTGGTAAAAACAATGAAAGACCGAATGAGCATTTTGGTGATCCTCGTTTTCGAGGAGTTTATTTTTTATTGGTGTATTTATTACCCAAGCCTGTGGCAGAAAAACTGCGTGAACACTTAGTTAATTATGCGGCAGATACAAAAGATCATACGGTAAGTGATACGTTTGTTCAACTTTTTAGGTCTAGGAAGGTGATAAGCAAGGATTAATATTTGGAGTAGGTCTATGGGGGCTTTTTTCTCTTAATCCATCCTTCTTTCTTTGACAGCCGTTCCTTTGTGTTGGCGTTGTTCTCAATATACTTTCTCCCCGGAATCCTTGTCATTCGTCATCAGCGAGAGAATACAAGGGCCACCTTAGTAGAAGCATACTCGGTGGAATTGTGATATACTCTCAAATAGGATGCATAGTCTCACCAAGAATATGAAGTATTATACACAGAGTAAACGTCATAAATGAGTTGATATTTGAGAGATTGCTTCGGGTTAAGCCCTCGCAATGACAACTTTATTTACTATCGTTTCTCATTGAGCAATCATTTCCAAACATTTTTTTGCCTTTATATGATTCGGGTTTATATTCAGGACTGCCTGCCATGACTTTGCGGCCTTTTCTTTCTGCCCCTGCCTGTAAAAAATATTTCCAACACTAAAAAGCGCCTCCGTGTGGGAAGGGGCTATTTTTAGCGTGGTCTCAAATTCCTTCAAGGCATTGTCTAAATCATCTTTTTGGAGGTAGGTATACCCAAGGTTGAAATGGAAATCGGGTTGACTGGGCAATAAGTCTACGGCCTTCTGAAATTCAGCCAGTGCACCGTCCATGTCGCCTTTTTTAGTAAGGGAGGCGCCGAGGTTATTATAGGAATACGGGTATTTTGGGTCGAGCCGTATCGCATGTTTGTATTCTACAATAGCGTCTTCTAAACGGCCTTTTTTATCATAAATAGTGCCCAGGTTGTTATGGACGTATACCTGTGTCGGATCAAATGTAAGGGCTGACTGATATACCTCTAAGGCGAGGTCGTATTGCATCCTTGCCTCGTAAATGTTACCCAGGTTGTAATATGCATCGGCGTACTTGGGATCTAGCGACAGGGCTTTTTTATATGCAGTGACAGCATCCGCCTGTCTGCCGAGTTTGTTGTAGAGAACACCGAGGTTGTTGTATGCGTAAGGGAAATCGGGGTCAATCTTAAGGGCATTATTGTATTCAGTAAGTGCATCGTCATATTGGCCCAAAGTAAAATAAACCTTTCCAAGGTTATTGTGTGCCTGCTGGTAATCTGGTTTTAGCTGAACCGCCTTTTTATATACGGTAACTGCTTCATACGGCATATTCTTTTTTTCATAGGCGTTTCCCGCATTATAGTATACGGTAGCATATTGTGTGAATCCAACCTCCTGAGCCTTTTGAAGCGCTTTTTGGTAACACTTTAAGGCCGTATCCGGATAACCCTTCTTGTTGTACTGCGTTCCCAGATTATTATACGTCGTAAAACTGCATAACGGGCTTTGAGAAGATTTATACCATAGCGTAAATTCATCCCGCCAAACGTTGTTTCTGCTAACCGTTATGACAATATAAAATATTAGTAAAGAAATGATTACAGAATACTTTATTACGGCTCTCAAGTATGTTACCGTGATTGAAAGGAGCAGACAGAAACCCAGGATGGGGAGATAGAGGTAACGGTCTGCCATAATATTGGCCAACGGAATGATATTCATCACGGGAAGCATAGAAATAAAGAACCAGAGAATGGCAAAAAGTATTACCGGGTAAAAATCTCTCGTTCTATTTACACCGGAAGATGTTCTTGCAAGTTTTTTCCACCACCGAATGGCAATTATGGCGATGGAAATCAGCATGAAAAGGGGAAAGAGAAAGGATAATGTAAATGGCGTTTTAAGGTAGAGGACATGGTAGTCTGCATTCAGGTTGAAGGGCAGGAAAATACTGGTAATGTATCTGCCCAAAACCTTTGTCATCGTGAGCATGTTGACAAAAATACTGCCCTCCGGATAGACGATTTTTTCGCCGGGATTGTGCAGGATAAAGAATCTAAGAATGAGATATACGATACTTACCCCTATGTATC
>JACRII010000022.1 GCA_016235875.1 Planctomycetota bacterium
GCACATTCCTGGTTTAACCGGTTCAGGAAGTTGCTGGTACGGTATGAAAAACTTGGCGAGACCTACGAAGCGCTTCTACACTTGGCCGCAGCTATTATTTGCTGGAGAAAAGTTGGCGTTATTTACGGATAAGCTCTTAATATATCCATAACCCAGTCACTAAATTTAAAATAGAGATGTTTCTTTATGTGAAGTTGCAAACCTATCCTCTAGTTTAGAACAGAATATCCTTGATATTTTGCCAAGAGGATTCTTCTATTGTCTTTGTTAATATAGTTAACTTACGCTGTTTTATCCATTCATCCCATTGCTTTGAGATAGCACCCCTAGCTGCTCTTTTGAGTTTTTCTGGTTCAGGATGAACAACAGTAATTTTTTGATTGGACGAAGAATAAATCCATTCAATAATTCTTGTGTTGATTCCTTTGTCGCCAAAACTGTATCCACATACTACCAATTGCTGAGCATGACGCAAAGAACGATATAGTTGATAATGAAGGTCGGCGTAAATATCGCTTGTATATTGCAGCATTTTATTGAAAGTACCGACCAATAACATGGGCCGACCACCTACCGGCCATTGTCTTTGACCTTGCGGACTTTTTGTATGCCAAAAATCCAGATCTAAAGGAATACCGATTGATTCGTCGCTCCAGCTTCCACTATCGGGTCTAAATCGAAACCAGTTCACAGAACCATGTAATTTGAATAGTCGAACCTTTGAATCTCTGCTGTCAAATAAATCTGGGTTCCAGTATCGAACGTTCTTCTGTGGTAGACCAAAACCATCGATAACTTGGATGTCATTCTGCGACAAAGACTGCTCTAAAACTGTATCATGATTCAGCGAAAATATATCGATGTTTGACAATTGGTAGTCTAGACAGGCATCTTTTATGCAGTTTAAGTGGTCAAGACTGTTCGGTTCTTTGGAAAGTAAATACCATACTACATCCCTGATATAATGCGCCGCTTCGTTAGCAAGTTCTTCAAGAAGTTGCCATTCATTTCTGATTTCGTTTTCCTCTCTGACTAAAAGAGGTCTGATCTCAGACAAGACTTTGTTAATAAAAGGTTGAACTACTGGGTTATCATACTCTTTCGATTCGCTATCGTGAATCTGACTTGCTACATAATAAAGATCTTCATAATTTGTGAAATGCCCGGTCTCGTATAAATAGTAGAGATCTATCTCAATTTTTAACCTGTTCAGGAAAACCACAACTCGCGGTACATATTCGTCCGGGGTTCCCTCGTGTGCATATAGCGGTTTGTCAAAATAATAGTTCCCATCCGAGTGGCGCATAACTCCTTCGCCTGAGAGAATCTGTTTTGTAATTACCTGAGTTGACGGCATTTTTGCAGGAATGGAAATGCCAGAACCAAGCAAAAATGCAATTCTCGTCTGAGTTAAAGATGACATTTTTTTCTCTCTTTAAGTGAAAAGTATTCTAAATCATAGTTGGTGATAGTCACCAACCAAAATAATATTTGTCGTCTGAAAAACAAGGGTTTTAGTTGACCAAATTATTGTTTAAATTCCTTATATTGTCAAAGAGTTTTTGGAATAACTATCTTTCCCAAAAATCTGAATTTATAAAAGCTATAAAATTTGTAAAATCCAATAGATAAGAGAATAAAGAAGTAGAAAGGAGAAATTTCTTTGGGTATAATTGTGTCGAGGTCTGTTTGCAGGTCACTATTTGCAAAAACTTTTATCAATACGGACATAAACTCAAGGAGGAAGAAATGACAGAAGGACTCATTATGAGTGACCCTAATATTCTTAATGGGAAGCCCATTGTTAAGGGTACTAGGATATCTGTAGGGTTGATATTGCAATGCCTTGCCTCTGGTATGTCAAAAGAGGATATTCTTAGGGGTTATCCAACATTGACAAGGGAAGGTTTAGAAGCCGCCCTGGACTTTGCGGCAAGGCAATTTGAAGGTGAAGAGGTTAGAGTATTCACAGGTAAGAAATAATGCAAATCCTAGCGGATGAAAATCTTCATTTTGACATTGTTCTAAGGCTTCGGCAAGCAAATCACGAAGTTGTATTGGTCTCTGACGTTGGTTTGGCTGGACATAAAGACTTAAAAATTCTCGAATACGCAGAGAAAGAAAATTTGATCTTAATATCAGGTGATAAGGATTTTGGAGGACTTGTTGAATTCGGAACTTTATGGGGAAGAGGAAAAGTAATATTGCTTCGCTACCGTATCATTAACATAAACCGAATAGTATCGCACATTCTCGAAGTTCTTGATCGTGAGGCAGAAGTTTTTAAAACTGAAAAATCTGTTATCATTGTGCTGTCAGAAGGTAGATATCGTATCCATAAAGCAGGAAAGTTTACAAAATGACAATTCAACAATCCGTATAATTTTACACCTTATGGAATTGCTTAGGGATTTGATAATTAAGGAGGTACACAAAAAAGGCAAAATTCCCTTCGCCGAGTTTATGCAAATGGCGCTGTATCATCCGAAATACGGCTATTATAATTCAGATAAAGAACGGGTGGGAAGGTTTGGGGATTACTATACAAGTCCTACCGTTCACAGGATTTTCGGGGAACTCATTGCAAAACAACTGGAAGAGATGTGGCGGATTATGGGAAAAGAGACATTTACCATTGTGGAGATGGGCGCCAATAAAGGATGGTTATGCTGCGATATTATTCACAGTATAAAAAAAGAATACCCCGTATTTTATGATAATTTTCATTATATCATTGTCGAATCGAATCCATACGCAAGGGAAAAACAAAAGTTGCTTTTGGAATCTATTCATGTAACGGATGAGAAGGTGTCGTGGCATACTTACTCGGAAGATGGATTTTCCTTTGACAGAATTCGGGGATGTTTTTTGTCGAATGAGTTTGTTGATGCCCTGCCTGTACATCGTTTAAAGGTAAAAAATAAGGTTTTAAAAGAAATATACGTGAGTTATAATGATTCAGGTTTTTTTGAAATCGACGATGAAGTGTCTCCAGATGTGTCAAAAGGGTATATTGAGACATTTCAAATACATCTAAGTGAAGGGTGGGAGTGTGAAGTAAATCTCGGCGCTGCTGAATGGCTAAAACACGTTTCAGAAAAATTACGGAAGGGGTTTGTATTAACCATTGATTACGGCGATACAACCGATGGACTCTATAGAGAAAATGGCAGTGACGGAACATTACGGTGTTATTATAAACATACCGTGAACCGGGATTATTATGAACGACCGGGTGAACAGGACATAACTGCCCATGTGGACTTTACAAATCTTATGAATACCGGGAGGTCAGCAGGATTGGAGGTTACAGGTTTTACAAAACAATCCCATTATTTACTCGCCTTAGGTATTCTGGAACGATTAAACAATACAAACAAAGATATTGAAACGATACTTAAGGTAAAAAATCTCTTTCATCCGGAGGGGATGGGAGACGTCTTCAAGGTATTAATTCAGCACAAGAATGTTGAGAATCCACAATTAACTGGCTTACGACCATTGCATTCATTAGCAATGTAGAATTATAACACTACAACTTACCATAGAGAACACTGCGAACGCAGAGAATTCTAGTGTTTTCTTTGTGTCCTTCGTGTGCTTTGTGGTGAATTATTTTGTAAAATATTTATTTGGAAAGGGGGGTTGTATGAAAGCGAGTCATACATCAGAACCTAACTCTATGATGGATGTGCTCATGGAAGCCATCAAGAGGGAACAGGAGTCGTACGATTATTACTATCGTGCCTCATTGCAGGCGGTAAAACCAGCTACTCGTAAGATGCTGTTGTGTCTGGCTGAGTGGGAAAAGGGACACGTCGAAGAACTAACCAACCATGTGATGGAACTCAAGGCTCAGATGGAGATCGATCGGGCTATTACCGGCGGTTAGTAAACAGTAAATTAATTGGGACACGGATTTCCGCAGATATACGCAGATAAATATTGCTTTTTGCTGGTTTTTGCTGGTTCAATCGTCCTAGATTGAACCAAAATGTTTCGGTTCAAGCTACAAGCATGAACCAGCACAATGATATTTACCTCCCCTTTGTCCCCTCCTTGCGAAGGAGGAATAAGGAAGACTTTCAATTTTACCACCCCTTTCCCCTCCTTGCGAAGGAGGGGATTGAGGGGTGGTTAATTTGGTTGTGGTTCTGCCATGCTGTGAATATCTGTGTCCTAATATCTGGTGGAGAAAACAATGGATGTTAAACGAGAAGATTTACTACAGCTATACTATTATTTGAAATTAACACGACGACTGGAAGACCGTGTTACCTCGCTCTATCATCAGGGAAAGATATTAGGGGGAGCTTGGACGAGTAACGGCACAGAGGCGGTTTCCGTCGGGTATGGCTATGCCCTCGAAAGAAATGACATTGCAGCCCCGTATTTCAGGGATATGGGTGTTTTCTTGATCCGGGGTATTTCAGCAAAACGGATTATGGCACAATACTTTGGCAAGAGAACGGGTGTTACTGGCGGCAAAGAAGGGAATGTCCACATTGGTGATTTGAATTTCGGTGTCATTGGTTTTCCCAGTCATCTGGCTGATAATTATCCTGTAGGGACGGGCGCCGCCCTTGCATTTAAAATACGAGGCGAAAAGAGGATTGCAGTTGCATGTACCGGGGATGGCGGGACAAGCCGCGGCGATTTCCATGAGGGAATGAATTTCGCCGCAGTAAGAAAATTACCCATGGTATTCATCTGCAACAACAACCAATACGCCTATTCTACACCGCTGCGATTGCAAATGAATATTAAGGATATTGCGGAACGTGCTCTGGCCTATGGCATGCCAAGTAAGATTGTTGATGGAAACAATGTCGTTGAAGTGTATAAGGCTGCAAAAGAGGCGTATGAAATCGCAAGAAATGGCGGAGGACCTACTTTTATAGAATGCAAGACCATGAGGATGCACGGCCACTCCGAGCATGACAGCGCCAAATACGTCCCGCGGGAATTATTGGATGAATGGAAGAAAAAAGACCCCATTTTAAATATGGAAAAATATCTGCTGGAAAACAATATATCTCAAAAGGCGGAATTGGAGAGCATCGACTCACGGGTAAAGAAAGAGATAGAAGAGGCTGAGGCATTTGCAGAGCAAAGTCCTTATCCTGAACCGGAAGATGGCCTAAAAGGTCTTTATGCAACCCCCATAGCAGAGGAGTAGACGCATATGAGAGAGATTACCTATCTTGAGGCGATAAAAGAGGCATTAGACGAGGAAATGAAGCGAGACCCCGGTGTTTTTATTTTGGGCGAAGACGTTGGTGTTTACGGTGGTGCGTTTCGCGTGACGGAAGGGTTTTATGAGAAGTACGGAGAGTGGCGTATCCTAGATACACCATTATCCGAATCAGGGTTTACCGGCGCTGCCATCGGAGCTGCGCTGGTTGGCATGAGACCTGTTGTTGAGATGCAATTTGCCGATTTTATCTCATGCGCCTTTGACCAGTTGGTAAATGTTGCCGCAAAAAACCATTACCGTTGGGGCGCTGCAACGCCCATCGTTGTACGGGCGCCGTACGGTGGAAATATCCACGGCGGGGCATTCCACTCACAGTGTATCGAGGGATTCTTTTTTAATGTAGCCGGGTTAAAAATCGTAGCGCCTTCCACGGCATACGACGCAAAAGGCTTATTGAAGGCGGCAATCCGGGATAACGACCCTGTCATTTATTGCGAACATAAATATCTCTACAGGAGAATTAAAGATTCCATTCCAGAAGAAGATTATGTTGTGCCTATTGGAAAGGCGAAAATTGCCTTGGAGGGAAAGGATGTATCGATTATCACATACGGGGCAATGGTGCATACCGCATTTGAGGCGGCACAGGCCCTTAAGGAAAAGGGAATTTCTTGTGAAATTATTGATTTGAGGACTATCCTTCCGTTAGATAAAAAATCGATTTTTACTACCGTAAAAAAGACCAATAAGGTTGTCGTATTACATGAGCAGACCAAGACGGGCGGTGTTGGCGCTGAGGTGTCATCTCTCATTACCGAATATTGTTTTGATTATCTGGATGGGCCTATCATTCGCATTGCAGCCCAGGATACACCTGTACCGTATAGTGCGCAGTTGGAGGAGGCCTTTATTCCACAGACGAAAGATGTTATTTCTGCGGTAGAGAAATTAATACGCTATTGATGCGGAGTATTGGTATCAGTTTGATTTTTTGGGAAAACCCCTCACCTAACCACTCCCACAAGGGGAGAGGAGACTTTCCCTCCCTTGACTTCGTCGTGAGCTCAGTCGAACGATGGGAGGGACTAAGGGAGGGTGTTGTATTTCATGTTCCTTTTTAAGACAGTAGTATATGAGAAATACGGTTTATATTGGTATTTTACAAAAAGCTAAATTGTTACGAGTATTGAAATATGTCAATTGATGTAATTATGCCGCAGATGGGTGAAAGTGTCGTAGAAGGAACCATTCTCAAATGGCTTGTGCACGAAGGGGATCGTGTTGAAAAGGAACAGCCCATCGTTGCAATTAGCACGGATAAGATCGATACCGAAGTGCCGTCACCAGTCACCGGTATTGTAAAAAAGATTCTCTATCCCGAAGGAAAGACCCTGCCGGTACAGACGGTGATTGCCCAAATTGAGGTTGTTGAGGCAAAAGAAGCCGTCAGCGATATCGGCCGTACGCCCACGCTTGAAACCGCAAAGAAGATTGAAACGATTAAAGCCGTACCGGAAGCAGCGAAGATTGAAGAGGAGGAAAAACGGTATTCGCCGTTAGTAAGAAGACTGGCTAAAGAATACAACATTAATCTGGAACAGGTAAAGGGCACTGGTGAAGGAGGGCGGGTTACCAAAAAAGATATTATGGATTATGCGGCTTCGAAACCCGGTATTTCTGCGCCTCTTACGGCAGAGGCAGAAAAGAAGGTTTTGGAAAGAGAGACACTGGTTCCGGTAAACCCGAAAAGAAAGATTACCGCAGACAGGATGGTGCTGAGCAAACGGACGGCTGCCCACGTAACGACGGTGTTTGAGGTCGATATGACGAAGATAGTCCGGTATCGGGAACTCAATAAAGATGCCATGAAAAGGGAAGGTATTCACCTTACTTATCTTCCGTTTATAACCCTGGCTGCTGCTCGTGCGCTGAAGGAGCATCCTATTCTGAATGCCTCGTGGACAGATAAAGGCATCGTGCAGAAAAATTATATAAATATTGGAATTGCCGTATCCCTTGAAGACGGATTGATCGTTCCCGTGATAAAGGATGCAGATAAAAAAGACCTGTTGCAATTGTCCAAAGATATTCAGGATATTGCAGCGCGTGCGCGTAACAAAAAATTGAACCTGGAAGACGTCCAGGGTGGGACGTTTACCATAACGAATTACGGTTTAAATGGCAGCCTGTTCGGAACGCCTGTGATATTATTACCGCAGGTGGCGATATTAGGCGTCGGCGCTGTTGTGAAAAGACCTGTGGTGATAGACGATGCTATCGCAATTCGATCCATGATGTATCTTAGCCTTTCATTTGATCATCGGGTTATGGACGGTGCAAATGCCGATGCGTTTCTTCACAAGGTAAAGGATATTTTGGAAGGATGGGAAGGCTCTGTATATGAGAAGAAAATGTCTTCTCCTCCAACCGGGTACGGTGGAGTATGGTGATGTTATCTTATTTTTATTAACCACGGATAAACACCGATACAAAGAAATTTACCGCAGAGTACTGGGAATACCGAGAAGGAATATGAAAAGAAATAGTCTTCTTCTCCAATTCGATGAGATTGAGTATGGTGAGGCATGGGAGTTGCAAAAATCCCTGCTGGATGCAAGGGTTTCTGGCAAAATAGACGACTGTCTTATCCTCCTTCAACACCCACCTACCTTTACCTACGGCCGCAGATATAAAGAAGATAATTTAATAACCAATAAGGAATATTACGGGAGTCTGGGTTTTGCTGTTTATAAGACGGATAGGGGGGGATTGGCTACTTATCACGGTACTGGCCAGCTCGTTGGTTATCCCATCATAAAGATATCGACCTATACAAAAGATTATTACCAATATCTGC
This sequence comes from Planctomycetota bacterium, assembly GCA_016235875.1. Taxonomy (GTDB): domain Bacteria; phylum Planctomycetota; class Brocadiia; order Brocadiales; family Brocadiaceae; genus Wunengus. Next base: position 8,055 of record JACRII010000022.1, read on the forward strand.
GCATGCTGGAAGAGGTAATGATAAGAACGCTGCTCGATTTTGGTATTACAGCAAGGCGGAACGAGGGATATACAGGGGTATGGGTGGACAACGCAAAGATTGGGTTTATTGGCGTCAGGATGGCCTTTGGTTACGCCATGCATGGATTTTCTCTGAACGTGAATAACGATGTATCTCCCTTTAATCATATAATCCCTTGCGGAATCCAAGGGGTAAGGGTTACCTCTCTTAAAGAATTATCGAATACAGACATTGATATGAAAAAAATCTATATCAAGATTGCCGGGCATTACTCTAATATATTTCGGGTACAATTAATACCCCTCGAGGACTGCAAAGTTCCCTCGCCCCTTGTGGGAGAGGGTAGGGGTGAGGGGTATTTTCGTGTCAATACTATAAAACCGTAACAGTTTAGCTTTTTAAAAATTCCTGTAATGATGCGGTTATCATGCAATGTAGGGTTGTCCAAAAAGTTATTACCATGTCATTGCGAAGGAGGAACGACTGAAGCAATCCCTTGATTTTAAAAGGTTTCAAAATAGATTGCTTCGCTCACGCTCGCAATGACAGTTGAAAATCGAACTTTTTGGACAGTCCTACATAATTTATTTTATGAGTAAAGTAGAGAAAGATAAATATAGACATGAATAATATCGTTGAAAACGGGATAAAAGAAGGAATTTACGGCAGCATCAAGGATAAAGAGATAGACCATGTTGATTATGACCGATGGATGGGTGGGCCGCGCGGTCCGGAAAAGATTACCTTCAAGGATGGTAGTGTCGTAATATTTAAGTGTGACATCAGGCATTACTGGATGGCCGATAATCCCGATACCGCAATTCGTGAGGCCATTGTTTATCAAATCGACAAAATCGTAGGGCTCGGATTGGTACCCAAAACAATGGTAATTGACGACACAATAAACAATATACGATACGATGGCTCTGTTCAGGAGTGGATTAAAGACGCTAAAGATGGGTATCAAATAGATAAATTTACGGATGCAGAAAAGAAAGATTTTGAACGATTAAGAGTTTTTGATTTTGTGATTGGGAATAGCGACAGACATTTGGAGAATGTATTGTTTACCAATGACGGTAAGATGCATGCTATAGACCACAATGCATGTCTTATTATTTCTAAAGATGAAGATATTTTGTCTTTTCCGGATTCAATTATCATTTTCTTCAGCAAAAACGTTGTGCATGATATGCCGCATATTGTGGACATTATAGAAAAGTTTTATATCAATAAAGATAAAATATTGGATTTGATAGATAAATATATACACGATAACACAGAACTCGCCAAATTAATGGTGGAGTCGAGGATTAATTACTTATATACCATGCTGAAGAAAGACAGGCCATTTCGCAAAAAATATATAGAATGGCGGAAGGGGATGGATGAGGAAGTGCGAAATATTTTGAAAAGAAGACAGTAGTTTATTGACACGAAAACACCCCTCACCCAGAGCCGCTCCCACAAGGGGCGATGGAACTTTCCCTCCACTTGACTTCGTCGTGAGCTCAGTCGAACGATGGGAGTGATTAAGGGAGAGAGTTTTTTTCTTAGAAACGAAGACTGAAGGGCTGACAGAGTATAGCCCAGGGCGGCGACAGCCCTGGGATAAGGGTTTAATAATATTTTTAGCCCTGAAAGGGCGGGACATAATCTTAATTCAATGACATTGCCCTTGATGAGAGGGATTATGGGAGGGTGAAATATTTCATGCTCTTTTGTGAGCCTTTGTCTCATGAGAGTTTACCCTGTAAAAACATCTTTTCCCCACTTTCATGAGGACAAGTTTTGAGAAAGTTTTTTACCCCCCTGTGTCCCCCCTTGCGAAGGGGGGGGGGAAAGAGAGGGGTCTTTTAGTTGCGGCATTGCTGCGTTATGTACCATACAATCACCTAACAAAGACAAAATCTCAAATTGTGCTATGCGCCCCAACTGGCTGAGAACAAAGTTATCCACCAGTAAAAACTTCAATGAGATAAAAGGCATTTTACGGGAGAACAAACTCCATACCGTATGCGAGGAGGCGTTATGTCCGAATATCGGTGAATGTTTTGAGCAGAGAACGGCAACGTTTTTAATACTCGGCGACACCTGCACACGACAATGCGGATTCTGTGCTGTGAAAAAAGGAAGCCCCTTCGGTGTAGACGAAGGGGAACCTCTTCGAATCGCAGAGGCCGTCAAAGAAATGAACCTACAATACGTTGTAATCACCTCAGTGACGAGAGACGACCTTCCCGACGGCGGCGCGTCTGTTTACGCCCAAACAATTCAACGTATTCGTGAGAGCATTCGAGGTTGTACGATTGAGGTATTGATACCCGATTTTGGCGGATCGTCAGAGGCGTTAGAGACAGTGTTAGACGCCCAGCCGGACATACTCAATCACAATATAGAAACCGCCCCCCGCCTCTATTCCCAGGTCAGACCAATGGCCGACTACGAACGTTCCCTGAAATTATTGAAGAATGCGAAGGAAACGGTAAACGGATTAACGACAAAATCGGGCTTGATGTTAGGTCTGGGTGAAGAATGGAATGAAATAATCAGTGTCATGCAGGCTATCAGGGATGTGGGCTGTGATATTCTTACGTTAGGACAGTACTTGAGTCCGCGGAGAAACGCATTGCCGATACGGCGTTATTATACCCCTGAAGAGTTTACAATGTTAAAGGTGGAAGGTGAACGGATGGGGTTTCTGCATGTTGAGTCAGGGCCGCTGGTACGAAGTTCCTATCACGCAAAGGCACAAACAAACGCCTTAGTCGCCAAAGTCTGAACATATTCGATAGGACTATACTGCATTAAATAAAATAAAAGTGACTATAAACCAAAGAGTTGGATTTTAAAAGAATATTTGAATTTCATTGCTGGATGTGATAATAGATATGTGGTTATTGGAATAAAGATAATTCAATGAAGACCATCTTGCAAGACGGAGAACTTGTTGTAATTGATAGTGTCGTCGGAATGAAAAAGGCGTGAGTTACAAAAGAATCAAGATTATTCGGGCACTGAAAGAATATGGATATGAATTCTTAAGAGAAGGAAGCAATCATACAATTTTTAGCAATGGAAAACTAAATGTGCCGGTGGGACGGCACAACGAGATTTCACCAAAAACAGCACAAAAAATAGCGAAAGAAATCCACGTCTTATGGTCTGAATTTAGGTCTAAAATCAATTAAAGGAGGTTAATCTTGAAGACGTTCACTATCGAAATAGAAAAAGACGGTAAGTTTTATATAGCCCAATGTAGAGAACATTCCAATTGTTTTACGCAGGCCAAAACTATTGAAGAAACAATTCACAACATAAAAGAAGTTTTGGAACTCATGCTTGAAATTAGACACCCCAGAATAAAGGTTATTTTAAAAGACAAGCTCGTAAATATTCTTTAAAAGGGAGCTATTAGGCAGGTCTTTTGTCTTGCTATAAGGTTGTGCAAGAGATAGATTATGATTCACAGCAAGCTTCTTAACAAATCTTTAACAGGAGAAACACTATGAGTAACGACGTGCCCGAGGACTTCATGACTCCGGATTCTCTCAAGCGAGCGCTTAAGACGTTCAGAAAGCGCCTCAGACTAACGCGGCTTGACGCCGAGTCCAAACTCGGTGGCGGCGCGCTCAGCGGTGGAAAACATTCCGGCATTGTGGCCATTCGTCCGCCAAACAGTTATCCTCAAGAGGTATGGGAAAAGCTCGTAAAAATGGGTAAGCTCCGATATGAGGGAAGAGGCCTCTACGAGCTAACCGAGGACCTCGACCCCACCTGATAGGATTCAATCTTTAGTGATTCCCCTCTAGAAAGAGGGGATAAAGGGGTGTGTACATAATACTATAACACACCCCCGGTCCCTCTTTTTAGAGGGGAGAAAGTCGCCGAAGGCCTAATGAATGGGGATATACCATAAATCTTTGTGGCTTGGTGGCTTTGTGTGAGGAAACAGAAAGACTTTCTTTTCCGACTCGTTCGGGTTTTGTCAGTAATCTTGCTATAAGGTTGTACAAGAGATAGATTATGCTTTACGGCAAGACCTTTAAGGATAGAATTTGATAGTGGTGCTTTACCACGTTACATCAAGAGGCAACGCAAGAGAAACCATGACCACGGAACATAAGAAAAGTCTTGAAATGATTTATGCCAAGAAAACAGGTGAATTGCTTGGTGAGTCATGGAAAGTAGAGCCTTCTCCTGATGAGGTCAGCTGGCCTGACCTCATCGTAACAACAGAATTGGGAAAATTTGGGTTAGAGGTCAGAGAAATATATCTTGACGAGTCAAGCAAGGGATCTGATAACAAAGCTATTGAAAAGAATAAATCAAAAAACATCATAAATTTGGCCAATGCTTATTACAAAGTAAATTGCCACTCTATCAAAGTTGACTTATTGGGTGATGTGGGTCGTCACGACCAGCTATTGGACGCGATCACAAGGGAGGTTCCGCATCTATCAGAGTTTGAGCAAAAACGTATTGAGCCCTATAACGGTTGTGTAATTTATGTTCGGAGACTTCCAGATCAGTTAGGGGAATACAAAAGGTGGAACTACGTATCTGACAAAGTTGGCTGGGTGCGCAATATTGATAAAGACGTTATTGACAGGGTCATAGTTGGGAAAGCAAAGAATCTTTCAAAGTATGCAGCAATAATATCGGACGTAAGGTTGCTTCTTGTGAGTGACAGAATATTCAATTCAGGCAAAGCTCGTTTAGAGCATGACATTACTTGCGATACCCACGGTTTCAACAGTGTATATTATCTTTCATATCCAGAAGAGGCTTGGAAGTTAAGCAGTTAACAATCCCATCCATCCGATACCTGGAAAACGGGGAAAGCAACTGGAACTTAGGTCTTTAATCTTGCTATAAGGTTGTGCAAGAGGTAGATTATGCTTCATGGCAAGCCTTTATTTATTATTTAAGATGCGCACATTACGCTTCCTTTACGCTTCCGTGTGCGGGAAAACTGCACGCACGGTTTGATGAGGGGGATTTGGAAAATAGATCAATGGTTAGGCTCATGAGTCACTGTCAGACGAAAGGGACAGAAACAGATAGGTCAAACCTAATCCACTACACCAGTTCCCTACTCTACCCTTTGTTTCGCTTTTGAGTATACGACGAATCTCTTTAACAAATTTATAGTGGTAATTGAGCATGGGACAACAAATTAGTTGCAGATTGACCTGGCGGTTTATTTTATTACTCCTGTTTTCTCTGGTAATTATCCCAATAAAATTACATGTTGTTCTGGCGATTGACGATCTTTTTGAGTTGAGGCAGCATCGGGAACGGAATATAAAACAAGGAAGTCTGGGAACGGATGGAATAACCAGGGAGAGACGCAGAGAGAATATTGATAGATATTGTAATCCAAATATGGATGACAGATCAATAAAGTATGATCCAATGAGGAGGCATCGCCTCCTGGACAAGACTCAAGGCGACCATAAAGCAAGCATGTATGATACTTCAGATAATTCCTCATCAACTACATGGATAACAGAGGCAGTGGATGCCCCAAATAATTTTGGTAATTTTTCCTCAAGAGCAATTGCAATTGATTCCAACAATAATCCTCATATCGTCTATGGGGGAGATCATCTCTATTATACGCATTATAACGGTAGTAGCTGGGACTATGAGACGGTAGATACTTCACCTGGCGTAGGCGAATATGCATCAATAGCACTGGACACAGCCGGTAAGGCGCACATCAGCTATTCTGCAAATGGTCTCAAGTACGCCACGAATGCCAGTGGTGCATGGGTAACGACAACGGTGGACAGTGAGGGAGGGAGTTATACCTCAATAGCCTTGGACACAGCCGGTAATGCCCACATCAGCTATTCGTATTATACTAATGATAATTATGATAATCCTGATTATGCGGAGTTCAAGTACGCCACGAATGCCAGCGGTGCATGGGTAACGACAACAGTGGACAGTGGTGGATATTTGGGGGACTCTACCTCTATAGCCGTAGATACATCCAGTAATGCACACATCTGCTATTATGATTATTATCCTAATTATGATCTCAAGTACGCCACGAATGCCAGTGGTGAATGGGTAACAACAACGGTGGACAGTGATGGAGGGAGTTATGCCTCGATAGCCTTGGACACAGCCGGTAATGCTCACATCAGCTATTATGCGAATGGTCTCAAGTACACCACGAATGTCAGTGGTGCATGGGTAACGACGACCGTGGACAGTGATGGAGGGAGCTATTCCTCAATAGCCCTGGACACAGCCGGTAATGCTCACATCAGCTATTATGCGAATGGTCTCAAGTACACCACGAATGTCAGTGGTGCATGGGTAACGACGACGGTGGACAGTGATGGAGGGAGCTATTCCTCAATAGCCCTGGACACAGCCAGTAAAGCGCACATCAGCTATTATACGAATTATAATCTCAAGTACTTCACGAATGCCAGCGGTGTATGGGCAACGACAACGATGGACAGTAGTGGAAGTGTGGGAGGGTATGCCTCGATGGCCTTGGACGCAGCCGGTAATGCTCACATCAGCTATTATGATAGTATGAATGATGATCTCAAGTACGCCACGAATGCCAGCGGTACATGGGTAACGACAACGGTGGACAGTGATGGAGGAAGCTCTACCTCGATAGCCTTGGACACAGCCGGTAATGCTCATATCAGCTATTCTGCGAATGGTCTCAAGTACACCACGAATGCCAGTGGTGCATGGGTAACGACAACGGTGGACAGTGATGGAGGAAGCTCTACCTCGATAGCCTTGGACACATCCGGTAATGCTCACATCAGCTATTTTGATTATACGAATGGTGATCTCAAGTACGCCACGAATGCCAGCGGTACATGGGTAACGACAACGGTGGACAGTGATGGAGGAAGCTCTACCTCGATAGCCTTGGACACATCTGGTAATGCTCATATCAGCTATTGCTATTGGCTTTTTCCTTCACCGTCTGTTTTTTATGATTCTGATCTCAAGTACGCCACGAATGCCAGCGGTGCATGGGTAACAACAACAGTGGCCAGTGGTACAAATATGCAATCTACCTCGATAGCCCTGGACACATCCGGTAAGGTGCACATCAGCTATTATTCGGATCTTTTTATTAGTCTCACATACGCCACGAATGCTAGTGGTGCATGGGTAACGACAACGGTGGACAGTACTTCAATTATGGGTGGGAATACCTCGATGGCCCTGGACGCTGCCGGTAATGCGCATATCAGCTATTATGGTTATGCGAATGGTCTCAGGTACGCCACGAATGCCAGTGGTGCATGGGTAACGACAACAGTGGACAGTACGGTGCGCATTGGAGAAGGAAGTGATGTCTCGATAGCCCTGGACACATCCGGTAATGCGCACATCAGCTATTATGATTATACGAATGGTGATCTTGGGTACGCCTCGGCTTCACAAACGCCCACAACTACGCCGACCATTTCTCCAACACCAACACCACCACCCTCACCCGTTGTAACGCCAACACCGGCCCCATCGCCTTCAGGGTGTGATGGAAAGGTAAAAACTGTTGAAACAGATACCGGAGACTTTGAGCTTTTAAAACTGGCTAGTCAGGTTGTTACCGTAACGGTAACCGATGCTGGCGGTTGCCCTGTTGCAAATAAGAATGTCTTTGCAAAGGTAAACGTCACCAGAAAGAAGTGTATAAAGATCAGCTCGTCAAGCGAAACAACAGACGAAAACGGTGCGGCTGCTTTCAAGATTACCGCCAAAAGAAAGGCCGGTAATGCAAAGGTAACATTCAAAGCCGGTAACATAAAAAAGAAGATAACTGTTACCGTTGTGAGTGAGTAATAGTCGTGTAGGTTGGGTTAAACGAAGCGAACCCAACACAATCCCTATATGCAATCGGTAACGAAGTCAAAAATATAAAAAGTGGGGTTCAAGCTGCAAACCAGCAAAAGGATGGGTACGGAGGCGGTTTTAATAAGATTATCTTTTCCAGCCATATGTAGGGTGGGCATCGCCCACCAAAAAAGTAAGCACCGCGAATGAGCGAACGATATTTCGGTGGGCGAGCCCACCCTACCCGCTGGATGCGGGAAAAATGGCGGATGCATGGAGAAGTCTCAATCTCTAGAAAAGTGGCTTCTGTCAAATGCCGGTTTTTCAATATCCTCGATGTCTTTTTGTGAAAGACCGTCGTATACCTTAGCGGCAAGAGAAAGAATGTCACGCGACCCTTCATGGTTATCTTCGATAACAAGGGTTACTTTCTTGTGTTCAGAAATATCAGGAAGTGGAGATATTGGTTTAAAGACACCGTTTTCATAAATTGCTTCAATTGTTTTTACCATGATTTTCTCCTGATTTATGAGAGGAGTAAAAATTAGGGCACTTTTTGGTGAAGATAACAGGTTTTTATAGGAGAGTCAATTGTTTTAATTTTATCGGAATTGATAATGAGTAATCGTATTTGACAGGATTTACAGGATGTATAACGGGAAATTTTTGTGAAGGTTGGGTGAAGCGAGGCGAACCCACCAAATTAAGAAAGGATGTTTTATGTCAAAGGAAAAATTACCGAAACAGTATCTTCAGATTAAAAAAAGGCATGAAAAGTATTTCAAGGCAGTTGAGGAGCTTGGCAAGGTTGTTAAACAGGAAGGACCTCTCGACGAAAGGACTGCGCACCTGATTCAGCTTGCAGCGGCGGCAACGGTACATTCCGAAGGCGCTGTTCACAGTCATGTAAGAAGGGCTATTGAAGCGGGAGCAACGCCCGAAGAGATATATCACGCAATTATTCTCCTTACCAGTACCATCGGCTTTCCATCAGTTGTTGCTGCCCTAAGCTGGGCAGAAGATGTCTTAAAAGACAAAGGGAAATAAGGGTATAAACCTTCTTTTTTGTTGTGTGGGTTTGTGAGGTATAGTAAATTACAAACACACCCCTGACCCCTCTCTAGAGGGGAATCAAAGAGTCCCCTCTTGGGAGGGGATAAAGGAGTGGATAAAACCTTTTTGGACAGCTCGGGTAGGGGTAATTCATGAATTACCCCAACATGCATATAGCAATAGTTTCCGATGTTTGCATAAATTAAGGTTTCGGTATTTCAAAATTACAATTGTAGCGCGAACTTTAGTTCGCTTATATCCTATGCGAACTGAAGTTCGCGCTACATGAAAAGCTGCCGATTGCAGCTTGTTTTGTTTATAAATACATACGAGATTATAAATTTTGATTTCAGAGGAGAAAATGAACGAAGTACATGTTACAAAAATTGCAGCCGAACTCAATTTAATACACAAACAGGTTAGGGCAACTGCTCTGCTCTTTGATGAAGGGGCGACCATACCGTTTATCGCACGATACAGGAAAGAGGCCACGGGCAGTCTGGACGAGGTTGCCATTGGGGCTATCCGTGACCGTCTGAGCAAGTTGATTGAATTAGATAAACGGCGTGAGGCTATTCTGAAATCCCTCGAAGAGCGCGGCCAGCTTACCGACGAATTGAATGAAAAAATTGCAGCGGCTGAGTCTCTTACAGTCCTGGAAGATATTTACCTGCCGTATCGCCCCAAACGCCGTACAAGGGCAACAATCGCAAAGGAGAAAGGCCTTGAACCTCTGGCACAGTGTATTTTTGCCCAGGATGATAGAGACCCAGCATCTGAAGCAGCCGCTTTTGTTAGTGCGGAAAAGGGGGTTGATTCTGTGGAAGACGCCCTTGCAGGGGCGCGGGACATTATTGCAGAATGGGTAAGCGAGGATCAATCTGCCCGCACGCACATGCGCGAACTCTATCTTCAGTATGGAATCTTTAAATCAAAAGTGGTCACCGGTAAAGAGGAAGAGGGCATAAAGTACAAAGATTATTATGAATGGGAAGAACCTGTGGCAAAAGCGCCATCGCACAGGATTCTTGCCATGAGGCGCGGGGAAAAGGAGGGATTCCTGGGTTTCCGCATCATTCCTCCGGAGGATAAGGCATTGATGCAACTGGAAGCGCTTTTTGTAAAAAACGACGGATTGGCCTCTCAACAGGTCAGGACGGCGGTTCATGATAGTTACAAAAGGCTTTTGTCTCTTTCGATAGAAACGGAGATACGCCTTGTAACAAAAGAGCGTGCGGAAGAAGAGGCAATCAAGGTCTTTGCCGGGAATCTTGGGCAACTCCTGCTTGCCGCACCCCTTGGACAGAAAAATATCCTTGCCATTGACCCCGGTATCCGCACGGGATGTAAGGTGGTTTGCATGAATAGTCAGGGAAAGTTGGTGCATTCCGATACCATATATCTCCATCAATCCGAGAAATCCTCGGCGGAGGCAGCCTCTAAAATCATGGATCTCTGCGAACGATTTCAGATAGAAGCCATTGCCGTGGGAAACGGCACTGCGGGAAGGGAAACAGAGTCTTTTATTCGTTCCTTAAAACTTTCCAGAAAGGTTCCCGTAGTGATGGTAAACGAAAGCGGAGCATCGGTGTATTCCGCTTCGGAAACTGCGCGTGAGGAATTCCCTGATCATGATGTGACGGTGCGCGGTTCAGTATCCATTGGCAGGCGTCTTATGGACCCGCTGGCAGAGTTGGTAAAGATAGATCCAAAATCTATCGGTGTGGGACAGTACCAGCATGATGTCGACCAGGGTGCATTAAAGAAGAGTCTTGACGATGTGGTAATCAGTTGTGTGAACAAAGTAGGTGTTGACGTGAATACGGCAAGCAAGCAGCTCCTTATGTACGTTTCGGGTCTTGGGCCGCAGCTTGCAAAGAACATCGTGGAGTACCGGAACGAACACGGTCCTTTTGCATCCAGAGAAGAACTCCGGAATGTATCCAGGCTGGGTCCGAGCGCATTTGAGCAGGCGGCGGGTTTTTTACGCATACGAGAGGGGAAGAATCCTCTTGATGGGAGCGCCGTGCATCCGGAAAGTTATCCAATAGTAGATACTATGGCGCAAGACCTTAAATGCTCAATTACCGATTTGATGAGTGACGAAAAAATCAGGGAAAAAATCGATCTCAAAAAGTATGTGACGGAAAAGGTGGGTATCCCTACTCTGACTGACATTATTGGTGAATTAGCCAAGCCCGGCCGGGACCCCAGAGAAAAGTTTGAAAATGTTGAGTTTGCGGAGGGAATTGAAAAACTAGAGGACGTACAGCCCGGCATGACACTCACCGGCATAGTCACCAATGTTACCGCATTTGGCGCTTTTGTGGATATCGGGGTGCATCAGGATGGATTAGTGCATATCAGCGAACTTGCAGACCGGTTTGTGAAAAATCCCGGTGATGTGGTAAAAGTTCAACAAAAAGTAACGGCTACGGTATTGGATGTGGACTTAAAAAGAAGAAGAATTTCGCTATCCTTAAAAAAGAAACAAGAGTATAATTCAAATGCTAAGGAATTTTAAACAATCAGTTCCTCCCCCCTTAATGGGGGAGGTTAGGTGGGGGTGAAGGAAAAAAAATAACCACCCTCCCTTAGTCCCTCCCATCAAGGGAGGGAGAATCAGTTGCCAAATGCCTAATTTGAAATACTCTGGTTAGTAACAAAGTAAGGAAATTGTCTCATTGCACTCAGACGGGTTCAAGTTCACAACCTGAACTCCGAGGTTTGATTGAATAACACCGGATTGAACACCAATCGCACGTTTAAATGTATCAACATTCCGGTTCGAGTTGCAAACTCGAACCCGCAGTGGAAAAATAAAAAGGACATAAAAATAAAATAGTAGTATGGGTAAATTTTTATCCCTTTCTGTGGACAATATCTATTTACGGTTGTTACGAACTTTTGTCCTATCCATTTTTTTGAAAGGTTGCGTAATTAATGATATGAAGGCAAACGAAAATAGTCCCCACACAAAAACTTCCCAGACGGACATTAAAACCCCTCACAAAGAGAAGCCTAACCATTTAATCAACGAAAAAAGTCCATACCTCCTGCAGCATGCCTATAACCCGGTTGACTGGTATCCGTGGGGGGAAGAGGCGTTTCAGAAGGCAGCAAGGGAAAACAAACCCATCTTCCTTTCTATTGGCTATTCGACCTGTCACTGGTGCCATGTCATGGAATACGAATCGTTTGAGGATGAGGAGGTGGCAAAAATTCTGAATGAATATTTTGTGTCGATTAAAGTCGATAGGGAAGAACGGCCTGACATTGATAATATTTACATGACCGTATGCCAGGCTATGACCGGCAGCGGCGGCTGGCCCTTAAATCTTTTCCTGACGCCGGAAAGAAAACCATTTTATGCAGGCACCTATTTCCCGAAAACCGAACGGTACGGGAATCCCGGGTTCATTGCCATTCTAAACCAGATATCCAATCTGTGGAAGACGAATAAAGAGAGTGTGCTTACATCAAGCGAACAGGTGGTAAAAGTATTGCAAACAGTATCTGAACCATCAACTACAGAAACGCTTACTTCCGATACTTTAAAGCATGCCTACGAACAGCTGACGGGTAATTACGACAATATTTACGGTGGTTTTGGCACGTCGCCCAAGTTCCCGACTCCCCATAATTATACCTTTCTCCTTCGGTGGTGGAAGCGCAGTAACGACCCCACGGCTCTGGAAATAGTTGAAAAAACCCTTGATCGGATGGGGCGTGGCGGCATATACGATCAGTTGGGAGGTGGATTCCACAGATATTCCACGGACGAATACTGGCTTGTACCGCATTTCGAAAAAATGCTCTATGACCAGGCGTTGCTTGCGATGGCTTATATTGAGGCATGTCAAGCCACGGGGAAGGAATTTTATGCCGATATTGTAAAAGATATCTTTACTTATATACTGAGGGACATGACCTCTCCGGAGGGTGGTTTCTATTCCGCCGAGGACGCCGACAGTGAAGGAGTAGAAGGGAAATGTTATGTCTGGACGCCTGACGAAATCATAAAAATATTGGGTGAAAAGGACGGAAAGATATTCTGTGATTTTTATGACGTCTCTAAAGAGGGTAATTTTGAGGAAAAGAACATCCTGCACGTGGATAAAGAAATAAATGCCTTTGCCAAACTGGAAGGTGTAAAACTCGAAGACCTCCAGGAAATGCTCGGCAAAGCCAGGGCAAAACTCTTTACTGTCCGTGAGAAACGCATCCATCCTCACAAGGACGATAAAATACTTACTTCATGGAACGGATTGATGATTGCAGCCATGGCCAAGGGCGCTCAGGCGCTCAATGAGCCAAAGTATGCGCAGGCAGCGGTGCGTGCTGCAGATTTTATCCTGAACACATTACGGCTGAAGGATGGTTCGCTGCTAAAACGATACCGACTAGGTGAGGCAGCTATTCCAGGACATCTGGATGACTATGCTTATTTTGTATGGGGTTTAATAGATCTCTACGAGGCAACCTTTGAGGTGAAATACCTTAAAATGGCTTTGGAACTCAATAAGCTGATGATTGATGATTTCCGGGATGAAAAGGGGGGTGGCTTCTTTTTTAGCGGCAAAAGGAATGAACAACTCATTGCGCAGACAAAGGAGATATATGACGGGGCTACACCTTCCGGGAATTCTGTCGCTCTCATGAATATTTTGCGATTAAGCCGTATGACCGGGAACCTGGAACTGACAAATATTTCCGGGCAAATTATGAGAACCTTTGCAGAAACGGTAAACAATTATCCGTCAGGCTATGCCCAATTTCTGTGTGCCCTTGACTTTGCATTAGGTCCCACGAAGGAGATTGTCATTGCAGGAGAGCCTGGCGCTGATGATACAAAGCAGATACTCACGGAAATAAGAAGGAGATTCCTGCCCGGCAAGGTCGTAATATTGCATCCGGAAAAGGACAAATCTATCGAAGAAATTATCAGGTTCGTCAAGGAACAAAAGGCGGTAGATGGCAGGGCAACGGCTTATATGTGTGAAAATTATGCCTGTAAGGCTCCTGCGCATGATATGAACCAGATAAAGAAACTTTTGGATGAACGCTGAGTTCTGAGGATACGATGGATTTGGTTTCGCTCTCTGTGTGTTCTGTTTCTGCATTCTTCTGGTTTGTACTACTTTTCATGCCTGTACGCTGGCGCATGTCGGAACGATGGGAAGCCTGCGACGATTCACGATATCCTCATTCCCAATTACCGAGCTTGTCTGTTATTGTTCCAGTTGTTTATTGCTAAGAATCCAGGATAAATTTGGAATAGGATTTTATTTCCTTGAGGAGATGGTCGGTTTGTTGATATCTATCCTCAGGTTTTTTCCTGATACATTTGAGGACGATGTTTTCAAGCCATCGGGGGATTTTTGAGTTTAGCGTAGCAGGTGGTTGTGGTTCTTCATTGATGTGGCGATAGGCGATGTCGCCTTCATTAAATGGGGTCTTTCCCGTGAGCATTTCATAAAGGATAATGCCAAAGGAATAAATATCGCTGCGATAGTCTAAAGTTTCTCCCCTGATTTGTTCCGGGGACAAATACACCGGCTCGCCTAACACCTGTCCTGGCTGTCCTATTACCGAAGGCGTCATTAATTGGGTAAGTCCAAAATCGGATATTTTTATTCTCAGGTCCTTCATGACAAGTATATTACCGGGTTTGATGTCACGATGAACAACCCCGTTTTGATGAGCGCAGCTTAAGGCATCGCATATATTGATTGCAATTTGAACGGCGTCTTTCATGGGTAACGCCCCTTTTTTCATAAGAAGCTGGAGGTCTTCCCCCTCGATATAATCCATTACAATGAAGAACTGCTTATTGACATTGATATCGTATATGGTAATAAAACCGGGATGTTTAAAAAGACTGACTGATTGGGCTTCACGAATAAATCGTTCGATGGCTTCTTTGTTATTTTTATAATCATCCTTGATAACCTTTAAAGCTACTTTTCTTTTAAGGATTTTATCCACCGCCCTGTAGACTACGCCTATACTGCCCTGCCCGATAAGCTGTATGTCTTCATATCGATCCTCGAGCACAAGTTCTGAGGCGCTCATGGTCTCTTTCATTTTGAGTCTTTGGGTAATAATTTCAAGCCGTTTCGCGATATCCTTGTAACCGATGTCAAAAGATATTATTTTTTTGTAAATGTCGAGCGCCTTCTCAGGAATGTCGTGTTCTTCAAATGCAACGCCTATTTGATAGAGGGAATCCACTTTTTTATCCATAGGCATGGCGGCTTCAATTACCTTGTTGAAATATTCCTCTGCAATGTTCCGTGTGCCTTTTTTGAAAAAAAATTTTCCAAGCCTGAACTGGGCATCAAGCTGATATTCGGATGGAACTCGTTCGACCGTTTGGAGCAGCGACAGCGCCTTTTCGTCCTCTTTTTCTTCGTAAAGGGTTGCAAGCTCATATTGAATCCTGTTTGCCTCTGCTTCCGGAAGATTTATGTTCGACAAAATTTTCTCAAGATTTTTAATCTTTGGTTCGATAATTATTTTATGCGCGTCTTTATAGCGTTTTGCATAATTCAAATTATCAGGTCTTAAATGTATCAGTTTTTGCAGCCTTTCATATGCCATATCGACCTGGCCTCCCTTGATATACTGCTCCGCTGCCCTGTCGAGCAAGGTTTCCAATTTGGTTTGGTAAATGCCGTCATTTGGTTTTAGCTTTATGATTTTTGCTAAAACATTTTCTGCTAATGGGATGTCCGTTGCCATTACTTGTGCGCAGAATTCGCACAATGCGTTCAGGAGGCACGGTGTCTGCTTTTCATCTAATTTGTGCATGAGTAATTTTTCAAGGTGTGAGATAGCAACCCTGAGTTTCGAAGGGTCTTTTATAATTAAATCCTGAAAAATACCCACGGCGCGTTCCACTTCATTATTTTCAGAATAAATATAAGCAAGAAAAAATTGTATATTAGTATCGTTTGGCGGTAGTGTAAGAAACTTATTGAAATATGCAATGCTGTCTTTGATTCTTCCTGCATAATAGTAGAGATGTCCTAAAATATATTTATTCATGAAATTATCGTTAAGCCGGGAGGTGGCTTCGTATTCCGCAATCGCTTTGTCCAGTACCCCTTTTTTCTTATATGCTTCGTAAAGAGATTTATAAGCAGATTCGTTGAGCGGGTCCAATTCAATAATCTCAACAAATCCTTTGAGCGCCGTCGTATGACGGTGTGGACAGAGATGGAACAGGTTTCTGTATTCGTCCAATGCCTTATCAACAAGGCCCTTTTTGATATAAATTTTAGCGAGTATATAAAATTTATCTGAGAAATGGCTTCCAATAAGTTTTAATTGATTGAGGATGTGTAATGCCTCTTCATATTCTCCCCGTAAATATAATAATTCGCCCATGACGAGGTGGTACCTCATGTACCGTATACCTGTGTTGACACTTTCCTTCAAAATATCAGTTATGGGGTAGTTTTCGTATATTTTCTGGCAGACGAGAAATGCGTCCCTGTCTCTGCCTATTTTCTTATAAGCGACAGCAAGGTCATTTAAGACCTTTACGTTTATTATATCATCCTTGAAATGGCGTTCGGCAATTTCAATAATGCCGTTCCAATCTCCTTCTTGATAAAGCTTATCGAGTTTTTTAGTATCAGTGAAACTAAACATTCTATTATGAGTGGTTAAAATTGTGAAATTTATATGAAACCTGCTCTATTGCCCTTTTAATTCGTAGATACAATACCTTAAATATTCTAAATATCAAATTGTTTTTTTAGTTAATCAGGTATTCATTTTTAATGTCCGGAGTAATATCTCCTGATATTTCCGGACTTTTGTTCACATGATCGTGGTGTTCAAATTGGTATAGAAATAGTTAAACCCCTTATCTAATTTCTCAATTTTTTTTGCAATTTGCCCCTTCCTGCCCCAGTTCATTTCAATTGCATATTTATTAAACTTGCAGATCAAATCATCTGTGATTATCGGACACTCGATTCCCGTACCGATCAACAGGTTTCTTGTATTCGTGGAATCAAAACATGCCTCTCCGAACATATAGGGCTGGAATATCGCTGTCTTCCGTGCAAATAGCAGCTCTTCCCTGGTCTGTGGCTGCATGTTAAATTCATGCAGAGGCACTACTTTTATTCGATGATTGCCCGTTGCAACCATGAGCCACACCGCAAGTTCCCCCATGGTCGGCGGAGATGGATTGACAATATGGAATGTCTTGTTAATACTTTCTGCCTTCATGGAGATGGCGGCTATCGCACGCGCCGCATAGTCCACAGGCACCAGATTCACGGTACTGTACTTATCCCCAGGAATTCTCAGCGGGAAGAGAAAAGGATTTCTGCCTTTGGCCATTCCGTGAGCATTCAGACGATTCAACTCCCTGCAAAACACATAAACATTCTCCCACTTCCTGGTATATCCTGTAATCGCATCCCCCGTGATGATGCCGGGACGATAGATGGTGCAGGGAATCCGGTATTGTCCCAGAAACACCGCAAGGTACCTCTCTGCTTCGTATTTCGACCTCTCGTAGCCATTATTGAATGACTGTCCTTTCTCCAATTCGTCTTCCAGCACTACTCCGCGCCTCTTCCCCGCAACATATGCAGTACTGATGTAGTGAAGCCGCTTGTGCCTTTTCGTGATACAGAACAGGCTCACGAGCGCCGTTCCCAGCACATTTGTCCTGGCAAGGGTGTCGTTTCCCTCTTTTCTCAATTGAGTCGTCTCAGCACAGTGAAACACCTCATCCACCGTACCTGCTAATTTAAAATACTCCCGCGCGCTCAGACCGAGATAATTGCTGGAAATGTCCCCCTCGATTATTTCAATGCGTTTGAGGAGTGTCTTTAACTCGTAGTTCGCCGGAAACACCTCAGAAAGTCGTTCCTTTGCGCCCGTCGTTGTCTTTCTGACAAGGAGTTTTAACTGAAAACCTGCTTCAAACAGTTCTCTGGTGATGTAACTTCCTAAAAATCCCGTCGCACCTGTTATGAGTACCGTTTTCTGTCTCATTCTTCTTTTCGAGTATACAATTCCAGGAAAAATGTTAAACGCAGCAAGCTGCACCTCTGACTTTCACCCCGGCACCGGGAGGTTCACCGTAGATGAAAACCCTAGAGCACAGCATGCTGCATGTATCGTTGTGAAAGAAAGATAAATAATCAGGTAGTATCTGCGAGTAAAAGAAATGCAATGGAAGTACCAAATTCATCTGATATGGTAGGTAAGTGTTGTAAGTGTAATTGATGTATGAAGTAAGAATTAAACGAATTTTTGTCTCCGCTGTTATAAAGCCGTTGTTAAATCTGAAATCATGTAATTTTTACATCGTACCTTTGTAATTATTACAAAAAGCGGTTATTACACAAATAAATTTTTGGATGATATTTTATAGGATATTGTTGATAGGAGTAATAAAAAGAGATTGTCTTTTTAATTCTAATTTGTAATAATTATGAAAATTGCGGAAGTAATGCGTGTAGAATATCTACAATTACGGTAATAAGAATAGAATATGTCTTCTAAAGAAAAGGTGTTGAAAATATTAGAAGAGTTATCTCTGGATGAACTTCGTGAGGCGCGAAGTTGCATTGAAAATCTTATTACGAGGATAAAGGAAGAAGGTGCAAAATCTCAAGAAAAAGCGGATCAAGAAGATTACATACTCATGGAACGACGGGAACAGGAACGCTTTTATGAAATCTTTCCCTGTAAACTTAAAATGGCTGACAAACAAGAAGAATCCACCTTTGAAGGGACAGTTGTGGATATTTCCAAGGGTGGGCTTCGCTTAAAAACAAATAAAAAATTAGAGGCAGGAAGTGTCTTGGTTCTTTCTCCAGACTACGACCGGATATATAAAAAGATTTTTGTCGAGGTGGTTCGTGTAAATGAGTTTATGGGACAGTACGAAATAGGGGTAAGACACATCCTGCCGGATGACAATACTAAAAAATAATGTTATAAATTCATTTTAATTCCCAAAGTATCAAAATATTTTTTGTAAGCGCTTAACATTTCATAGGATGTATATTGAAGGTTGGAATTAAAGTCAAATTCTGGGGTGTCAGGGGATCCATTCCCACCCCTGGTGTAAAGTATATAAAATATGGTGGAAATACCCCATGCGTGGAAGTTCGACTGCCTAACAATCAATTGTTTATTTTTGATGCGGGCACTGGTATCAGAGAACTTGGGAACGTATTGTGTAAAGGAGAGAGAAAGCTTAAAGTTCATATATTTCTAAGCCACTTCCACTGGGATCACATCCAGGGCCTGCCTTTTTTCATGCCTTCGTATATTGAGGGAAACGAAATTGTTATCCTTGGCATGGATTTGCAAGAGGCAAGGCTTGACAGAATTATATCGAATCAAATGGAAAGCATATATTTCCCTGTTAAATTACAATCCTTGTCGGCCCACATGAAGTTTCAAATACTCTCGGAAGGACGTAACATTATCGACGGGTCAGAGGTCGACACCGTGTATATCAATCATCCAGGCCAGGCTATGGGATATGTGGTAACTTTTGGAAAGACAAAGATATGTTATTTTACTGATAATGAACTGGTACCATCATGGGCACATGAGACTTTTAGATTGAAATATAAGTCAGATACCAGGGAAAAGATTTTAAAATTAATTAGCGGTGCGGATTTACTCATCCATGACGCACAATATACAGATGAGGAATACAAAACCAAGATTGGTTGGGGGCATTCCCCTCTCAGCGAAGTACTGAATCTTGCGAAAGAGGGAAGGGTGTGCAGGCTGGCGCTCTTTCATCACGACCCGGACCATTTTGATGAGCAAATTGACGTCTTTGCGGCAAATTGCAAAGAGAATTTGAATGGGTCTTATCATCACATGGAATGTTTTGCGGCACAGGAAGGCATGGAACTACATTTCTAAGTCCTTATAGATTGGCATATATTTTGCTGCTATGTTTTAGAGGTTTCTTCCACCACTTACATCTGTATGTGTTGCGTTTCACACACAGAAAAGGTTACTCATAGAAGCCGATTTATATTTTCGTATCCTTTTTAAAATAAAGGTTTAAGTAAGTATTTATGAGAAGAATGCATATACAGAACGTAGAACCAGGAATGGTGCTTGGCAAGGCTGTTTACGGAGAAAATTATGAGGTATTATTAAACAGGGGGGTAGTGCTCGTTGAGGGTCACATCAACGGATTGAAAAAAAGAGGATTTATCAAAGTTTATATCGATGATGAGGAAACTGCGGATGTTGTCATTAAAGACCCAATATCTGATAAGATCCGCATTATGGCGACGAAAGACATTCTTAAAACATACGAATTAACACAGTCAGCAATAGTAAGTATAGAAGCAGAGACTACCGAATCCATTATTAAAAGTATTAATACTCCAAAGATTAAAAACGCCTTTCAAGAGAATCAAGCGTTTAAGCAAATGTGTAAAGATATTAATTCTTTTGTTGATGAACTCATGAATGAAAATATTTTGTCAGGGTTAAATTCGATTAAGAGTTTTGATAATTATACCTTTGAACATTCTGTTGATACGGCAGTGTTATCCATAATCATTGCAAAAAGGTTATTTCTTGACAAAGATAAATTGAGACAAATTGCCATTGGCGAGTTTCTTCATGATATTGGAAAGATTTTCATCGACGAAAAGATTATTAATAAACAAGGCAAGTTAACAACGGAAGAGTATGAACAAGTAAAGCAGCACACCACCTATGGATATGAGTTGCTCAAGGATGTCGAAAATATAGGAGAGGCATCAAAGCATATTCCTTTTCAACACCATGAGAGACAGGACGGTAAAGGTTATCCTAGAGGTTTGAGAGGCAACAATAAAATTGATAGCGGTAACGTTGGTTACACTGATCAGGATAAATTGATTATGATTGCGGAGATCGCAGCAATTGCGGACTTTTACGATGCCTGTATTTCGGACAGGCCGTACCGTAAAGGATTGGCACCTGATTTTGTATATGGGCTTATAAAAGATGGGTCTGGAACACAGTTTAATAGAGAATTGGTAGAATGTTTTCTTGGTGTAATGCCTAAATACCCTGTGGGTTCCGAAGTTAGAATCAAGAATGGTATAAATAAGGATTTTACAGGGGTTGTACTGTCGTTAAATATCCAGCAGCTATCCAGACCAAAAGTGAAATTGCTGCGTGATGCTAAAAAGAATAAGATTACACCGTGTGAAATTGATTTGAGTTCCAATATTACTGTAGATATGGAGTGTGTTTGCTAAAATAATTGTCGGGTAGCAACGCCATTTTTGATGGCGGCATCAGCAACTGCTTTGGCCACGTCCTTATGCACCTTCTCATTGAAAACGCTTGGTATAATATAATCCTCGGATAGATGATCCTCATCAATAGCATTAGCAATGGCGTATGCTGCCGCCATATTCATCTCATCATTGATTGTTGTTGCCCCAATATCTAATGCCCCCCTGAAAAGGCCCGGGAAACAAAGTACGTTATTGATTTGGTTATGATAATCTGACCTGCCTGTAGCAATAATCCTGGCGACACCCTCAATCAAATCAGGTTCGATCTCCGGCGTGGGATTTGCCATAGCAAAGACTATGGAATCCTTATTCATAGTCTTTACCATGTCCTTTGTAATCATATTTGGCCCGGAGACACCGATGAAAACATCCTTTCCCTTCATAGCATCGGCAATCACCCCTTTTTCATTGTTTGGATTTGTAATTTCTGACAAGGCTTCCTTGTCAGGATTCATATGGGTCTTTCTGCCTTTATAAATAATTCCGGCAGTATCGCATACCACTATGTTTTTAGCGCCTGCGCTGAGAAGTATTTTGGCAATCGATGTTCCTGCAGCGCCGGCGCCGCTGATAACGATAGAAACATTTTCTATCTTTTTCCCAACCACTTTTAATGCATTAATAAGACCTGCAAGGCAAACCACTGCTGTGCCATGCTGGTCATCGTGAAATACGGGAATCTTTAAGGCTGCCTTTAACCTCTTTTCGACCTCGAAACAGCGGGGGGCTGAAATATCCTCCAGGTTAATACCGCCAAAAGTAGGAGCTATGTTTATAACCGTATTGACTATTTCGTTTACATCCTTGGTGTTTAACAAAATGGGAAATGCATCAATACCCCCAAATGCCTTGAATAGCATGGACTTGCCTTCCATAACGGGCATTCCTGCTACAGGGCCAATATCGCCCAATCCAAGAATGGCAGTACCATCGGTGATAACTGCTACGGTATTCTTGATAATGGTATATTCCCTGGCCAGTTCCGGGCGTTCGTGGATGGCCATGCAAACTTTGGCTACGCCGGGTGTATATACTCGTGAAAGGTCTTCAAAGGTAGAAATGCTGATGCGATTATTTAAAAATATTTTTCCCTTCTCGTGAAGTTCGAAGACCTTGTCTTTGACGCTGACAACTTCAACAAATTCCTTTCCAATGGCCGAAATTGCGCTCACAATATCTTTGACCTGTTTGTCGGTGCTGACATATACGGCCAGATCTCTGACCTTAAATTCCTTTTCAGCTTTTATAATTTGAATATTGCCCATGCTGCCACCTAACTCACCAATGGCAGTAAGGGCCATGCCCAATGTGCCAGGGGCATTTTTTAACTTTAAACGAATAGTTACGAGGTTTTCGGTGAGTTTCATTTTGTCAGCCTCCGATTCATAACAGTTCAACACCCCCACCTCACCTCCCCCATCAAGGGAGAGGAAACGTTTTTCCCCCGCCCCTGGTGGGAGGGGTTAGGGGAGGGGGGGAACTGTTACTCCGATTTAATTATAAGATTGTTTTAATCAGCCTGTACACCCCTTGTTGCGATTTGGAATTTCGGAGCATAGGCTTTTTTCCTGCAGAATAACATTAATACGGCGCCTGTTACAATAACACACCCTGAGGTTAAAAGCGTCAAACGCATGCCGATGTGCTGATATAACATCGTTCCGATAAAAGGAGCAGTGAGTCCTCGTATGCCGATAAGAGAATATTGTATGCCAAATATACCAGGCGTGTGTTCTCTTTTGACCTCCTGAATAATATGGTTATACCAGCATAAGTCCCACCCATTCATAATTACACCACTGATGACCGATGCGATAAATATGGGATATATATTGTGTGAAATTGCGTAAAGAAAAGGAATAGCTACGGCAATGAGCATGATGACCTTTAGTAGATTCAGTGGTTTAAAGCGATCAATAAGGTGTCCCCAGAAGAAGAAAGAGATCGAACCTGAAAGCGCTGTAATGGAGCCTAAATATCCAATAATCGTATTTGATAGTGAGAGTTCGTCAACCAGGAAGAGGGGATAGAGAGGCACACCAATGAGATAGCCAAAGCCTGCAATAAAGAACGACATCGTAAAATATTTAAGATGATTGTTTTTGCCAAACTCATTTATGATAACCGATAAACGTTCAAGTGCATTGATCTTTGTTTCGCGTCTAATCTTGATCTTTCTGAAAAGAAGTGAAGAAGTCATTCCAAAAACGGCGCCAACCGGAAAAATGAATCGATAAAAAGTACCGTTACCAAGGTCTAATAAATATCCCCCCGCAAAGGAGGCCACTACTGTCGACATATTACAGAAGAACCGCACATATCCCATAGCCTTTCCACGATAATTTTCGTGATAAACTTCTTTCATAACGCTGCTATAAGCAGGCATTGCCATCGATTCCAAGACGGCAGCGCATACGACGATGGA